>DAIQAO010000001.1:0-88896 GCA_036781645.1 Dissulfurispiraceae bacterium
TCTGAAGCGCTGAAGGCTTAAAGAAATAAAGAGATAACATCTGCACTAATTTAATGTCTTTTGCTGAAATCTCTAAAGCTTTGTTATTACAAGGTGCCGTATAAAAATCCTTTACCAGCCCTTCCTAAATATCTTTTTGCTTCTATTAAACTTTACATTTCTATCGCCGATTTTGGGAGAACATTATTTATAGTTTCTGTTATCATTAGCTGGTATAATAATTCGTTATTAATTAAGCATAAGCATATTTGATGCCTTATAATTTTATGTGTCTCTATTTTTAAATAAGGAATACAGGCATTTATGTGGAATATACGGATGAGGGCATCGAGATTGTTAAATGACCTTCAAGATAAAAAAGAAGGTCTGAAAGAGTTGCATATCTCAGGCGCTGAAGGGATATACGAAGAAGAAGAGATAAATTCGACCATCAACAGCTATTTAAAAAGGGCTATAAGCCATTCAAGGGGTAAGCCTGACAAAATTTTCTTTACTCTTGAAAAAATAGGTGATGATTTAACTAAAGTCCCCGTTTTGCCATTAACAACTCTCGAGTCAAGTTCACCCGCACAAGCTAGAAGACTAATCATCGAAAGACTTTCACAACTCGGTATTAGTGAATCAGCTATACATGTAGCTTTTGAGATACTTTATTCTTCGGATGTGATGAGAGGCGCCGCCTTAATAGGAATGACAACAGGTCGCCGCTTTGAACCTGATAAATCGAGAGGAATAAGGGTATCAAGGCTGGGTATAGATAAAAAATCCAGAAAGAAACTAAACAATAAACTCGCAAGATTAGGGATTAATACTGACAGGGTTAAGGAGGCTTTAATTTTAGCATCAAAAGTGGCATATCATGAAGATATCGTTGCTGAACTTTGCATCTCCGATGATCCCGAATACACAATCGGGTACATTGCTACATCAGGCAATGGATATCTAAGAATTCCCAATATTAAAGTTCATGGAAACATGAACGGTGGAAGGGTATTCTTTATCAGGGAGGAGTCTAATGTCTCGAGTCTGATAGAATATCTTGAGAAAATCCCAGTGCTTGTTCATTTTAACCCATCTATAGATTAAGGAGTTTGGTATTTGTTTGAGAAGATTATTATCATCGGCAATCCTATAGCTGGCGGAGGAGCTGAAAAGAAAATTCTTGAAGCCTTTCACATTCTTAAACAGAAAGGTTATCGTGCCGAGCTTTACCTTACAACAAAAAAAGGAGATGCTGAGAATTTCTCAAAAAGGTTTTCGGGCATGCCCTCAACTCTAATTATAGCAGCAGGTGGAGATGGGACTTATAATGAAGTCGCAAATGGTCTTGTGAAATCAAGCACGCCTATGGCTATCCTGCCTGTAGGCACGACATCTGTGCTCGCCAAAGAACTTAAGATGCCTTATAAAATCTCTAAATCTATTGATTTTATCTTAAACGGAAAGATTCGTAAAATTCATACTGGCTTTATAAAACTTTCCAGAGACAACAAAGTCTCGCAAATTGAGAGACATTTTCTGCTGATGGCTGGTATAGGCTTTGATGGAGAGGCTGTTTTTAGTGTAAACAAGGAGATTAAAAGGCTAACTGGTAAAGGTGGTTATATATTAAGCGGTCTCGGGGTAGCCCTGAGGTATAATCCCATCCTGCTCAACATAAAGGCTTATGATGCAGAGATTATAAAAAAATGCCATTCGTGTGATTTCGATTATGATTACTCCAATAAAACCCTTTCTCTGGATGGGTATGCTGTTATTATCGGCAAAGCAGCCTGCTACGGAGGCAATTTAAAGATTACACCTGATGCAAAACTGACCATTCCATTTTTCTATATTTTTATTGCCCATAGCAGAAGCAGATTCAGCCTTTTCAGGTATCTTATAGGCGTTGCCACAAAAACACTTTTGAAATACAATGATATAAGCTATCTTAGGGCTGCGAGATTAGAAGTCTTTGGCAGTTCGAGGGTCCAGATAGATGGCGACTATGCGGGCACAGCCCCCGCCTTAGTGGAGGTTGTGCCCGATTCTTTAGACTTGATAGTAAACGATTATTGATTTTCCTCTGTCTTTTCTTCAGTGGGCTTGCTGCCTGCTGCACAAGCCTCATCCCTTAAGAGTCTTTCCCAGCCTCTATCAACATCCTCCTGAGCCTTTTTTAGTAGCCACTCGTTCTCAGGCGCAAAAAGATGTTTAAACCTGCCCTGAATCTTCAGAAATTCAGTCAATGGCTTTTTTTCCTTCGGTTTCGATGTTATTTTAAGGTCTCCGTTTTCAATCTCATAAAGGGGCCAGTAACATGTTTCAACGGCGAGTCTGCTTATCATAACGGCGTCGTCATTGCCAGACCTCCAACCGCGGTTACACGGGGCAAGAATATTCATAAATTTGGGACCTTTGATGTCGAGAGCCTTTCTGACCTTCCTCATTAAATCCTGCCAGTTGGATATAGCTGCTTGAGCGGCATAAGGTATCCCGTGGTCAGCCATTATTTTAGTAAGGTCTTTTCTCTGCTGCAATTTTCCTGGTATGACGCTGCCTACAGGACATGTGGTAGTATCAGCCCCGATAGGAGTAGCGCTTGAACGTTGGATGCCTGTATTCATATATGCGCCGTTGTCATAGCAGATGTAAAGCATATCATGCCCGCGTTCCATGGCGCCAGAAAGACTTTGAAAGCCAATATCATAAGTGCCTCCATCGCCGCAAAAGTTGATAAATTTTATATCATCTGTAATCTTGCCCTGTTTCTTCAAAGACCTATACATCGTCTCAACACCGGCAATAGTTGCAGCGGCATTCTCAAAGGCGCTGTGTATCCAGGGAATCTTCCAAGCCGTATATTCTGAAATACATGTGGAAACCTCAAGACAGCCTGTTGATGAGCAGGCTATAACAGGATATTCAGCGGCAAGCAGGACCATTTTGACGACAATTGGGGCTCCGCAGCCAGAGCACATCCTATGCCCAGAGGACAGCAGTACTTCTTTCTTTGAAAGTTCTTTTAAACTAAGTGGTGTCGCCATATTATTCCCTCACTCCAATATAATCTTTATAGTTTTTTACCTTGCCTGTCTTTACAATCTCAACAAGTTCATTAAGCACAATCTCTGCATGCTCAGGCATATAATCCCTGCCCCCCAGACCGTAAACCTTATTGATAAGTATAGGCTTCGTTTTATATGTATAGAGGCTTGCAGCGATTTCTACATACAGTGGTGCAAATGCCCCGAATGAATCAGCACGGTCAAGAACACATATAGCCTTGAGGTCCTTTAAGGCTTCTCCGACTTCTTCGTACGGGAATGGTCTGAATAATCTCGGCTTCAAAAGCCCTGCCTTTATGCCTTTTTCTCTGAAGCTGTCAACTACATCTTTTGTTGTGCCAGCAGCAGAATTTAAGATAACTATGCCTACTTCCGCGTCATCGAGCCTGTAAGCTTCAAAAAGTCCATATTTTCTACCGCTTATTTGTGCGAAGGCATCGGCAGTCTTGAGCACTATATCCTTGACCTTTGACATCGCCTCATGTTGCATTCTCTTGTATTCCATGTAAGCATCTGGCAGTATAAGGGGCCCAATGCTCTTGGGGTGTTTAATATCAAGAAGCGGATTCAAAGGCTTATATTCACCTACAAAATTTTTGACTACATCATCATCGAGATACTCGACCCTTTCTATTGAATGGCTGATAATAAAGCCATCCATACATACCATTATAGGCAGTCTTATATCCATATCTTCAGCGATATTTAACGCCTGCACGGTGTTGTCATAAGCCTCCTGAGCATTTTCGGACCACAGCTGTATCCACCCGGAATCTCTGGCTCCCATAGCATCTGAGTGGTCTCCGTGAATGTTGAGAGGAGCAGAGAGTGATCTGTTGACGACCGGCATCAGGATAGGCAGCCTCATGCCAGAGGCAACAAAAAGGACTTCCCACATCAGGGCAAGACCAGGTCCAGCAGTAGCGGTGACAGCCCTTCCGCCAGCGGCAGACGCTCCTATGCAGGCGCTCAATGCGCTGTGTTCACTCTCAACGAGAATCATTTCAGTATCAACTAAACCATCAGAGGCAAAACTTGAAAACCTCTGCATTAAGTCCGTCTGAGGTGTAATTGGATAAGCGGCACAGACATCAGGATTTATCTGCCTGAGAGCATTTGCGACAGCCTCATTTCCGGTAACTGCAACAATTTTACCCATTATTTGCCCTCCTCTTCCATAATTATTGCCTTATTGCCTTTCTTGCCGGGGCACTCAAGGGCGCATATCCCACAGCCCTTGCAATAATCATAATCAAAATCTTCCCTTTTGCTGTCCTTAACCTTTACAGCCATATCAGGGCAATATAGCCAGCAGAAAAGGCATTGTATGCAATTTTCCTTTATCCATCTCGGTTTTGCAGCTCTCCATGAGCCTGTCTTGAAATTGGCGGAACTGCCTGGTTCCAGAATAGTTGCTCCGGGCGTCATCTCTTTCCAGCCTTTCAGTTTCATACCTCCCTTACCTCCTCATAGCCTCTCTTTGCAGCCTCAAGGTTGCCGTCTATTACCTTTTTGGCAAACTTTTTCCCGAAGCTCTTTTTTACATCCTCCAATATAGTCTCTAATGAGACAATCCCGCTTACTTTAGCCAGCGAGCCCACCAGAGGTGAATTAGGCATAGGCCTGCCGATGCAATCCATAGCAATCTTGGTAGCATCCACAAGGAAAACTCGCTGTGAGGGAGTCGCTTTTATTTTGGCTTTAATTTCTGCGGGATCTTTTGCTGAATTAACAATAAATATAGCATTTTCTGGAGTCCCTTCAGCCACATTTATTCCATCAAGCAGGGTTGGATCAGCTACTACTACGATGCTGGGATGAAGAACAGGGCAGTGCACCCTTAATTCTTTAGAACTGATTCTGTTATACGCCCTCAGAGGGGCGCCAGACCTTTCTGGTCCATACTCAGGAAATGCCTGAACATATCTGCCACCGCTTAGGCATGCGTCCGCAAAGACCTTAGCAGCGGTTACAGTGCCTTGCCCGCCTCTGCCGTGCCATCTGATTTCCAAAACTTCGGACATTGTTACCTCCACTTTTTGCTTTATATTAATCAAATAGCGATTATTTTATAGGAAAAGCTATTTTTTTTCAATTTATTATTTTACTTGCCAGCTTGACATTTTTCCCCAGCAATGCTAATTTATTACTTAATTCAAAGAACCATGAAGGCTTCATTAGATCACGAAGATCATAAGGGAGCCTTTGTGGCTTTTTGTTTTTTCTATAACAATAAAATTACCTGTTTTGCGGGTATTTCATAATTTATTTCATGGAGGTTTATATGAAGAAATGCCTTCTCAATTTGTTTTTTGGAGTTGTTTTATCAATATTTGTTTTATCTACTAATGTATTTGCCGCACATCCGCTTATAACGGATGATGCTGGGACTGTTGGTGCGGGCAAGGCTCAGGTGGAATTCAACCTTGAATACTCCAGCCATAAGGAAGGCGGTATTAAAGAGAGTATAACTGATTTAAATGCTATCCTGACATACGGAATCAAAGACAACATTGATATTATTCTTACCCTGCCGTATCAATTTATAAAAATCGAGGCAGAAGGAGAGACCTTTAAAGAAAATGGCATTTCGGATGTCTCCCTTGAATTAAAATGGCGCTTTTATGAACAAAAAGATATTGCTACTCTTGCGCTTAAACCTGTGCTAACACTTCCCACAGGCAATGATGATAAAGGTCTGGGCAATGGCAAAGCCACTTTCGGCTTGTATTTCATCGCATCAAAAGAGATTGACCCCCTAACACTACATCTTAATCTTGGGTACATTAGAAATGAAAATAAATTCAACGATAGAAAAGATATCTGGCACATATCCCTTGCATCAGAGCTTGAGGTTATGAAGGAATTAAAGCTCGTTGCTAATGTCGGGATGGAAAGAAACACAGACAGGGAATCAAATACCCATCCCGCTTTTATTTTAGGTGGCATCATTTATACGATTACCGATAATTTTGATATTGATCTGGGCATCAAGGCTGGTTTGAACAAAGCTGAAGTTGATTACGCACTGCTCGCAGGTTTGACATACAGGTTTTAGGTATTAGGTTGAAACCATACCCGTTATATTTGCAATCCGAGGGATATGATGCGATTTCTGGAGCCAAAGCCACAGGTAACCTCGAAGAGGCTGAAGAAAAAGCGGAAGCCTCAACTACCGATACCTCAAAACTAATATGAACCCTCACAAAGACTTACAAATGCACGAATGTAGTTTTTTGGCAAAGAAATCGGGGCATATCCCTGCTTGAATATTATTTTGGACACCTGTGGGTTGAAACTTCTTTTTGGTAATTAAAAACCACAAATAGTTAAAAAATATTGTATTGGCGCAATAAATGCAGCTGCAAATTAAGGAGGATAAAATGATAAAAATCATTTCTATCATGTTTCTCATGTTTTTCATGCTTTACGGTGCGCAAAATGGATGGGCTCACTTTGGAGTGATTATGCCTTCAGATGATATTATATCTGCAAAAGATTCTAAAAAGATTACCTTACAGGTTAAGTTTATGCACCCCTTTGAGTGGCAGTATATGAATATGGAAAAGCCTGTAAAGTTCGGGGTGATTATCGGGGACAAAAATCAAGACCTTCTTAAGGATTTAAAGAGCAAAAAGACAAAGGGATTTACCTTCTGGGAGTGAGCTTATATAATCAAAGAACCCGGCAGCTATATTTTCTATGCAGAACCCACTCCATACTGGGAGCAAGCTGAAGAAAAATTTATCGTCCACTTTACTAAAGTCATTGTCAGCGCCTTGGGCAAAGAGGACGGCTGGGAGAAAGAGGTTGAACTTAAAACAGAGATAGTCCCATTGACAAGACCGTTCGGGTTGTGGGCTGGAAATGTATTTCAGGGAATAGTCAAGATGAACGGCAAAGCAGTCCCTTATTCTGAAGTCGAAATAGAATATTACAATCCTGATTCCAAAATAAAAGCCCCCGAAGAACCCTATGTAACTCAGGTCATTAAAGCTGATGCCAATGGAGTGTTCACTTATGCAATGCCAAAGGCAGGCTGGTGGGGATTCTCTGCAATCAATACCACTGATTATACCTTAAAACGGGACGGAAAGGAATATCCTGTCGAGATCGGCGCAGTTTTTTGGGTAAGAACGAGGGAGATGAGGTAAGATGCACATATCTGAAGGGGTTCTTTCCCCCGCTGTTCTTATTGCCGGCGCCTTACTGACTGCCGGAGGCGTTGCGATCGGATTGAAAAAAATGGATTACGCAAAAATACCGGGTGTGGCTGTGCTCTCTTCCGCCTTTTTTGTAGCATCCTTAATACATGTTCCTATTGGTCCTGTGAGTGCACATCTAATTTTAAATGGACTTGTCGGGATCATTCTGGGCTGGATGGCTTTCCCTTCTATTCTGGTGGCATTGCTACTTCAGGCAGTCCTTTTTCAATTCGGCGGGATTACTACCTTAGGCGTAAACACCATGATTATGGCGGCGCCGGCAGTGTCTGCATATTATTTGTTCAGTTTCCTGATTAAGAAGGGGAATCATGCGATTATTGCGGTATCAGGCTTTTTCGCAGGTATAACAGGTATCGGTTTGGCAAGTCTTTTAATGGCGATTTCCCTGATAGGAACAGGTGAAGAGTTTATCAACATCGTAAAATTAATAATCCTCTCTCATATCCCGGTGATGGTTGTGGAGGGTATTATTACTGGATTTTGTATCTTATTCTTTAAAAGAGTTAAACCTGAGCTTCTTGGCATAACAGAAGGTGTAAAATCGTAGAACTGATACATAGCACATAAGTGCAGAAGGGCGGTTGTGCTATAGTTAATATAGCTAACACTGCGTGTTGTAAAATCTTGAGCAGGCTATCCTTCGACAAGCTCAGGATGATAGGGTTACTGTAAGAAAAACGACTAAATTATAAAGGATTATAAAGGAATATCATTTGAAAAGACTAAGTTTTGCTATTTTACTTTCAATACTTTTAATCATGTTCTTTTTCCCCTTACATGTTCTAGCCCATAAAGTAAATATCTATGTTTATACAGATGGTGGAATGGTGCATACTGAAAGCTACTTTGCCGATGGTTCGAGATGTAGAAATTGCATCGTGGAGGTATTCGATAATATAACAGGTAAAAGGCTCAACGAAGGAAAAACCGATGAAAACGGTAGATTTTCCTTTAAAGCCCCCTTACTGATTCTCTGAAACTTGTCCTCAAGGCAGGGGCGGGACACCAGGCTGTTTATTATCTTTCTTTGGGAGGAAAAGAAACCCCTATCAAACCAAAGGAAGATAAAGTATCATCGGTGGTAAATCCTCCCACCATCTCTCGTGAAAAATGCCTTTCACCAAGCGAGGTAGAGGCTGTTGTGAATAAGGCTGTCGAAGCAAAAATACAACCTTTAATGAACCGTCTCGAAACAATTCAGGAAAACACAGATAAGGCAGGGTTACGGGAGATAATAGGAGGAATCGGCTATATTTTAGGGATAATGGGTATCATTATGTATTTTAAGAGCAGGAAAAAATCTTAAAATAAAGGATAATTTGAAGTGCATCTTGAGGAATTTGCGGAAGGCAATTCTTTTATACACAGGCTCGATCCAAGGATAAAGTTCCTTACGATACTTCCATTGGTTTTCATAATTGCGGCGATGAGTGGGGTGGAAGGACCTCTTGCAGCTCTCGTTATGTCTGTCGTGTTTGTAGTAATTGCAAAACTAAATCTCAAAAAACTCTTACTGAGATTGCTTGCAGTAAACGTCTTCATAGCCTTTTTGTGGTTATTTCTTCCGTTCAGCTATCATGGAGAGGCATTGTTTCAGATAGGTTTTCTGACCGCAACACGTGAGGGTGTTATGCATGTGCTTTCTATTACATTTAAATCCAACGCCATAGTTATCATGACAATTGCAATTCTGGGGACTTCGGAGGTTTTTTCCCTTGCGCATGCCCTTCTCCATTTGAGGGCTCCACAAAAACTTGTGCTCTTATTCTTTTTTTTCTACCGCTATATAACTGTACTGCACACAGAATATATAAAACTTAAAAAAGCAATGCTGATAAGATGCTTTAAGCCGCATAGCAACATGCATACTTACAGGACCTTTGCATATCTTGTCGGGATGCTTATTATAAGGAGCTTTGAGCGCTCAAACCGCATCTATAATGCCATGCTATGCAGAGGATTTAAAAATAATTTTCCCCTTGCATCGCACTTTGAGCTGAATAAAGTAGATATTGCATTCTTGCTATGCATGATTATCGTCATGCTCCTGCTCGTGAAAACATTTGGGCTATCGATAGTTAATTAGCTAATGACCTCATACGAAAATCTCATTGAAATAAAAGACCTTGATTTTGGATATAATCATGGACGGATGATTTTAGAGGGGTTGAACTTTACCCTTAAAAGGGGAGATAAGATTGGACTAATTGGAGCCAATGGTTCGGGAAAGACTACCTTATTACATATTATAATGGGGCTTTTAAAGCCTCTCTTCGGGGAGATTAATATTTTTGGGAAGCGGCGGAAGGAGGAAAGAGATTTTCTGGAGGTTAGGCAGAAAATCGGATTGTTATTTCAGGACTCCGACGACCAGCTTTTTTATCCTACAGTCGAAGAGGACATCGCCTTTGGCCCTCTAAATCTTGGAAAGTCTCATGAAGAAGCTAAAATTATTGTAAAAAATATCTGCGCACTGCTTGGCTTAAGCGGAATGGAAAAGAAAATCACTTATCGCCTCTCAGGCGGTGAAAAGAGACTTGTAGCGCTTGCTGCGGTAGCCGCGATGAATCCAGTATGTTTTTTGCTTGATGAACCTACATCTGGTTTAGACGAAGACACCACAGACAAATTTTTGAATTATCTCAAAAGCTACTCAGAAACCTATGTTATTATTACCCATGACCATGAATTCCTTAAAAAAGCCGTCAAGCAGATTTATGCAATTCAAGGCGGCAAAATAACTTTAAAGGAGACGCTATGAATGAACTTGCAAAATTGAACAAACTCCTCCATCACTGGATGGAGCATAACGATGAACACGCTGAAACATACAAGGAGTGGTCAGAGAAAGCCTCTCGATGGGGTAAAGATGATTTGTCCGCGATACTCCTGAAGCTTTGCAATGAAACCAAAAAGTTAAACGGATTATTTGAAGAGGCTTTGAGAAAATTATAATAAAAATTTGGAACTTATCTTGAACTATGGTAATTTTTGAGGATTGTATGTTGGGGCATCAATGAGAGGGTTTCTGAGCTTCTATAACCAATTTTCGTGCAGAACCAAATTCGGCGATAGAAATACAAAAGCGGTTATTCGTCCTTCATCGCTATCACCCAAAGGGTGCGTGGCGATCTCTAAAATTTCACTATGAGCCCTTCAGCAAGCTTAAGCCAGACATTGTCGAAAGGGGTCCCCTTCGCTTCTCTTCGCTCCCATTGAAGAGGCTTCTATCGATAAATTTTAAGGTAGGTGTATTTTTGACTTTTATCGATGGTTGATATACAATAGTTTTCATTATTAGAGACATTTGCGAGGAGGGTTTTATGCATAATATACAGATGGCTGAAAGGGTTAAAAATCTACCGCCTTATTTGTTTGCAGAGATAGACAGAATGAAGCAGGATACTTTATCCAAAGGTGTTGACCTTATTGATTTAAGCATTGGAGACCCAGATATCCCAACCCCTTCTCACATTGTTGATGCTATGATAAATGCCGTAAAGAAATCAGAGCATCACCGTTATCCTTCATACGAAGGTATGCTTTCATACAGAGAGGCTGTGGCAAAATGGTATAAGAACAGATTTAATGTATCCCTCGATGCAAAAACGGAGGTTTTATCTCTAATAGGCTCAAAAGAAGGAATAGGACATATACCCCTTGCATTTGTAAACCCGAATGACATAGTCCTTGTTCCCACACCCGGATATCCAGTATATCCCGTTGCGACTCTGTTTGCCGGTGGAGAGTCTTTCTTTATGCCACTTATTGAAGAAAATGACTTCCTTCCCGATTTTGGGTTGATACCCGTTGAGGTACTAAAAAGAACCAAGCTGATGTTTTTGAATTATCCCAACAACCCAACCTCCGCAGTAGCTAAAAAGGACTTTTTTATACAGGCAATTGAACTGGCATCAAAATATAACATAATCATTTGCCACGATGCGGCCTATTCTGAGATTTATTTTGATGACAAAAGACCTTTTAGCTTTTTAGAGCTTGATGGTGCAAAAGAGACAGGCATAGAGTTTCACTCTCTCTCTAAAACATACAATATGACCGGCTGGAGAATAGGCTTTGCAGTCGGGAATAAAAATGTCATCGCAGGATTAGGCAAGATAAAGACGAATCTTGACTCGGGGATATTTCAGGCAATCCAGGAGGCAGCAATTACAGCATTGGATACGCCTGATTCTATACTTTCAGATATCAGGGATATATACCAGCAGCGACGAGATGTTCTATACGAAGGTCTTCGCAAATTGGGTATTGACTGCAAAAAACCATCTGCAACTTTCTACTTATGGGCAAAAGTGCCGAAAGGGTTCGATTCTTCTAACTTCGTTTCTCATTTGCTCACTAATGCCGGGGTTCTGGGAACGCCGGGTGTCGGTTTTGGCTCTCCCGGAGAGGGCTACATAAGATTTGCCCTTACTAAGCCTGTCGATAGAATAAAAGAAGCCATTGAGAGATTAGGCAAGGTGTTGTAAATCTGTGGCGATAGTTCACATAGGTATTGGCTCGAATTTAGGTGACCGTCTCGAAAACTGCCAGAAGGCTCTGGAATTACTTGGAGTTAAGGGTGGGACTATAAGAAAACTTTCGTCTTTTTATGAGACAGAGCCTTGGGGTGTAGAAGACCAGCCGAATTTTTTAAACGCTGCAGTTGAAATAGAGACCTTTTTGCAGGCTCACGAATTGCTTGCTATATTGAAGGATATCGAAAAAGTAATTGGCAGGGTTAAAACCATTCAGTGGGGTCCTCGCATTATTGACCTCGATATCCTTTTTTACGGTGATGAGGTTATAGATTCTGATCAACTCAAGATACCACATCCTCTGCTTCATGAGAGGGATTTTGTGCTTAAACCGCTTATGGAAATATGTCCAGATAAAATACACCCTCTCAAAGGTAAGACTATTAGACAGTTAAAGGAGGCATTAAAGGGTGCTAAAGACTCTGAGTGTAAGAAGTAGAAGCAGGACTGAATTCATTGATATAACTGAAGATGTAAATAAGGTTATCAAGGAATCTGGCACAAAAACAGGAGTATGCTTCATCTATGTCCCTCATACTACTGCAGGCGTGACAATCAACGAAGGAGCTGACCCATCTGTAAAGAGAGATATTCTTGCGACTTTGAACAGGTTAATACCCTTTGAGGGCGATTATCAGCACCTTGAGGGCAATTCAGCGGCTCACATCAAGTCATCCCTTATGGGGGTCTCTGTATGTGTGCCTGTTGAGGAGGCAAAACTCGTAACGGGCACCTGGCAGTCCGTCTTTTTTTGTGAATTCGACGGACCCAGGCACAGGAAGGTTTTCGTTAAGATAGTCTGATTTATAAGTTTAAGCTGCTTTTTTGTCGTTAAAACTTAATGCCTTTTGGGGGCACATTGTCACACAAATAGAGCACTTGATGCAATCATTATCCCCCACAATACCAGCCTCCTTAAAACTGTAGGGACGTAATTGCATTGGACATGCCTTTGCGCAAACCTTGCAGTTAGTGCAGCTATCCTTAATAACGAGGGGATACTTACCCTCTGAAAGCAAATTACTAAAAGACCCCATCGGGCAGATATGACACCATATCCTTTGTTGATAGACTATACCTAAAACTGTCCCTACTAAAGTGGTAACTGTTAAAACTATTACGAAAGCTTTGCCAACGGCGCTCCAGTCTCCCCAGTGCAGATATATCTGAGAGCCAAGGACGCTGAAAAGTATTAAAATTATAGAAATTCTTACGCCTGTTTTTTTGAAAAATTCGGGTATTTCTCTTCCTCTACTTAATTTTTTAATAAACAAATCATAATAACTTCCTCTTGGGCACATCCAGTCGCACCAGGCTCTGCCTTTGTAAAGGGCTACACCAAGCGCACCTAACATGCAACCAAGAAGAATAAATCCTATCAATGGATAAAACCAGCCGCCTATCAGTACAAGGGGTAACCCAAAGAATGTGATTTTTTGAAGTCTTGACCTCTTCTTTTTAAAATCTAAAATCATTATTTCCTCCTACTCCTTTTTTTGCTTTCCATGTATTCAACATAAGCCTTTAAACCGCATTTTCCTGTTTTCTTCTGGTATTCAGAACACTCAGAGAGTGATTTGATATCCTTTTTTAGAGTCTTATCATTTGCGAGCAGTTTTTTGAGCATTTTAATCAATAATGTCTGATTTTTCTGAGCCCTTGTATTGATTTTATAAAAAATCATTTTCCCTTCTCGCCTGTCTTCCAAAAATCCCGAGCGTATTAACAAGGATAAATTTCTCGACACAAGAGGCTGAGAAATTCCGAGAACCGCCATCAACTGGCATACACAAAGCTCTTTTTTTTGAAGCAGCATAATAATTCTCAATCTGGTTCTGTCAGATATAATCTTTAAAAGCTCCGTAATCTCTTTCATAAACATATGATAATATATTTATATGTTTATGTCAAGAAAAAATTTGAGCGGGACAAAGCTATGATAAATAGTTATTTTTATTATATTTCGCCATTAATGCCCGATACACTAATGAAACTCATGATAATAGAAGCTTTTAATAAAGCATGTTTTGGTAGGCATTTTTCTGTAATTTCTGTGGAACATTGGGAACCTTGCTATGGAACAGGAATCCATCCTTCGACAAGCCTGTCATGAGGTTATCGAAGGGCTCAGGATAACCTGATTGTCAGAATAAGTTTATCATCGTGAGCTTGTCGAACCATGGATTCCCGCTTGCGTTGAAATCGACATATACAGTGGCTCACAAAGGTGAAAGAAAAAAATGTTTCACCGTTGTAAAAGAGGGATTTAAGTATTGTGTATCAATTTATATTTACAGAATGCCTGAGGGCAATTTTCTCGAACATCATTACGAGTCCCGAGCAAAGGGCATAAATTGCTTCTATGTTAAGATTATCTTCCACATTTGAGTCAAAAAAAATGTTAAGCTCCGATTCGAGTCCTTCTTCAGGCTTCCAGTAGGAAATCAAAATTGGAACTCTTGGAAGGGGATATAAAACAAGGGAGACATCGGCTTTATAATGACTCTGAACCTGTTTTCCATTGAAAATATGTATCATATCCTTAAAAAAATCGGCGTGGCTGTCAGCAATTTTTTTCATTGGTTTGGTGCATCTTTGTTCAAAAAGGGGATTCCATTTTTTGCCGCCTTTTAGCTCTCTGAAAGGCATCCAGTTTTCTAATATTGGTTCTCCTTTACAATGGAGGAAATAGCTTAGCAGGGGGAACAATACCCAAGGATGCATGTGCAAGTCAGTAGTGATATTGCCATCAGAATCGACACTAAAATCTTTGCCGAGAACTTTAATAGTCAGTTTGCCATCTATGTATTTGCCCCCTAATCTTTCAGCGGAAGACTCTAAATCCATTGATAATATTTGGCTTTTAAATTGCTCAACAATTTTGCTCAGGTTATTTTCAAATGTTTTGCCTACATCAATCTTTTCTTCAAGCATAGAGATTGTATCTTCAGACAAGTGTGGGCATTCTTTTAATTTTTTCTCTCCCTTGAAAACGAGCACAGAAAAACCCATACAAGTAGATACATTACATTCTTTACAGTTTGTTTTAGGCAGGTGATTTAAGAGATCTATAAATGTGTAATTTTTTGTCACCGTTTTTAACCCCCAATAAAAATTCAATGGTCAATAATCAAACCCTAATATTTTAACAATTACAGTTGCTATAAACATACTTTTTCCAAAAGTCAGCGATAGATTTCTTCCCATTGTCGAATCTGTTTTCCTTTTTTTGTATGCCTATTTTTGAACTTTTTTCCTGTATAATGTTTTTAATCCGTAGGGGCATACGGACGAACATATTCCACAATTGTGCCCTTTGTTATATTGAAAGTAGTGTTCCTTTTTCCACTTATCACAAGCCTGCACATCCAATATTTCTTCACGAGGCAATCCCGGATACCATGAGTTGCCTTTCAATGCCTTTGCAGGACAAGTTTTTACACAAAGCATACAACGACCGCAGAAATGTTTCTCTATTATGGGACCGCAGGGAAGTTCCAGGTCGGTGAAGACGGTTCCCAATCGAATCCACGGCCCGAAGGGCTGAGTAATTATTTGACAATGACGACCTATCCAACCCAACCCTGCTCTTGTTGCTGCGGTTTTGTGGGGAAAGTCACCTTTGATGTTGATAGCATCAGTGCGTTCTGACGCTGCCAATGGTTTAGCTCGAACCCCCTTGTTTTTGAGTTCTGTTGATAGTGCCGATGACAATTCATTGATATGGTTGTTAACCCTGGCATACTCATCTGCATAAGCTTGATTAGGTCCGTTCTTAATACTAACCATTATTCTGGGATTCATAGGAATAGCCCATGAAATAGCATATGGGAATTTTTTACCCCTTTCATCAGTGGGTGTCGAAAAGTTTTGCAAATCTGCGGCGCCCCATACTTTAATTTTCTGGGCTTTCATCCATTCAGTTAGCCAAGTTGGAAAATTATTTAACACGAGCGACAATAGGCGTCTCCTTATGCCGTAGCTAATATCGGTAAATAATTTTTTAGGTTCTTTAATATTATGTCAATTTTTAACACACAAAGGTCAAATAACTGAGAAGGTTATCATAGTGAGCATCACCCATTTAGGGATGAATCCGAAAGGATAGGACTTGAGTATTGATTTTATGATAGCCCTAAAATTAGGGAGGGTCAATAGTTAAGACTGCCATCGATCCCAAAAACGGCGATAAAAAATTATTATTGCGACCCAGAGCGAAGCGAAGGCGAAACCCCTTCGGTGGCATTCGAGATTGCCACGAACCCTGCGGGTTATCGCGATTACTTGTAAACCAGCCTTTTTACTGTTCTAATGCTATTTTTAGATCGACGCCTAATATTGATAATGCAATTTGTTATGATTTATTATTAAGCAGATGTATTCAGTTTATTAAATCAATCAGGAGGTTCAGGCATATGCGTATCGTTCTTATTGGTCAGGCAGCTTTTGGGGAGAAGGTGCTTGAGGCATTACTTAGCAAAAATGAGAATGTAGTTGGTGTTTTTTGCCCTCCAGATCCATCCGGTAAACCATCTGGCATGAAAAAACTTGCCGATAGCAAAGGGATACCAGTTTATCAACCAGATAAGATGAAGGACCCGCATGTTTATGATATCTTTGTCCAATTACAACCTGACCTCAATATCATGGCATTTGTGACAGATATTGTTCCCAAAAGGATTCTGGATTATCCAAGACTAAAAACTATCCAATACCATCCATCTCTTCTACCTAAACATAGGGGCGGGACAGCTATCCACTGGGCTATCATAAACGGTGAAACAAAGACAGGCCTAACCATCTTCTGGCCAGACCAAGGAATAGATACAGGACCGATTATATTGCAGAAAGAGGTTGAGATTTCACCTGACGACACTACAGGCACACTTTATTACAATAAGCTCTTTCCTCTTGGAGTTGAGGCAATATTAGAGGCTTTAGAAATGATAAAAAATGGAACTGCCCCTAGAATAAAGCAGGATGAATCACAGGCAACTTATGAACCATTATGCACAGAGGAGCTTACTGTAATTAATTGGTCTAAGCCTGCCCAGCAGGTTCATAATCTTATACGGGGGGCCAATCCATCCCCAGGGGCTTCAACGACATACAAGGGCGAAAAGCTAAAGATATTTGACTCTTCGCTAATACAAACTTCATATGATGCTATTCCAGGGGAAATAGTTTCGATAAACGATGAGGGTTTTATTGTTGCAGGCAACGGCGGTGGTATTCTTGTAAAAAGGGTTCAACCAGCAGGGGGAAGTAAGGTTAAGGCATCAGAATTTATCGCAGCATCTGGATTAAAGGTAGGGGATAGATTGGGGGCGTAAAAACTCTTAAATCGGGAACTCATGGTGGTGTAAAATGAAAAAGATTGTTTTCTTTGCGTTCAAAGGCGATTTGATGTGCTTTATACATGTGCTGCTTAATGCACTCGATATGCACCAAAAAGGGTATGATGTGCACATCGTGATAGAAGGAACAGCTACTAAACTCATACCTGAGTTAGCAACTGAAGGAAATCCACTGTTTTCACTTTATAAGGACACTAAAGACAAGAATCTAATTGATGGAGTCTGCAGAGCCTGTTCGAATAAAATGGGAACCCTGAAAGATGCAGAAGCTCAGGGCTTAAGACTTCTTGACGACATGTCTGGACATCCCAGTATGGCAAATTATATAAATGGTGGATTTGAGATAATCACTTTTTAGAAATAGAGGGACACTTCCCATATTTATCGATAAACAGGGATTATTTTATATGTCATAATATCCACGCCGAGGATACCCAGAGTATGCGCAAAAGGATACCCCCCACCATATAACACAGCGCGGAAATAACAAAGAGAAAATTTTTTTCAGTGATGAAGACAAGCGGTATTATCTTGATACCCTTCAGCGATACAAAGACAAATACAAATTAAAGATACTTGCATACTGTCTAATGTCAAATCACGTCCATGTTTTTGCAGTGCCTGAAAATGAAACATCGCTCGCCAGAGGCATAGGTGGGCAAATCTACTTTATACTCAATACGTAAATCGTAAATATAGCAGAAGAGGGTGGCTCTGGCAAAACCGTTTTTTCTCCTCAGTAGCGCAAGAAGACCCATATTTATAGGCAGTAATAAAATACATCGAATTAAATTCTATAAAGGCACCCCTTGCCAAAAAAGCAGAAGACTATCAATAATCAATGGAAGTTAACAAATCAGCGGCGAAGTTATTGAGAATAAAACCTCTGAAAGAATTTGCATAAAAGATTTAGCTTTATACATAATTAAAAGAAAAGGCAAGTTTAACTTCTTCATTTCATAGTTCTTCAATTATTTCAGAGGGTTAGTTGATCGAGATATAAAAAATTCGGGAAACTCCAGACAATATCAATAAATTTACTTTAATTGTATTACTAAGTGTTATTATGTGAAAATAAGACATGGAATTCTATAAATATAAGAACCGCATAATGATAATCTTCGCCCATCCCGCCCTCCAGAAGTCCCGTGTGAATAAAATATTAATCAAACATGTCAAGGATATTGATGGCGTTACTCTTCATGATCTTTATGAGATGTATCCAGATTTTCATATTAATGTGGCTAATGAGCAGGAACTGTTGACTCAAAACGATATAATAATTTTTCAGTATCCGCTTTTTTGGTACAATGTTCCAGCCCTGTTGAAGGAATGGCAGGACCTTGTTCTTGCTCACAGGTGGGCATACGGCAGGGGAGGAGTTGCCTTAAAAGGAAAGAAGCTGCTATGCGCCATCACTACTGGAGCAAGGGAAAAGTTATACCAGAAGGAAGGTTTCAACAGGTTTACTATCAGAGAGTATTTAAACCCCATATCACAACTTGCCTATGTTTGCGGCATGGACTTCCTAACGCCATTTGTCGTTCATGGGACTCACACGATTACTGAATCAGAAATACAAAGGCATGCTATAGATTATCACAATATAATAATAGCCCTGAGAGACGACAAAGTAGATTTAGAGGCTGCCCGTTCCCTGCCAAGAATAAATGTTGATGTGGACAAAATTATAAAAGATTAATTATAGGAATATGTACGGAGAAAAGTTCTTTTTTCAAGCCCTTGTCTTTTTAGCAGCGGCGGTAATATCTGTCCCCATTGCAAAGCGACTTGGGTTGAGTTCAGTGCTTGGATATCTTTTTGCAGGTTTTATAATTGGTCCATACGGGCTTGGGTTCATAGGCGCAGAAGGGCAGGATATCATGCACTTTGCTGAATTCGGTGTGATAATGATGCTTTTTCTTGTTGGGATTGAGCTTGAGCCTACTGTTTTATGGCGTTTGCGGAGTCCTATACTTGGCATGGGCGGGATTCAAGTCTTTGCCACCACTGCTATAATATCTTTAATTGCCTATGCCTTTGGCTTGCCATTTAACACAGCCTTAGCAATAGGAATGATTTTATCCCTCTCCTCTACCGCGATTGTCATTCAAACATTAAATGAAAAGAGGCTCATAAAAACTGATGGTGGTCAGAGGTCGTTTTCAGTATTGCTTTTTCAGGATCTTGCCGTAATACCAATGCTTTCCTTGATGCCTTTGCTTGCTTTAAATACTTTGCCGGCAGTCTCTCAGGGTGATGCAAAAAGCGCCCTGTGGGTGGAAGGACTTCCGGGATGGCTGCACGCCTTGTTGGTGCTCGTTGTAATAACATCCATAGTTATTGTTGGCAGGTTTATAGCAAGGCATATTTTTCGTGCAATTGCTAAAACCCAACTCCGTGAGATTTTTACAGCGGCAGCGCTATTGCTTGTTATAGGAATTGCTATTCTTATGTCAAAAATTGAGTTAAGCCCAGCTCTGGGGACATTTATTGCAGGTGTAGTTCTCGCAAACTGTGAATACAGACACGAACTTGTAAGCGATATTGAACCCTTTAAGGGATTATTGCTTGGATTATTTTTTATTTCCATAGGGGCCTCAATTGATTTCAATCTCATAACATCAAGCCCTTATATAATTGCAGCGATGGTTTTCGGATTGATGTTAATTAAACTCTTCATCCTTTTTGGGGTAGGGCGGGTTTTTAAAATGGGATTTGACCAGAATGTGCTGTTTGCCTTTGCCTTAGCTCAAGGCAGTGAATTTGCTTTTGTTCTTTTATCATTTGCAGTTCAAAATAATGTAATTGCAAAAGAGATATCGAGCCTTTTGGTAGCGGCTGTTGCTCTGTCGATGTCTTTGACTCCATTGCTAATGCTATTATACGAGAAAATTATACAACCTAAAATAGGCACTAAAGAAAGGCAGGCAAAAGAGGCAGATGCTATAGATGAAAGAAATCCTGTAATAATTGTTGGCTTTGGTAGTTTCGGGAGCATTATTGGACGCTTGCTAAGGGCTAATGGCGTTGGCATCACTGTTTTAGAAACAGACTCGGACAAAGTTGAACTATTAAGAAAACTTGGTCTTAAGGTCTTCTATGGAGATGCATCACGTTATGACCTGCTGCATGCCGCAGGCGCAGATGAGGCAAAAATACTTATTCTCGCTTTGAATGATGACGAAAAGAGCTTGGAAATAATTAATGCAGTAAAGAGACGCTTTCCACACCTTAAGATTTTTGCGCGCGCTTCTGATAGGACGCAAGCCTATGAATTGTTAGAAGCTGGGGTCAAACACGTTTATCTGGAAAGTCTCGATACTTCTCTTAGGGTTGGTGTTGATGCACTCAAGGCATTAGGCTTTCGAGCCTATCAGGCTTACAGAGCTTCTAAGATATTCAGGTATCATGACGAAAAGTCAATAATAGAGTTAAGTCACCTTCGCCATGATAAAAAAGGCTATATTACGCAGGCTCGCCAGAGGATAGAAGACCTTGAACAGTTACTGTTATCAGAACTTAGGGAAGAAAAAGAACATGTTGATGTGGGATGGGATACCACCACTATGAGGGAAGATTCAGCTGAAAAGCGGTAAACTTAAATATGATAAAATGAAAGACACTCAAACATCATTGAAGGAGATTATCAAATGCAATATGAGGCGGTAATCGGGCTCGAGATACACGCTCAGATGCTCACTGATTCAAAGATATTCTGTGGGTGTCCCACAACTTTCGGCGCTGAGCCAAACACCCAGACATGCCCTGTATGCGCGGGATTGCCTGGTGTTTTGCCTGTTTTAAATAAAAAGGCTGTAGAATTTGCTATTAAAACGGGGCTTGCTATGAACTGCACTATCTCCAACTATAGCAGGTTTGCCAGAAAAAACTATTTTTATCCTGATTTACCAAAAAACTACCAGATAAGTCAGTATGAGCTCCCCATCTGTCACAGCGGATATATAGATATTTATATTGACGGCAAGGTCAGGCGAATAGGGATTACAAGGATACACATGGAAGAGGATGCAGGAAAAAACATACATGCCGAAGGGAATTACAGTTTCGTTGACCTTAACAGGGCAGGAGTGCCTCTGATGGAAATTGTCTCTGAGCCTGATATAAGAAGCGCTTCAGAAGCAGCGGAATTTATGAGGAAATTAAGAACTATCCTCAGGTATCTTGGAGTTTGTGATGGCAACATGGAGCAAGGTTCTCTGAGGTGCGATGCCAATATATCGGTAAGACCAATAGGACAAACTCATTTTGGCGTAAGGACCGAAATAAAAAATATCAATTCCTTTAAGTTTGTAGAGAAGGCTATTGATTATGAAATAAAAAGGCATATTGCAATTCTTAAAGACGGCGGCAGCATTATTCAAGAAACCAGACTATGGGATCCTGTGACTGGAGTTACTCAATCTATGCGTTCTAAAGAAGAGGCGCATGATTACAGATATTTCCCAGAGCCAGATTTGATGCCCTTGGTAGGGCTTGCTGATAATATTGATGAGATACGCTCAACCCTACCTGAATTGCCAGATGCGAAGAGGGCTCGCTTCATCAACCAATATGGGCTGCCCGATTATGATGCTGACATGCTCGTTTTTGAAAAATCGATGGCAGAGTGGTTTGAAGAGGCTGTGAAACTTGGCGGAAAGCCTAAGGCTGTATCAAACTGGATGTTGGGAGAATTGCTCAAGCTTCTAAATGAAGAAAACATTGCATTCCCTGAATGTCCCCTTCAACCAAATCAGTTAGTCGGCATGTTGAATCTGATTGAAAAAGGGACTATAAGCGGTAAGATAGGCAAGATTGTTTTTGAGGAGATGTTCAGGAGCGGAAAAGACGCCGAATCGGTTGTTAGGGATAAAGGGCTTGTTCAAATAAAAGATGAGGGTGCGTTGGAAAAAATAGTTGAGGAAATTCTATCTAATAATTCGAAAGAGGTCGAAAGGTTTAAGGCAGGGGATGAGAAATTGTTTGGATTCTTTGTGGGGCAGGTAATGAAGGCTACAAAAGGCAAGGCAAATCCGCAGTTAGTCAATGAACTACTTAAAAAGAAGCTTTAAAATAACGAGCGCCTCCAATCCTCTGATAAAAGAAGCCGTCAGAATTAAAAAAAGGCTCGATAAAAAAAGCAGCTTGTTATTGGCAGAAGGGGTGCATTTAGTTGAAGCCGCCGCTAATTCATCCTTGGTATCTGTTATAAATGTTTTTATAACAGATGATTTTCTGTCAGCAGGAGAAAACACAAAAATTCTTGACGGATTAGCGTCTGAAAAGATTTTTATTGTTTCTAATAAGATTCTGAATGTGATATCCGATACTGAATCACCTCAGGGCATTGCTGCGATATTAGATTATAAAATAATTAATGTTGAACAACTGCGATTGACTCAAGCGCCTCTCTGGGTCGTATGTGACGCTGTCAGGGATCCGGGCAATCTTGGCACTATAATTAGGGCTGCGGATGCCTTTGGTGCAGATGTTGTGGTAGTCCTGCCATTTTCATGCGACCCTTTTAACCCTAAAGTAGTGAGGTCATCAGCAGGAAGTTTATTTAATGTTCCTGTAGTCAGGGCTGGGCAAAATGAACTTCTCAATTATCTCTCTCTTAAGAGTATTGCGCTCTACGCAGCAAGCCCCTATGCTCAGGATTCTATATCCCAAATCAACATGCAAAAGCCTGTTGCGATAGCTTTTGGAAATGAAGCAGAAGGGGTAAGCAACATACTTATGAAAAAGGCTTCAAGTTCATTCAGAATACCGATCGCCGGCAGGGCTGAAAGCTTGAATGTCGCTATGTCAGCATCTGTGTGCCTTTATGAGGTTATGAGACAGCGTGCCATTTCGTAATCCCAGAATTGTCCTTTTTTATTAAAGTATCATGTTATTTTGTTAGTTCAAAATAGTTTTGTCATGATATAACGATATTATTGAAATTTTTTATATCACATTTTTTCTTTCTATTGGTTATACTAAACTTAGACCACAAATTCCAAAAAATCAAAAGGAGTTTTTCATTATGAAGGTTATTCTTAAAACAGATGTTAAAAATCTCGGACAAACCGGCGAAATTATTAGTGTTAAGGACGGATACGCAAGAAATTTTTTGATCCCTAAAAACTTGGCAGTAGAGGCTAATATTAAGAATGTAAAGGCGTTGGAACATGAGAAACGGAAAATAGAAGAGGCATCAAAGAAGGTTAAATCATCTGCTGAAAACCTTTCATCAAGGCTTTCAGAGATGATTCTCGTAATGAAGGCAAAAGCAGGTGAAGAGGAAAAGCTCTTTGGTTCGATAACGGCTATGGATATTGCCGAAGAGCTCAAAAATCAGGGTATAGATATCGATAAAAAGAAAATTCAATTGGATGAACCTATCAAGAGATTAGGCTCATACTCTGTTAACATCAAGATTCATCAAAACATTTCTGCGAAACTGAATGTGAATGTCATCGCAGAATAGTAAGAGTCAAATGAGAGCAATTGATGTAAATATAGACAGACTTCCCCCACAGAATCTTGAAGCTGAACAGTCTGTGCTGGGTGCGATTATCATTGACAACGAAGCCCTCCCCAAAGCTATGGAGGTGCTAGGTGGGGATGAAGACTTTTATAAGGACTCCCATAAAAGGATTTACAGGGCTATGCTCGAACTATTTAACCGTGGGGAGCCCATTGACATAATAACTTTGACTGATTATCTCCGCAAAACCGATGAACTTGAATCTATAGGTGGTATTGCCTACTTATCTTTCCTCGCAAATTCTATTCTAACGGCTGCCAATGTAAGATATCATTCTAAGATTGTTAGGGAAAAGGCATTATTGAGGTCCTTGCTAAATGCCGCATCCCATATAGCTTCTAAAGTTTATGAAGACGACCTCGAAGCTGATGAGATGGTTGATTATGCGGAAAAAATCATTTTTGAGATAGCCGAAAACAGGATTAAGGTCTCTTTTTCGAATATTAAGGACATTATGAAAGATACATTCAAGTCCATACAGCACCTTTACGAGAAAAAAGAGGCGATCACGGGCATCCCGTCAGGATTTAAAGACCTTGACGAACTGACGGCAGGCTTTCAGAGGGGAGACCTTATTATCATAGGTGGAAGGCCCGGGATGGGCAAAACCGCATTTGCAATGAATATCGCCCAGCATGTTGGAATCAATATAAAAGAACCAGTAGCGATATTCAGCCTTGAGATGTCAAAAGAGCAGCTTGGCATAAGAATGCTTTGCTCTGAGGCGATGGTAAACTCTTCTAATGTTAGAAAAGGTTATATAAACAAAGACGACTGGCCTAAATTGACAAGCGCTGCAAGCAGACTCGGTGGGGCGCCGATATTCATAGACGACTCATCTTCAATAACAGTCCTTGAAATACGCGCAAAGGCAAGGAGGCTTAAACTCGAACACGGAGGATTGGGGCTCGTTATAATTGACTATCTCCAGCTTATGAGGAGCAGAGGGAGTTTTGAAAGGAGAGAGCAGGAGATATCCGACATATCGAGGTCCCTGAAGGCTCTCGCAAAGGAACTAAAGGTGCCAGTTATAGCCCTCAGCCAGCTTAACAGGGATGTCGAAAAAAGACCAAACAAAAAGCCCGTTCTCGCTGACTTAAGGGAGTCTGGGGCTATTGAACAGGATGCGGATGTGATAATTTTCCTTTATCGGGAGGAGATATATAATAAAACAAACCCTGCTATCAAGGGCAAAGCAGAGGTCATTCTTGAAAAACAGAGAAATGGACCTACCGATATAGTGAATCTAACATTCCTTGACGATAGCACTCGTTTTGTCGATTACATTAATGTCTCTCATGATATGGAGGAAGAGGTTTATTAAAATGAAAAGACAACCGGCTGTTGCAGGACAATTCTACCAGGGCAGTGCCTCAAAATTGAGGACAGAGGTTGAGCGCTATGTTCTCAGAGATACCAAAAAAGAAAAAGTCATAGGCATTATTTCACCACACGCCGGATTAATGTATTCGGGGCATGTTGCCGGTGCTGTTTATTCTTCCATAGAGTTTCCCGACACATTCATGCTTATCGGACCAAATCATACTGGTCTTGGCTCATCCGTATCAGTTATGTCTTCAGGCACATGGGATATCCCTATGAGGTCTTTTTTAATCGACGATAATCTTGGTAAAAAGTTGCTTGCTAAAGTGCCATTAATAAAGGACGACCCCATTGCCCACCGATTTGAACACTCTCTCGAGGTGCAACTCCCATTTTTGGCTTATTTTTCTGATACAGTGAAAATTCTCCCCCTCTCTGTTATGAAGGCAAGTTTCAAAGAATGCGAAGAACTTGGAAAAGGCATTGCGGCAGTTGTTAAAGATTCTCTAACCGATGTTGTAATTGCAGCGAGCACTGATATGAGCCATTATGTCTCTGATGAGATAGCAAGGAAGCTCGACGGACTCGCAATTAACAAGGTGCTTAACCTTGATCCTGAAGGACTTTATAATATTGTTAGAAAGGAATCGATCTCGATGTGCGGATTTGTGCCCGCAACTATCATGCTTTATGCTGCAAAAGAACTCGGCGCAAAAGAAGCAAAACTTATAAAATATGCAACATCAGGAGAGATAAGCGGTGATTATGAACGTGTAGTAGGTTATGCCGGGGTTATAGTTAAGTAGCGATGTTATATAATGCTCGTAATAGGATTTCAGGAGTCGTCCTTGCGGGGGGCAAAAACAACCGATTTCCTTTATTAAAAAGCCATCTCAAGATTAATGGCATTACGCTGATCGAGAGGAATCTCCAACTGCTATACTCTTTCTGCGATGAAGTCTTTATCAATACAAACAACCCTGAATTATATTATGGCTATAGAACCATAATGTGTGGGGATGTGCTTCCTTCAAGGGGGCCCATGTCTGGCATTCATTCTGCTCTAATGAATGCGACAAACCAAAACCTATTCGTAATAGCCTGCGATATGCCTTTTCTGAAAGAGGAAGTGTTGGGTTATATATGCCAAAGGCATTTTGAATCTCTTGAAAACGAGGCGTATGATGCCACTATACCTGTTTATAACGGTAATGTTCAACCTCTTTGCGGAGTATATAGCAAGACTCTTTTGGCTTCTCTTGAACGTCAAATATTTGAGCGCAAAAACTCGATGTATCTTTATTTACATGAAATAAATACCAATTTTATCCCAGAACGCGAAATCAAAGAGCTTGACCCTGACGGTAGTTCTTTTATCAACATAAACACTATTAGCGATTATGAAACGCTCAGGAGGCGCAAAGGGGAGTTTACGCTCAGCGTATAAGTACACCCTTTACCTCTCCTTAAATAAGGAGGCAAGACATGTTAGGACCCTTAGGTGCTACTGAACTTATTATTATTCTGATAATTATTCTTGTTTTGTTTGGCGCCCGGAGACTCCCAGAACTTGCAAGCAGTCTTGGCAAGGCTATCAAAAATTTTAAAAAATCCACCTCTGAACCCGATGAGATAGATGTTACCCCTAAAAAAACTGACACCGAAAAAAAGGAAGTGACCGAAGATCAAACACAGAAGAAAGTCTAATAGTTTAAAGGTGGATTGATGCAAAGAGGTGCTATTGCTGAGATTGACCTAGCAGCAATTGCAGGCAATTTCAGGGAAATAAAGAAAATTACCAATAACAAAAAGGTTATTGCCGTTGTTAAAGCTGATGCATATGGTCACGGCAGTGAGGCGGTCGCCAAAAGGCTTGTAGAATCAGGCGCTGATTTTCTGTCCGTAGCATTTTGTGATGAAGCAAAAGCACTGAGACTTGCCGGTATAAAAGCTCCGATTATAGTTCTTTTTGACCCTGACCCAAAAGATGTTTTGGATTACAATTTAATTCCCGTTGTAAGCGATAAAAAGGTAGCCTTATCTCTCTCCACGGAGGCAGAAAAGAGGCGCAGGGTTCTATCCGTTCATATTAAAATTGATACAGGTATGGGACGGCTTGGGATTATTCAGAACACAGCAGAAGATGTTGTAAGTATAGCAAGCATGAAGGGTCTGATTATTGATGGTTTAATGAGCCATTTTTCAGATGCCGATGCCGGAGATCTCACCTTTGCAAAATTACAAATATCAAGATTCAAAGACTTAATAAAGACATTAGCTGAAAAAAACTTGAATCCCCCAATATATCATATGGCTAATAGCGCCGCTGTTATATCACTATCGGAATCTTATTTCAACGCTGTCAGACCGGGCCTGCTTTTATACGGCGCCTCACCATTTGAGTTGTCTGATATAAATTTTTCATCTATTATTTCTCGCTTTACCCAGGCGATGTCCATAAAGACGAGGCTGGTTGCCCTGAGAAAGGTTCCCGCAGGCACCCCTATCAGCTATGGAAGAACTTTTGTAACTAAGAGGGAAAGCCTTATAGGGGTAATGTCAATCGGTTATGCAGACGGCTACTGTAGATTATTCTCGAATAATGCCGAGGTTCTTGTAAGAGGCGGAAGAATACCTGTTGTCGGCAAGGTTTGCATGGATCTGACAATGATTGATTTAACTGATATTAAACACTTGGCAACTGAAACTGATGAAGTCATCATAATGGGCAGACAGGGTGATGAATTTATCAGCGCCAACGAACTTGCCAAGAGGGCAAATACTATTTCATACGAGATTTTGACATCCCTTGGCAGATTCGCGCAGAAGCGTTATTTAAATTAATTGTCTAATGAAAGAGACCTTTCATTTTACTCTTGTTGGCAGCCCCTTTGACGATCCCTTTCTTTTTGTAAGGATTCTCAGAGAGAGGCGTGCTTTGCTCTTTGACCTCGGCGATATTAGCTGTCTTGAACCAAAAAATATACTTAAGATCTCCGATATCTTTGTAACCCATACTCATATTGACCATTTCATAGGTTTTGACAGAATCCTAAGAATAGCCTTGAGAAAGGTTGAACCGCTTAAGATTTTTGGTCCTGCGGGCATAATTAACTGTATCGAGGGCAAACTCAGGGGATACACATGGAATCTCATCAAGGATTACCCCCTTAAAATAGAGGCATTTGAGGCAGCTAATGAGCATATCCGTCATTCCGGGTTTTACGCCGAAAATTCTTTTGAGAGAATAGATTATTCCCCTCGTGAGTTTAATGGAGTTCTGATTAATGATTCCCAGTTCACTGTAAATGGACTTGTCCTATCACACCAGATTAATGTATTAGCTTTTTTGCTTAAAGAGGATTTTCATATCAATATTAATAAGGAAGTTCTTAGCGAGCTTAACCTACCTGTTGGGCCATGGCTCACAACATTCAAAATGGTTTTGAGAAATTATTATAATCCTGAAAAAAGGGTGATAAAACCACAAGGCCTTTCTGAACTGATCAAAGTGGAAAATTCATTCTATAGTCTTGAAGAATTATTTCCTGTGGCGGTAATAACAAAAGGCAGGCGGATTTCTTATGTGATGGATATTTCACCTTCTGACGAGAATATGCAGAAGCTGATACCATTTATAAAACAATCTGATCATTTATTTTGCGAGGCGTATTTCCTTCAAAAAGACAGGAAAAGGGCACTTGACAGACACCACCTAACCGCTGCTGACGCAGGCAGGATTGCGAGAGAGGCTGAAGTTGGAAACTTTACAATTACACACTTTTCCCCTAAATACAGAAACTGCCCAGAAGATATATACAGAGAGGCTATGAGGGAATATTCATTATAAGCCTAAAACTATTTTCATTATAAAGTCTGTCCTTTCCTCTGTTGTTTTCATCGCTATGCTTGGGGATAAAATCGTTGTTTTGACTTATACTCAATCTATATTATAAAATTCTGTTTTATAGCTTTGTTTTGTCCAGAACAACCTGCTTGAAATTTCACTGGACAGCTTCTTATGTTTATTAACAATTTTCTATATCTATATAGTTTGCGACCACAAGTTTTCGGCATTCATGAATGCTGGAAGATGTCCACTAAAGTTTTATATTTTAAACAGGAAACCTTTTAGGGGGTTCAACATCAGTGAAAAAAAATATTCTCATATTTATACTGTTCTGCCTTATAACGCTTTTTCTTATGCTCAATGCCAATGCTCAAACAGTTGAGCAAAGAACTCCGATTAAAACTACGTCTTCACAAATCACCCCTCTCGCACCACTTAAAGAAGATATTCTTTCATTCTTTCTGCCTGTAAGGGGAAGAATTATACAAATTGAAGGCACATCTGTAAAAATGTCCTTCGACTCAAAAGACATTCTCAGAAAAGGTATGAGACTCCAGGCATTCAAGGAGGGTACTGATTTCATTCATCCGGTAACGAGGGAGCCTCTTGGGAAGATAGAGATACCAATGGGCAATATAGAGATTGAAGCTCTCCACAAGGATTACATAATCGGTAAAATTATCAAAGGCAAACCTGAAGATTTCAGGGATGCAATGGTTAAGATACCATCAATAAAAACGAGAACCTTGTTTTATCAGGGAAATCTTGATTGGTTTGCTGGCGATTTATATTATCAGATGCTCAAAGATAGCGGCAGGTTTGAACTAATTGATACTGCAATACAGACAGATGATATCTCAAAAATAATATCGGAAGCAAAAGCAAAAAACGCTTCTGTGGTCGTGGTTATGTCTTCAGCTAAGCAGGATAAAAGCCTTCATATAACTCATAAACTTTACTGGACAGATGATGCCACTATGTTCTCTGAAAAAAAGATTACAGTTGATATTGCCTATATTAAGGAACTAAGAGCAAAATCAGGTTTGCCGGGGATGAAGGCTGTAGAAATGCTTTTTTCGTATGACCTGCCTTTCACTGCCGACCGCATCATAGCAGGCGATTTTGCAGGCGACGGTAACGTGAACATAGCTCTTATTTCGGGCGCCGTCATAAGGTTTTATACATCTCAGGTTGACCTAAATTTGCTCTGGCAGCTAAAACTCCCTTCAAGGGGAGATATAATATGGATCGACAAAGCAGACATTAATAGCAATGGCAAAGAGGAGATCCTCATTACCTCATGGCATGACAACGACATTATTTCCTATATATATGAACTGCAAGGTTCTCAATTTATTCAACTATGGAGTTCTGAAAATCTCTTTATCAGAGGCTACGGCGGTAAAATATTAGGCCAGAAATTCTCCAGTTCTTCAGGATTTGAAGGAAGTGTCTTCCAAATTCTATATACTGGCAATACATTTAAAACTGGCGAAAAGCTTAGCTTGCCGCAGAATCTTAATATTTATGACTTTCAACATTTATATTCCCCAGACGGCAGGCAGGCGATACTCTCCTGGAATGAAGAGGGTTATTTAATCCTTTCAGATGAGAAGGGTTCATTGCTATGGATCAGCAAGGAGGACTATGGAGGGTTTGCTACATCCTTCAAAAAGATGTCTTTATCGGGGATATTTGAAAAAGGCAGTTGGTCAATAAAAGATAGACTGATATTAAAGGATGGCGAGGTTTATGCGCCCAAAAGAAACCCTTTGCTTGGTGTTGCAAAGGGTCTTGGGTATAAGGATTCTGCCCTGAAATCTTTCTGGTGGAACGGCTTTTCTCTTGAAGAGAGTGTTGTGATTGATGATGTGGGGGGTGAAATTATCGACTACTCCATCACGGAAGACAAGTTTTTCATCCTCACAAAACCTATTTTGGGAATAAAAGCAAAAAATATACTTAAAGGTGAAAGTCCACTGGGAGTAATGCTTTATGTATTTATAGCAAGGGGATGGTAGTAGGGGAAATGCAAAAGAGAACAATACCAAGGCACATCGGAATAATAATGGATGGAAACGGGCGTTGGGCAGAGTTAAGAGGTCTTCCCCGCCTGGAAGGACATAAAAGAGGGGTAGTTCGCGTAAGAGAGATAATAGAGACTGCTTACAAAATGGGTATCGAGTCCCTGACTCTGTATGCCTTTTCGATTGAAAACTGGTCAAGACCAAAAGATGAAGTAGCGGTTATTATGACACTCCTTGAGGATACATTAAAAGAGGAGTTTTCTACCTTTGCTGAGAGGGAAATACGGTTCAGGGTTATAGGTAACAGGGATAAGCTCTCCGAAGGATTAAGGGAACTTATAGAATTAATTGAGGCGACGACTAAGGACAATCAAAGGTTTACTATACAATGCGCCCTCAGTTATGGCGGCAGGGATGAATTAATCAGGGCTATAAAAAAGGCTGTTTACTTAAATCTCTCAACAAATGACATTAACGAGGCTTGTATCAGCAATCTTTTAGATACAGCCGGAGTGCCTGACCCCGACCTTATTATCAGAACGAGCGGAGAGCAGAGATTAAGCAATTTCTTACTGTGGCAGTCTGCCTATTCAGAATTTTATTTTACTGCCACATTGTGGCCCGACTTTACCAAAGAAGAATTGCTTGAGTCAATATACGAGTATCAGATGAGAGACAGGCGTTTCGGCAAAATAGATAACAGAGCCGCTAAATGCATCCTAAACGTATAATCACTGCCTTAATTGCCATACCGTTGCTTTATCTTTATATAACGAGACTTCCACCTCCGTTTTTTCTTATATTGCTAATTATTGTGGGCTGTCTCGCACAATTCGAGTTCTACCGGATGTATAAAACCAAAGGGGTATTCATTTTTTTGGGTATCTTATCAGGGACGATTTTTTTAGGTTCATCTTTTTTAATGAAGGAAGGTTTACTGCATAAAGACATCTTAAATATCCATACAACTATACTTGTAATCTCGTTTATTATTATTTCCTCAACTCGCCTGTTTATTATAAAAGACCCATCAGATTCATTGAAGGACATATCTTCAACCATAATTGGTCTTCTTTACATTTCTCCGCTTTTGCTGATGCAGTGGTACTTGATGCTCAAAGGCGTTGAATGGATATTGTTTCTTTATGCCTGTGTATGGGCATCCGATACCTTTGCATTATACATTGGCAAAGCAATGGGCAAAAGAAGGCTGTATGAAAGCGTTAGCCCGAATAAAACTATAGCGGGGGCATTTGGTTCCATAATTGGTGGAATCGTCGCAGGAGTCTTCATCGGTTTGATTTTTTTCGTGGGTATTGACTTATATATTTTTGTTATTTTTGGGGGTATAGTAGGTTTTATAACTATTGTGGGCGATCTTGTAGAGTCAATGTTCAAAAGGGATGCGGGGATCAAAGATTCGGGCTCCTTAATCCCGGGACATGGGGGTTTTCTCGACAGGATTGACAGCGCCCTTTTTGCAGGCGCTGTGTTGTATATACTTGTATTGATTCTATGAAAAAAATAGCAATTTTAGGTTCAACAGGTTCGATTGGTAGAAGCTCTCTTGAGGTCATATCTATGTTTCCTGATATGTTTAAGGTTGTGGGCTTGAGCGCGGGGGTCAATGAATCCTTGCTATTTGAACAAATAAAGAAATTCAAACCTCATATTGCAGCGCTAACTGACGGTTCTGCCTTTAAGAGACTGAAAAAAAAGATGGGTAGTAATTTTGATACTATTATCCTTGACGGTATCGAGGGTGTTTGCACTGTTGCACAAATGCCGGAAGCTGATATTGTAATATCTGCAATAAGCGGCTCAGCAGGACTCCTGCCCACCATATCTGCAATCAGGGCTAAAAAGACAGTTGCCTTAGCCAACAAAGAGTCTCTTGTAATGGCTGGGGAAATAATCATGTCTGAAGCCAGAAAATGCAATGCGCGCATATTGCCGGTTGACAGCGAACACAGCGCTATATTTCAATGTTTGAATGGGGCTAATAAAAATTCTTTAAGAAGGTTGATATTAACCGCATCCGGAGGCCCCTTCATAGGCAAAACGCTCAGACAGCTTGAGACGGTTTCTCGCGAAGATGCCTTAAAGCATCCCAACTGGAATATGGGCAAAAAAATAACAATTGACTCTGCTACATTAATGAATAAAGGTCTTGAAGTGATAGAGGCTCATCACCTTTTCAATTTGCCTCCAGAACGGATTGATGTCCTCATACATCCTCAAAGCATTGTCCATTCCATAGTTGAATTTAATGACGGTAGCTGCATTGCTCAGATGTCTACACCTGACATGAAAGGACCCATAGCTTATGCCCTTTCCTATCCTGAGAGACTCTCTAATGTCATGCTGCCAATTAATTGGGCAAGTATGCATACCTTAACGTTTTTAAAACCTGACAATAAAACATTTCCATCCCTTTCTCTTGCCTATTATGCCCTTGAGAAAGGAGGCACTATGCCTGCCGTTCTCAATGGCTCAAACGAAGCAGCTGTTAAGGCTTTCTTGGACGGAATTATCGGATTTAATGACATACCTGTTATAATACAAAAGGTTATAAACTCCCATATTGTTCAGCCTGCTCATGATATTGATGTAATTGTAGAAGCTGACAGATGGGCAAAAAAAGAGACATTAGGGGTAATAAATAAATGACATTTTTATCAGCAGTTCTTTTAATTGGTTTTTTAATCTTTGTTCATGAACTTGGCCACTTTTTGTTTGCCAAGTTAAGCGGGATTAAAGTGCTTAAGTTCTCTCTTGGCTTTGGTCCCAAGGTAATTGGCAGGAAAATTGGCGAGACCGAATATTTACTCTCTGCAATACCTCTCGGCGGTTATGTAAAGATGCTTGGCGAGGAGGTAGAGGACGAACTCGACGAAGCAGAAAAAGGGAGGTCATACAAAAATCAGACTATTTTGAAAAGGGCTTCAGTTGTTTTTGCAGGGCCTTTTTTCAATATTCTCACTGCTGTAGTAATATTCTTTTTCGTTTTTCTTATAGGTGTGCCAGTTTTAATGCCCATAATCGGTGAGGTCATGGAAGATTCCCCTGCGGCAAGGGCTATGCTCCAAAAGGCTGACAGGATAGTAGAGATCAATGGCAAACAAATTGAAAAATGGACCGACATGACCAACATTATACACCAAAGCGCAAACAAACCTCTTTCTATGAAGATACAGAGGGATTCAGAAATAATCACATTGTCTATTACGCCCGAAAGTAGAAAAACAAAGGATCTCTTTGGCGAAGAAAAAGAAATAGGACTTATCGGCGTCAAGCCTTCGGGAGAAATTATCACTATCAGTGAGGATGTATTTTCAGCGGCTGGAAATGCAGTAATAAGGACATGGGAGATAATATCTCTTACTGTTATCGGCATAATAAAACTTATACAGAGAATTATACCTGCAGATACCATAGGCGGTCCTATCATGATATTCAGTCTGGCAGAAAAACAGGCTGAAGCAGGGGCACTGAGTTTCTTTGTATTTGCTGCAATTATAAGTATAAATCTCGCTATTCTCAATCTCCTGCCAATACCAGTGCTTGACGGGGGGCATCTACTTTTTTTAGGTATTGAGGCTATAAGGAAAAAACCCTTGAGCGATAAAACCATATTAATATCTCATAGAATTGGCTGGGCATTTTTATTAACACTCATGGCATTTGCCCTCTATAACGATATTTTCAGGCTAATTAGCGGCAAGACATTCCCATAACTAAACTTCCAAGAACTTGGGAAGATTTACATTCGCGGCGAATATTTTCCTTTCGACCGATTGCCTCAATGCCATTAATTATATATAATATTTTTGTTCATGTTGGAAGCTTACGGAGCATATTGTTTTATCAAAACCCCAATATCCTTTCTTCTCAGGTTTTTTAACATTTCCTCCATAAGTTTGATCAATGGGCAAATCTATAAACTTGCGTAAAGCATTCTATGTTTTTAATCACCAACAAGGAGGAAAGATGTCGAAGAAGGTTTATGTAGGAAACCTGTCTTACAATGCCACCGAAGATTCTGTAAAAGAAGCCTTTGCTCAGTTTGGAGAAATATTATCAGTCAGGCTGATAACTGATAGCACCGGCAGAATGAAAGGTTTCGGGTTTGTTGAAATGGCGTCGGATCAAGATGCCGCTAAAGCTATAGAAGCCTTGAACGGGTATTCATTTATGGGCAGAAATATAGTAGTCAGTGAGGCAAGACCACAAGCGGAGAGAGGAAGTTCAGGAGGCGCTAGGAGAAGTCATGGTAAGCCCTTTGGAAGAGGAAGGGAGCCTGGTAAGTGGAGATAAGAGTTGATGGCGACGACATTGAAAAAATACTGAGAATATTCAAACGCAAACTCCAAAAGGATGGACTCATGGGAGAGCTTAAAAAGAGGCAGTACTATGAAAAGCCTTCCGTAAAATTAAAAAATAAGATTAGAGAGTCTTTAAGGAAAAGAGCAAGAAATAACCGCCGGTGGATGAAAGGCAACAAAAATATTTAAAAATTAAGGGGTGCCGGTTTGGCAAAACGGACAGGTAATTATAAAAGCGATAAGAGAAAAAAGGAACTAGCCAGGAGCAAGAAGCAGGAAGAAAAGAGAAAAAAAGGCTTGAAAAAAATACAGGCAGCAAAGAAAGCGCAGTGGATAGTGAATAGTTAATAGTTTAAAGGGGATTGCCCCGATTTTAACAGAATCAAAGCTGTCCCCTTACCCTGAGTGCTATGTTCAGGATTGGCGAAGAGATTGAATTACTTGTTGATAAGTTTGCTGACAGGGGAAAGTGTCTTTCCCGATATGATGGATTTATAATATTTATTGAAGGGGCCATTCCCGGTGAAATAATCAGGGCTAAAATCCACAAAATAAAGAAAAATTATGCCGAGGCAAAGCTGCTCTTTATTGTAAAAGAGAGCCCTTTCAGAGTCACCCCTCCTTGCAGGTATTTTGACTTTTGCGGTGGATGTAAGTGGCAGCATGTCTTATACGAACATCAGCTCGAAGCCAAAAGGATGAGTGTCTTAGATTCTGCTCATAGCATCGGGGGATTTCACAATTTAACTGTCAATAATACAATTGGTTCACCTACCGCGTATGGCTACCGCACTAAGATGGAATTTTCCTTTAGTGACCGCCATTGGCTGCCTTATAAAGAAGTTCACTCACACGAACACACCAAAAATACTTTAGCCGCGGGTCTTCATGCCCCTTTTCAGTTTAGCAGTGTAATTGATATTAAAAAATGCCATTTGCAGAGAAGCCCTTCTTCAGAAATCCTGAATATGATCAGAGAAGCCGCAATAACTCATGATTGGAAGCCGTGGAATTGTTTTAAAAAAGTCGGCTATCTCAAGCATCTCATTATCAGAATTGCTGAAAGAACAGGTGAAATTATGGTAAATTTAGTCACAGAAAGTTATGTTCCTGAAAGGATGCAAGCTCTCGGAGGTTTGCTTAAACAGAATTTCCCTGAAATAACGACATTTGTCAACACAATTGTTCCAGGCAGCTCTCAAAATGTTTCTGGCGCAGAGGTCGAGGTTATTTATGGTCAAGGGGCAATATATGAGCGTATCGGGAATTATTTTTTTGAGATTAAACCCAATGCATTTTTTCAGCCTAATACATCACAGGCAGAAGTTATCTATGATCTTGCAAGGGTTTATGCCGAATTAAAGCCGACGGATATTGTTTATGACCTGTATTGCGGAATAGGAACAATTTCAATTTTGCTGTCGCCCTTTGCACGAAAAATAGTGGGAATAGAGATATCCCGTGAGGCTGTGGACAATGCATTTAGCAATGCAAAGGCAAATAATATTAGCAACTGTTCTTTCCTTTGCGGTGACTTGGCGAAAGTATTCACTGAAGAGTCTGTTTCACAATACGGTAAGCCTGATGTTATAATTCTTGATCCACCGCGGCCCGGGTTACACAAAAGGATTATTGAATATATAGCTCAACTGAAACCTTCTCGCCTTGTCTATATTAGTTGTAATCCCGCCACTCAGATGCGGGATATTGCTATGCTGAAAAATTTTTATAATATAAAAGAGGTTCAGCCAGTTGATATGTTTCCTCAGACATATCATGTAGAGTCTATCGTGAAAATGAAACTAAAAGAGGACATATGCTCGCAAAAAGAATAATACCCTGTCTCGATGTAAAGGGCGGGCGCGTTGTTAAGGGCGTGAGTTTCTTAAATCTGAGGGATGCTGGCGACCCTGTTGATAATGCCATCTTTTACGATGAACAGGGGGCTGATGAACTCGTTTTTCTTGACATAACAGCCTCACATGAGAAGAGAAAAATTATACTTGATGTAGTCGAAAAAACCGCCACAGACTGTTTTATGCCCCTGACAGTGGGAGGCGGCATAAGGACGCTCGATGATATTAGAGACTTGCTGAATGCTGGATGCGATAAGGTTTCTATAAATACATCCGCCGTTAAGGACCCGTATTTCGTAAGCTATGCGGCAAAGAGATTCGGTAGTCAATGCATTGTTGTAGCTATTGATGCCAAAAGGGTTGTTCCTGGTATACCTTTTATGGAGGCTGAAGGATGGCAATCAGATCCTTTTTTGAAAGAAGTCTCCCTTGCGATAACTGAGGCTCCAGAATTTAATGCTCCAGCTCCCATAGAGCAAATAAAGTGGGCTATATCTACTCATGGCGGGCGTAAAATGAAGCCAATTGATGCAGTCAAATGGGCTTTAAAAATGGAGGAACTCGGGGCAGGTGAAATCCTTCTTACCAGCATGGACAGGGATGGCACAAAGGATGGGTATGACCTTGAGCTGACCAGCGCTATTTCAACAGCCATAACTATACCTGTCATAGCGTCAGGGGGTGTAGGAACGCTTGAACACCTGTATGAAGGCATTGCTATTGGAAAGGCAGATGCCGTGCTTGCTGCATCTATATTTCATTATAGAGAATATACCATAGCAGACGCTAAGGAATATCTCCGGGCAAAAGGAATTCCGGTAAGATTATGACAAGATTGCTGCATTTTTTTAGAACCCCCGCCTTAAATCAGTACGATATAAAACGGCTTTGTTCTGAAGTAGCTCGTAAAATCGGCATCAGCGTTATGAATATTAAATCAGAATTTTGTTTCAATATCGAGTCTGAAGAGCCATTATCAATGGATGAGATTAGAATACTGAGATGGCTCCTTGCTGAGACATTTGAGCCTGATAATTTTTCTGAAAATAGTTTTTTGAATATCGATACAAAATTAATTCTGGAAGTTGGTCCTAGAATGAATTTCACAACGGCATGGTCAACAAATGCGGTATCCATATGCCATGCCTGTGGATTGAATAAAATCAAGCGAATAGAGCGTTCAAGGAGATATGCACTGCCTGAAGAAGTGATGAATAAACTTTCTGATGTGCTGCATCTCTTTCATGACCGCATGACTGAATGCCGATATCATGAACAGCTTATGACATTTGAGACAGGTATCAAACCCAAGCCTACAAGGCTTATACCACTGATTCAAGAGGGCAAGGGAGCTTTAATTCAACTGAATCACGAGATGGGTCTTGGATTGGATGACTGGGATATCGATTATTATTATGATCTTTTTGTAATTAAACTCGGTAGAAACCCTACAGACGTGGAGTGTTTTGATCTCAGCCAGTCCAACAGTGAGCATTCCCGGCACTGGTTTTTTAAAGGAAAGCTGTTTATTGACGGCTTAGAGATATCCGAAACACTCATAGATATAGTTAAAAAACCTTTTAAGATAAATCCCAGAAACAGCGTTATAGCCTTCAGCGATAACTCAAGCGCAATTAAAGGGTTTAGCGTCAGAACCATATTGCCTGACAAACCGTTGCAGCCCTCACCTTTCGTCGAACGAAATATTAATTATGGTTTGATATTTACAGCGGAAACTCACAATTTCCCTTCCGGCGTTGCTCCTTTTCCGGGGGCTGAAACCGGCACGGGCGGCAGGATAAGGGATGTCCATGCAACAGGCAGGGGCGGGCTTGTTATTGCTGGGACTGCTGCTTACTGCGTTGGAAATCTTTTGATTCCAGGCTACCCCCTTCCTTGGGAAGCCAGTTCTTTCGTATATCCCCGAAATCTTGCCTCACCCCTTCAAATTGAGATCGAGGCAAGTAACGGAGCTTCGGACTATGGAAACAAGTTTGGCGAACCTGTAATTCAGGGGTTCACCAGATCCTTCGGACTCGTTTTACCAGACGGAGAAAGGAGAGAGTGGATAAAACCGATAATGTTCACAGGCGGTATAGGACAGATTGATAATGCACACCTGAAAAAAGGTAGCCCTGAAAGAGGTATGGTTGTCGTCAAGATTGGTGGACCCGCATATAGAATTGGCATTGGGGGCGGATCTGCCTCCAGTATGATACAGGGGGAAAATGTCGAGGAACTTGATTTTAACGCCGTCCAGCGCGGAGATGCCGAGATGGAGCAGAAGCTCAATAGAGTCATAAGGGCATGTATAGAGCTTGGCGATGAAAACCCGATAATCAGCATTCACGATCAGGGCGCAGGCGGAAACTGCAATGTTGTCAAAGAGATAATATACCCTGCTGGGGCTAAAATAGATATCAGAAAAATTATAGTCGGAGACGAGACCCTCTCTGTGTTGGAAATATGGGGGGCTGAATATCAGGAACAAGATGCAGTATTGATTTATTCAGACAAGATTCCACTGCTCAGGTCATTGTGTGACAGAGAAAAACTTCCCTTCGCCGTTATTGGAGAGATTACTGGAGATGGCTATATCCTGCTTTATGATAGCAATGACGGTTCTGTAATTGAGAATTTAGAGCTTGAAAAAATACTTGGCGATATGCCTCAAAAGACTTTTAACTTAAGCAAGCACCCATTACAAAGACTGCCACTTGTTATTCCGCCTGAGATAGGGATAAAGGAAGCTTTAGAGAGAGTTTTGAAACTGCTCTCAGTTGGTTCTAAACGTTTTTTGACTAACAAGGTTGATAGATCTGTTACTGGGTTGATTGTCAAGCAGCAGTGCGCGGGTCCATTACAACTGACAGTTTCAGATGTGGCGGTAGTTGCACAAAGCCATTTCCCCAATCAAAACGGCTTTTATACTGGTGCAGCGATATCCATCGGCGAGCAGCCAATAAAAGGTCTGATAAATCCTTCTGCGATGGCAAGGTTATCTGTCTCGGAGGCATTGACAAACATTGTTTGGGCAAAGATTACCGCCCTTGAGGATATTAAATGTTCAGCGAATTGGATGTGGGCGCCTAAACTGCCAGGTGAAGGAGCAAAACTTTACGAAGCTGCTGTGGCAATGAGCAATCTCATGATTGAACTTGGCATAGCCGTTGACGGCGGTAAAGACAGCCTCTCGATGGCAGCTGTTGTAAATCATCCTGATGGCAAATCGGAAGTCGTAAAATCGCCAGGCACGCTTGTTATCTCAGCATATGCCCCTTGCCCTGATATCACAAAGGTCATTACGCCTGATATTAAAACCTCCGGCTCCAGCAGATTGATTTTTATAGATATCGCCAATGGAAAAAACAGACTCGGGGGCTCTGCTCTGGCTCATTGCTTTGGACAGATTGGTGATGAATCCCCTGATGTTGATGACGCAAAGCTTCTAAAGAAGGCATTCAAAGCCGTTCAGCTTCTGATTGACAAGGGATTGATACTTTCAGGTCACGACAGAAGCGACGGCGGTTTGGTAACTACAGTGCTTGAGATGGCATTTTCAGGCAACAGCGGGGTTGAGATGAATTTTAAGTCAGACGTTGATGATGCGAACAATGTTCTGTTGCCTTTATTGTTTTCTGAAGAGCCCGGCTTAGTTATTGAATATATGCCAGAAAACGAATTTGAAATATTATCAATTTTAAGAGAAGGAGATATCCCCTTTATCACTATAGGCAGAACATTAAAGGACAAACGTATAATCATAAACCTGAACTCCAGAAATATTTTGGACGAAGATATCAGGGAACTCAGAGGATTGTGGGAGGAGACGAGCCATAGGCTCGATATGCTCCAAGCAAATCCTGAATGTGTAATTGAAGAGAAGGAATCTATTTATGATAGAGTAGGTGCCTCTTATAATTTGTCTTTTACGCCTGAACAAACTCCTGATATTATCTTAAAAAGAACCCCTAAGCCAGCAGTAGCTATACTCAGGGAGGAAGGAAGTAACGGAGACAGAGAAATGGCCTCCGCCTTTTATCATGCAGGATTTGAGCCTTGGGATGTCACAATGACCGATTTACTAAAAGGCAGCATAAATCTCGATGCCTTTAAAGGTATTGCCTTTGTTGGCGGATTCAGTTATGCAGATGTCCTTGATTCTGCTAAGGGCTGGGCAGGGGCAATAAAGTTTAATAAATTATTAAGCGAGCAGTTTCAGAGATTTTACTCAAGAAAAGATTCCTTCAGTCTCGGGGTTTGCAACGGTTGTCAATTAATGGCACTTCTGGGATGGATTCCGTGGCAGGCCATCCCTGCTGAAACTCAGCCTCGTTTTATAAGAAATAAATCTGGAAGATTCGAATCAAGGTTCGCTTCTGTCAAAATTCTAAAGAGTCCTGCTGTAATGCTTCGTGAAATGGAGGGTTCAATACTCGGCATCTGGGTTGCGCATGGTGAAGGCAGGGCGTTTTTCCCAGACATAAGCATCCTTGATAAAGTAATCAAAGAATATTTAGCTCCTGTAAGATATGTGGATGATTTAGGCGCTATTACAGAAAGGTATCCCTTTAATCCTAATGGTTCACCCCATGGTATTGCCGCCCTATGTTCCTCTGATGGAAGGCACCTGGCAATTATGCCCCATCCTGAGCGGACATTTCTCAAGTGGCAGTGGGCATGGATGCCAGAGGAGATGACGCGTAAACTTAAAGCCTCACCATGGCTCAAGATGTTTCAGAATGCGAGAAAGTGGTGCGATGAAAACTAAAAAGGTTCAGGCGGCTATATTTTATATAACAAATAAATCCCTTTCTCTCGCTAACAGGATTAAAAAGTTCTATCCTGAGGCTCAAGTTTTCAGATATAAATCAGAGTTCATAAAGCAGGAATGGGATAAAAAAAGTCTTCTTGTCTTTATTATGGCAACTGGTATAGTTGTAAGGTCAATCTCTCCTCTTATAAAAAACAAAAAAACAGACCCTGCTGTTTTGGTTATAGATGAAGAAGGCAGATATGTTATCAGTCTTTTAAGTGGTCATATGGGAGGGGCTAACGCTTACGCCCTTGAGATTGCAGATTTTCTGAAAGCTCAGGCAGTCATTACGACAGCTTCCGATGTTAATGAACTTACTTCTATTGACCTGTGGGCGCATGATAATAATCTGATTATCGAAAACGAGATGGCACTTCCTATAGTCTCTACTAAACTGCTAAATAACAGGCAATTGAATGTATATGACGAGACTGATATGTCATTACCTGCTGAATTTGTAAGGGTTCAGCTCCCACACAACTCCGACATTATGATTACAAACAAATTGAATCTCTATAAAGAGGGCGCTGAGACATTGCGGCAGGAACAGCTTATACTTAGACCTAAAAATATTGTAATAGGCATTGGATGCAATAGTGGAACAACTTCACAGGAAATAGAATCCGTTGTCATGGATATCATGAAAGTCCATAATCTCTCATTTTCGAGCATATCCTGCCTTGCGACAATTGATATTAAAGCTTCCGAAAGAGGGATAGTTGAATTTTCTAAAAAATACGGTTTAAGCATTAATACCTTTAGCTCTGAAGAGATTAATAATGTAAAAGGCATTGAGAAGTCTAAGGCGGTTTTCGAGGCTATAGGGGCTTATGCCGTTGCAGAGCCAACGGCTATACTTGCTTCTTCTTACGGCAAGCTTTTATTGCCTAAACATGCAAGAGGAAATGTGACTGTTGCGGTTGCGGAAATCAGGCGAATTAAACCTACTGAAAACAGCGAAGCATTATCAGAAAGCTTAAAACCTGACAGGAAAGGCAAAATTTATATTGTAGGCACAGGACCCGGCAGCATTAAACATATAACACCAGCAGCAGTTGATGCTATTAATTCATCCGATTTTATCGTTGGATATGATACATATCTTAAACTAATACATGAGCTTATTGCGGGTAAAAATATTGTCTCCACAGGAATGACTCAGGAGATCGACAGATGCAAAAAGGCGATTGAACTTGCTAATGAAGGGTGGACGGTCTCTGTTATCAGTGGTGGAGATCCTGGTATTTACGCAATGGCTGGTTTGTTATTAGAACTCCTAATTTCTTTAAGAGCCAATTCAAACTCGTCGGATGTTTATATCCACGATGTCGAGGTCATCCCTGGGATTTCTGCATTAAATGCAGCTGCTTCACGGCTTGGGGCTCCTCTTATGCATGATTTTGCCTGTATAAGCCTATCCGACCGACTTACACCTTGGGATACCATAGTCAGCAGGCTTGACGCCGCTGCTTCTTCTGATTTAGTAATCGTCCTTTATAACCCCAAAAGCAAAGGCAGGACTGAACATATAAATATAGCAGCTTCGATTATAAGAAAATACAGGCATCCCGATACACCTGTCGGCATTGTGCGGCAGGCAATGAGAGACGAGGAAACAATAGTTATAACAAACGTTCATGATTTTTTAAGTTACGATATAGATATGCAGACAACGATAATTATCGGCAATTCAGGGACATTTGCGCGTGACGGCTGGATGGTAACGCCAAGAGGGTACAAAGTGGCTGCTACAAAAGAGTAATTAAAGCAAACCAATCCCTAATTGTATTATCTCTACAGAGGCAATTAAACAATTGGGAAAGTTTTGTAATATACTTAAAATTAAAAGATGGTTAAGCAAAAAATATACGAAACTATAGTCGATAATCTTCCCATAGGCTTCACGGTTGTTGATGAAAATGGGATAACCGTTGATTTTAACCGTGCTGCAGAGACAATCACTGGTTTCGCCAAAGAGGATGTAATTGGCAGACCCCACAATGAAATCTTTCATCGCCAACTTACTAAGGAGGAGTGCCCTTTATTTAAGTATGCCCTATACCAGAAAACTCCTTTGACAGCTAGAGAAAAACATTTTGTAAAAAAGTCAGGTGAGCTTATAACTCTTCTCGTCAGCGTTTCTCCTATTTTCGATACAGATGGAAAATTTATAGGTGGAATTGAGATATTCAGAGACATGTCAGAGATAAGAAGGCTCCAGAGGGAAATGAAGAATATTCTCTCAATGTTTGCCCACGACATGAAAAACTCTATTGCTACTTCAATGGGCTTTATATCGAGATTGCTGTCGGGCAAGCAGGATAATTACATGGAAAGCCTCAAAATAATACAGCATGAACTTAAAATAGTAGAAGTTCTAATAATGGACTTTCTGGAATTCTCTAAATTAGAGGCAAGGGAATACAAGCCGGAATACGAGGATATCGATATATACGAACTATTATTAAAGCAGGTTGAAAGTGCAGCATTAAATGCAAATGAAAAGAACATCACTGTTGTGCTTGAACCTTGGGAAACCGAGATTAAAACTGTAAAAGCGGATAAAGTTATGATTAACAGGGTTATATCAAACCTTCTTGATAATGCTATCAAATATACACATCCTGGAGGAAAGATTACAATCACTCTGAGGGATAACGAAGAGAGTATTATTTTTCAGGTGCAAGACACTGGCGTAGGGATATCTCCTGAACATATGCCTTATATATTTGATCCTTTTTACCGCATTAAGAGGGATCACAAAGGCTCTGGGCTTGGCCTTTCTATCGCTAAGGAGATAGTAGAGGTGCACGGCGGCAGAATTTGGGCTGAGAGTATATTGGACAAAGGAAGCACTTTCAGTTTTACCATTCCTAAATCAATATAAAGTCTAAGGTTAACAATTCATACAAACAAGGATGGTTAAACTATTCAAAAATGTGCTAAAGTGAAATGCTTAAAATTAAGGATGGGCTCATAAATTTTGGCTTACAAAGTATATTGTTCAATGATTGGCGGTGAGGTTGAAAAAAAAACATATAAAAGTTATAATTTTAATCCATTTTTAAAAATTAAAATGAAGGGGTTGCAATGGATATTGTTGTATGTATCAAGCAGGTTCCTGATACAGCAGAAGTAAAGATAAACCCGGTTACCAACACACTCGTCAGAGAAGGCGTCCCGAGCATCATTAATCCTTATGATCTTCATGCTATCGAAGCCGCTTTACAGATTAAAGAAAATAAAGGGGGCAAGGTTACAGCGATTACTATGGGACCTCCTCAGGCGGAAGAAGCCTTGAGAGAGGCTATTTCAATGGGCGTTGACGATGCACGCCTTATCTCGGATAAAGCGTTTGCTGGTTCAGATACCTGGGCTACCGCCTACACACTCTCGAAGGCAATAGAGATAATTGGTTTTGATATTATCCTTTGCGGAAAACAGGCTATTGACGGTGATACTGCACAGGTAGGTCCAGAAATTGCTGAGTTTCTAGACATTCCGCATATTGCATATGTAAAAAAAATCGAAGATATAACAGATGATTCTATAAAGGTTTTTAGACTGATGGACGATGGTTATGATATTGTCGAATCATCTCTGCCAGTGCTTCTTACTGTTGTTAAAGAACTGAACATTCCCCGGCTTCCTTCTCTAAGAGGCAAAATGGCTGCAAAAAAGGCTATAATTATTAAGATGACGATGAATGATTTAGGCGCTGAAGAGAACTATGTTGGCATAAAGGGCTCTCCAACGAAAGTTAAAAACATCTTCGCCCCTTATGCCAAATGCTCTCCCAAAATGCTGCATGGCAACCTTGAAGAACAGGTTGATGCACTTATTGAGGAATTGAGAAAGCTCAAATGCCTATAACAATCAAGGTAGATAAATGCACTGGGTGTGGTCAGTGCGTTGACGCATGCCCTTTCAGTTCGATAGAACTTAAGGATAATAAAGCCTTCATAAATGAATATTGCAACGAATGCAATGCCTGCCTCAGCGTTTGTCCTGAAGGCGCTATAACTGAATTTGCTGAGAAAAAGAAAATTCCAACTTCTCCTCTGGAAAAACATAGCGGTGTCTGGGTCTTTGCCGAACATCGCAACGGCAAAATAGCACAGGTAGCTTTAGAGCTCCTTGGAACTGGTAGAAAGCTTGCAGATGTCCTTGGTGTTGACCTTACCGCTGTTCTGTTCGGTTCAAGTGAAAAAGAGGCAAGGGAACTTATCAGATGGGGGGCTGACAGGGTATTATACGCAGAACATCCCTTGTTGAATACATTTAATGACGAACCGTATAGCAGGCTTATGATAAGCCTAATAATGGAGCACAAGCCGGAGATTGTTCTTGCTGGTGCTACCGCCATTGGCCGTTCTTTTTTGCCAAGAGTTGCGGGCAGACTAAAAACTGGACTTACTGCTGATTGCACTGCCCTTGAAATAGATGAAGAAACTGGGAATCTCTTACAGATAAGACCTGCATTCGGAGGTAATATTATGGCTACTATATTATGTCCAGAAAGCAGGCCCCAGATGGCTACTGTCAGGCCAAGGGTTATGAAAAAAAATGTTTATAACCCTGAACGGACAGGAAATATCATACATGTGCCAGTTGATAATTTAACCTCAAGGACGAAGGTTCTCGATACTGTTAATGAAATCTCTGAATCTATGGTTAATCTCCACGATGCAGAGATCATTGTGTCGGGGGGTAGGGGGCTTGGCGGTCCTAAGGGGTTTGAAATTTTACGAGAACTTGCTATACTTTTAGGCGGCACTGTCGGTTCATCAAGAGCTGCGGTTGACGAGGGATGGATTCCTTACAGGCATCAGGTGGGTCAGACGGGCAAGACTGTTTGCCCTAAAATTTATATTGCCTGCGGAATATCGGGAGCTGTTCAGCATCTTGTGGGCATGCAGTCATCAGATATTATTATAGCAATAAATAAGAATTCTGAGGCTCCGATATTTAATGTTGCAACTTACGGGATAGTCGGAGATCTATATGAAGTTGTTCCGCATCTCATTAAAAAAATTAAGGAGGCGAAACAGTGAAAAAGATAGCATTTGTTTTCCCTGGGCAAGGTTCACAATATGTGGGCATGGGCAGGGATTTCTATGATAAGCTTGATAGCGTTAAGAAATTATACGATGAGGCATCGGAAGTTCTGGGCTATGATGTTGCCAATTTAAGTTTTAACGGCCCTGTCGAGGAATTAAATAAGACTTATAGAGCACAGCCATGCATACTTGTAGCAAGCATTGCCGCATATACAGCTTTGACTGCAAAAAAAATTAAACCTTCTTTTGTTGCTGGACACAGTTTAGGCGAATATTCAGCCCTCGTTGCAGCCCGAAGCATCTCTTTCAAAGATGCTGTTAAAATAACTGAAATGAGAGGCAGGATAATGCAGGATGAGGTTCCTGAAGGCAAGGGCATGATAGCTGCAATTTTAGGGATTGAGAGAAAAACTATTGATGATATTTGCTCTAAAATCAGTAATTCTCCCAACGGGTATTGTGGCTATGTAGCTGTTGCAAATTATAATTGCCCGGGACAGATCGTTATTTCAGGAGAAAAGCCTGCTGTTGAGTTTGCCATTGAGGAAGCCAAAAAAGCTGGGGCAAAAAAAGCCGTGCCGCTTGCTCTGAGCGTACCACCCCACTGCAAACTGATGGAAAATGCAAGCAAAAAATTTGAAGAAGTTCTTAAGCGATTTAAGATTAAGAATACAAAAATATCGTCTGTAGCCAATTCAAACGCCAAAATAATATCCAAAGCCGATGACATCCGTAAAGCCCTTGTGATACAACTAACCAATCCAGTTTTATGGGAGGATTGCGTTAAAAAAATCGTGTCATCCAAGATAAACTGCTTCATCGAGGTCGGACCCGGCAAAGTGCTCACAGGTTTGATTAAGAGAATTGAACCTTCTTCAATCGTCTTTAATGTTGATAATATGGAGGGGCTTAATAAGACAATTTCAGGACTCAAAAATGGCAAGAACATTGATAATCAAACTGACCAGTTGATTCAAAAATTTAACAAGCCTCAACCAATCTGGTATCCCAAATATTCATGGGAATAAGATAACTTAATTATTTCTTAGAATGCTAATCGATTTACGTGGGTTAAATCACCCGGAACATTTACAGAAATTAAGAACTCATTTTGAGGGTCTGTGCACAGTACATGAAGATGTGGAGGTTTTACTGGATAATAATAAAGAAAACCTGAGGAAGCTCGAGATGTATATAAGCTCTTTCCGAGGTAAATATACTATTTCCAGCGAGGGCAGCCTCACGGTGGTAAAAATTCTTGCTCCTTTTTCGCTGTGCGGCTGAACGCTATATCACTTTAAAAAAATTTTTTATTTTAAGTCTTCGCTATAGCGGTCTGCTTGTAATATATAATACCTCTAATTATCAGGAAAAAGGAGTAGATAACTTAAGACAAAACTTTAAGTTTTAAAAAGGAGAAGATTTTATGAAAAAAAAGGTAACAATAATAGGCGCTGGAAATGTAGGAGCCTCTCTTGCGCAGCTCGTCACATTCTCGGGTTTAGCTGATGTTGCTATCCAGGATATTGTAGAAGGCGTCCCTCAAGGCAAGGCATTAGATTTATCACAGGCCTGTCCCTTATGGGGTTCATCTTCAACTGTAGTAGGCTCTAACGATTTTGCCCACACTGCAAACTCCGATGTGATCGTAATAACTGCTGGTTTCCCGAGAAAACCTGGCATGACAAGAGAGCAACTTCTTAGTGCCAATGCAGAGGTAGTCTCAGGGGTAGTTAAAAAATCGTCGGAATTATCGCCTAATGCAATAATAATCGTAGTAACTAATCCCATGGATGCTATGACTCAACTGAGTCTTAAGGTATCGGGGTTCCCTCCTTCAAGAGTTGTTGGCATGGGTGGAGTGCTTGATTCTGCTAGATTCAGGACCTTTGTCGCATGGGAATTCAATGTTGCGCCAAAGGATGTTGAGGCATTGGTTCTTGGCGGTCATGGAGTCTCAATGGTGCCAATGCCTGCTTATACTACTGTAAAAGGGGTTCCATTGACCGAGCTCCTTCCAAAAGAAAAGATCGACGCTTTGTCTCATAGGACAAGAGAAGGCGGCGCAGAGATTGTGGGGCTTTTAAAAACAGGAAGCGCATTTTACGCCCCTGCTGCAGCAACTTTTGAGATGGTTAAATCAATACTTTTAGATGAAAAAAGGCTTTTGCCTTGTTCAGCTTACCTCAATGGAGAGTATGGGGTTAAGGGAGTATATACAGGCGTTCCTGTGATTCTTGGAAAGGGTGGGGTTGAGAAGATTGTCGAAGTAAAGCTGACCAAAGAAGAACGTGAAGGCTTTGATAAATCAGTAGAAATCGTCAGATCGATTATTGAAGAGTTAAAGATATAGATTAAGATATAACCAGACTTTTTGGGTTGTGATGGAGACTAATATTCCTATAATCCCCTTTGCAAGAAGGGGATTATAGTTTTTTTATAAAATGTTGCCCTTTATTTTTATGATGTTTTTAAGTGTAGGGATTTTTAACCCAGAATTGTCATTTGAAGATCTAATTCGTTGTTTTATAGTTATTTTTTCTAATGTCCGCAATTAGGAAAACCGTTTGATTTTTATAGCATATTTTGTTTGACGACAATTTTGGGTTTAATTTTGCGTTCGATAGCTTGACATAAAAAATTCAGCGCTAGCGCAGCAAAATAATAGAACGATAAATAAGGAGGAAGTTTTGCAAAGGACATTAACAATAATTAAACCTGACGGAGTTAAGAAAAATCTAATCGGTGAGGTTATAAGCAGATTCGAAAGACAAGGCTTGAGAATTGCAGCCCTTAAGAAAATTAAACTCTCAAAAGATGGCGCTAAAGGGTTTTATATAGTTCACAGGGAAAGACCTTTTTATGAAAGCCTCACAGATTTTATGTCCGAAGGACCTGTTGTAGTCATGGTCATCGAAGGTGAGAATGCAATTTCCAAAGTAAGGGACATCATGGGCGCAACAAATCCTGCCGATGCAGCGCCTGGCACTATTAGAAGAGATTTTGCTGAAAATGTAGAAAGGAATATCGTCCACGGCTCGGATAAGCCCGAATCTGCCGCTTTTGAGATACCTTATTTTTTCTCACAGATAGAGATTCTTTAAAGCCAGTTTTATGTTTTTAAAGTCACCTCTGTTATGGAATCGAGATATTCAATAGCATGGCTCAGGTGTTTTGCTTTACCAATAAGGAATATGACATCTCCGGCTTTGAGTACAAAATCAGGCGAGGGGTTATAGTGGACATGCTGTCCTCTCTGCACTGCTATAATGGTAGCCCCTGTTTTGGTCCTGAGTTGCAATTCCTTTATTGAATAATTATCCAATCTGGATTTTTCACCAATTAGATAGGTTTCTGTTTCTATCGCCTTCATTATCTCATATCTATCAGTAAGAAATATGGCAGGGAGAGCAGTGGTTCTCAATGCCTTATAGCTGTTTTTGCGAATGCTGTTTATATGTTCAGATATAACATTGCGCGGGACCTGATAGTGATGTAGGGTGCGTGAAAATATCTCTATGGAGGTCTCAAATTCCTCTGGAATAACTTCGTTAGCCCCTAATTTTACTAAATCGTCTATCTCTGAGACATATCTGGTTCTTACAATAATATGTATGTGCTGATTTTCTTTTCTCGCTATCTGAACTATCCTTCTTACAGCTACGGGGTCTGATATGGCAACCACAAGCACCTTAGCCTTGTGGATGCCTGCGTGATGCAAAATATCTTTATTGGTCGCATCGCCATAAAAAATAGGCTCTTTCCTTTTCTTTTTTCTTACCGTGTCTGCGTTTAACTCTACAATTACATACGGTATATGTGCCTCCCGGAGGACGCGTGCGAGATTTGAACCGTTAATTCCAAAACCCACGATTATCACATGCTCAGAGAGAGTTGTTGTTATTTCGGGAATCTCCCTTCTTAGTCGAGATAATTTCCTGAAAACACCAAAGGATGTTATTTTTTCTGAAATTTTACCCGAATAGCTAATTAGCAAGGGGGTGATAATCATTGTAATTATGGAGGAAGATAAAAAAATCTGGTAAAAGAAATCGCTAATCAACCCGACTGACTTGCCAACCATTGCAAGAACGAAAGAAAATTCTCCTATCTGAAAAAGGCCGAAACCACTCATCATTGCATACTTAAGATTTCCAACGGTAAGAAAACCAGAAAGCGTTCCAGTAATTGTTTTAAGTATGAATATACCTAATACAACAATGATGATTGTCAAATAGTTGTCCTGAAAAAACCTGACATCCAGAAGCATCCCGACTGAAACAAAGAACAAACCTATAAAGCTATCTTTAAAAGGCAACATTTCAGCGACTGCATGGGAAGCATATTCGGATTCTGATATAATAAGCCCAGCCAAAAAGGCTCCAAGGGCGAGAGATAATCCTAATTTCAAAGTCAATAATGCTGTGCCAATGCAAAGAAGTATTATTATGGATACAAAGAGCTCGCGGCTTCTTGTCTTAACTATCTGGTGTAATAGCTCAGGAACCATCCACCTTGCGGCTATTAGAACAATCGTTACAATCAGGAGAGCTTTCAAAAGCTTGTATCCAACATCATAGAGCCTTACCCCCTCGCCACCCATCAGAGGCGTGAGGAGCATTAGGGGGACTACGCACAAATCTTGGAATATCAGAATTCCAACTATCGTTTTGCCATGAGGAGTGTCTATCTCGCCCCTTTCTTGGAGCAACTTCATGACAATTGCCGTGCTGCTAAGGGCAACTAAAAAACCAAAAAAAATTGATTGGTTTATATCATAAATAATGAGATAAGCTGTAGCAGCAGTAATAATAGTTGTGAGTATAATCTGTGTAGCGCCTCCACCAATTATTATCTTTTTCATCCTCATGAAGTTTGCAAGAGAGAATTCAATGCCAATTATGAAAAGAAGCAGTATAACCCCAATTTCTGCAAGCAACTCAATTTCATGAATATCCTTTATAAGACTAAGTCCATGAGGTCCAATAAGGATGCCTGCAAGGAGAAACCCGACAACTGATGGCACTTTTGCCCTGTTCAATAAAAATACAACGAGCGTTGAGGTGCCGAAAATTATAACGAGCGTTTGCAGGAAGGCGTATTCAGGCATAATTAATAACTCACTCACTCATAAGGCATTAACTTGTTATAGTATAATCCTTTAAATAGTTTCGAACGCAATAGACTTATCTTCTTACCGCGCAGAGTCGGGTGTCGCATAAGATTTCTTCTAAAATCCTCTCCCTAAAAGTTTTCAAAAAATGGTCGAGCTTTTTGGGCTATATCTTCTGGCAAGGTGAAGGTAGCCATATCTCCAAGCATGCACTCAAATCCTGTGTGGTCACTTCTAACCCAGGGGGCATAATTAGATCTAACCATCATAACTACACGCCACTCAAGCACGCTGGAAGGTTCTTCAATAATCAACAACCCCAAATTGTACCCATTGCGGTTTAAACTCCGATAGAAACGCTGGATAGTAATTATGCCCTTTGCAAGGTCTTCCAGATCACGGTCGGTTGAATGTCTTAAACTGACAACCCCGGGAAGGATTCCCCATATCTCGAAAAATCCTTCTGGGGCGAAAGCGGCAAGCCAATGCCAGTTGCCAATTACTGCAATGATCCTGCTTTGGTTCTTAATTTCATGATAAAGATAGTCAGAAAAAAGCATTCTTCCTGTTTTTTGATTATATTCTCTGGCTCTGGCATACAATTCTCTGTGATAGTTAGATGCTACAGGGTCTGCCTGAATCTGTAAGTGAGGATGCAACAAAGAACCCCCAGCAGAAGGAAGATGATTCTGTGTGATTGCCATAAAAACAGACTTAGGGTCAATTTCCAGGATGCGCTCAAGATAGGCTTTTGCATTCCTGAAGCCATCACAATATGATTCTGAATCAGCAGTTCCTATTTCGACAAAATGCCTATCATCGAAGATGCTTACCGCAGAATGAGTTCCATAAGGAAATAAATTTGGAATTATGATGGATTTTCCTAAGCGAAACCGCCCTTTTTTGGTCACTTGTTGTGTAAATCTGGGTGTGAGTTTTTCCAAATTCTGACTACAGAAAGGACAGTGGCTGCGGTCTTCCGCAAAAGGAGGGGGGTCAGGAAAAGTTTCTGTTCCTGGCTCTCTTTCTTCTCCCCTGCTTATTGTAATACGACAAGATTTACCTGTAATCGGATGGGTTCGGACTTGAATTTCCTTCTCAGCCAGTTCGCCTGAAGGCAAAATCAACTGTGCCCTAAGAATCTGGATTTCAAACCTAAACACCGCTGTCTCCTATCTAACTTGGTGATTCCATATAGTCATGCCACAAGGGCATAAAATAGCGATAGAAAACTTTCATAGCGAGCACCCGAAGGGTGCGAGCGATCTCATTGGCAAAGGCGAGATTGATTCGTTTCACTCGCAATGACAAATTTTATCACTGAATCTCGGAAAATAATTTTTTAAAACAAGATAGAAACGATTCCTAAACCTCCTCTTCAACGCTGTAAAGACTTGCCCCTTCCATAACTAAATATTCTAAATGTCCTGTCGAATTAAAGAAAAATCCATGTATCTGTTTTTTGTAATCGTGTTGGGTATAGGTAACGACAATATTTTCATAAGCAATTCCTTCGTCGTCATCAACTACTACATAATAGTTATCCTTGTTTCTTGCGACATAGGCGGTTTTGGCGCCGTCTGGACTGAATATGAGGGTGCCGTCAAGAATGTCATCGTATGGTTTGGCAGGGTTCTGATCTATTACGACAAAATAACTGTCATGGGATAGCCATTTCCCGACTCTCACGGCGATGTAGGCAAATCTTGAGCTGTCAGGGCTGAAAATAAAACTATGATTTAAAACATCATCGTGTTCTTTGATAAGTTCATCATTCAGAAAAAAATAGCATTTATCGCCAAGCTTGCCGATGTAGGCAATCTTCTTACTGTCAGGGCTAAAAAGGGGGGTTCCCCTTACTACACCTTCAAACATTTTTTTCTCCATGCTATTTACAACAACAACGCAGACATCCCCCTGTAAAGCTGTATATGCGATGCTCCAACTGTCGGGGCTGAATATAAGGCTATTGAAATCAATATGGCGATATGTATTGCGTGTTTTGCCATTTAAGGACAAAGCGCAGGAAATTCCATCCACGGCTATAAAAGCCAATCTGCTGCTGTCGGGGCTGAATATAAGTCTGCCGCCCATTATTTCGTCGTAGCATTGTTCATCTTCCTCATCATCTAAAATTACAAAGCGCTCTCTCCCTGAATGGGCAGCATAGGCAAACCTCTTGCTGTCGGGGCTAAATGTGAGGCTTTCTGGTCTTATGTCATCATAGGGTTTCTTTTCGTTGTCATCTAAAACTACATGGCATTTCTTTCCCACGGAGGCTATGTAAGCTACTCTCTGACCATCAGGACTGAACTTAATCGAGCCTTTGCCGGTATAATCATATGATTTTTTTTCTATCCCATCTACAACAGCGAAACATTTTTTACCTTCTTTTGCGATATATGCCAGTCTTTTACCGTCAGGGCTGAAAACCAATGAGCCTTTTAGGATATCATCATAGTGTTTGCCTTCCCTTCCATCTACTACGGCAAAACATTTCTTATCAGAAAAGGCGATATAAGCCAATTTTTGTCCGTCTGGGCTAAAATGAAAGGTATCTGGAGAGATGTAGTCATATCTTTTCCCTTCTATTCCATTGAGCACGGCAAAAAACCTTCTACCTTCTTTTGCAATGTAGGCAACGCTTTTGTTATCAGCGCTGATTCTAAAGCTTTTAGACAGGAGGGAATTGAAATTGATAGAACATAATAATGTCTCAGATGCCCGACTTCTTGCCACTCAAATCACCTTTGGTTTTAGCGCCGGATAATCTATTGCTGACTTCGCGGGTTGTCAATAATTCTTTGGTATCCCCATTTTCACTGAATATTCATTGAGTTCTGATAGTATATGATTTGATCTTGATTTTAAGGATATGATTGTTCAGGGATATTTTCATGTTCGATTGATACCACCGGGCAGGAGCGGAGAGCGCCTGAACTCCATCACTTACATCGTCAATTCTTGCGGGAGATTCATAAAAAATCCTTAGCTCGTCGCCGTTATAAAGTTCAATGAACTGTTGTGCGGGGAGCAGGGTTTTTTTATCTAGAAATATTTTACGGTTATAGTTTTCTAATTTATAAAATCTACCGTTTTCACTTATAGTATGAGTATTATCAATAGCCTTCCACCACATAAAACTGTTTTTTAAGCCTTCCACAAGTATTAGACTTCTATTTCTGTCCATTTTTGGGGATACAGTAACATCCCCATTATTTTCCCTGATATAACCTGCCAGAAATCCGAGATAATAAATCTTTAGTTCAAGGCTGTTCTCGGAGAGGGTCAGAGATGCATCCCCATTCATTAAGCTATCTCCTTTTTCATATTCCAAAGATAAAACGGCTTCGATGGTGTTAATTTTTGATAATTCAACAAAGTGTCCGTTAAGGTCAATATCATGAAATGACGGCGTCTCGACATGCCTTGGAGCGCAAGAGACCATAAGACAGAGGAGTAAAACTGGGCTGAATATAAAAAAGATTTTCTTAACCATTTTTTATCTTCATGAGAATGAAACTTTCACCTATGTGTTCAGTAATATTTAAATTATAGTATCCCCAGAACTCGCTTAGACAATCCAGACACCGTTTCCAAATAATCCGAACACTATGAAAATGTCTTAAGGAAACCCAACAGGGAGGCACAAGAAATCATAAATTATTAATCCTAAAATAGCTCAAGAACTTCCTGAACATTTCTCACTCCTGATATTGCTAAACCAAAATCATTTCTAAGCCGTTCCCTATTGTTTTCAGGTATTATAGCCTTTTTAAAGCCAATTTTTGCAGCCTCTCTTATCCTTTGCTCTGCCATGCTTACTGCCCTGACTTCTCCTGATAAGCCTACCTCCCCGAAGAAAAAGATGTCAGGGTCAATTGGTATCTCCCTGAAAGATGAAACAAGTGATGCGATAACCCCGAGGTCTGAAGCTGGTTCGTTAACTTTCAAGCCGCCTACAATATTTATGAATACATCCATACCACCGAGTTGGACGCCTGCTTTTTTCTCTAAAACAGCTATAAGGAGATTTACCCTGTTAAAGTCCACACCCATACTCGTTCTCCTTGGCATACCGAATGTTGTTGGAGAGACAAGAGCCTGTATCTCAATCAAAAGGGGTCTCGTCCCTTCAATACTTGCAATTACTGTGGAGCCAGACACGCCAGTAGTCCTCTCGGAAAGAAATAATTCTGAGGGATTATCTATCTCAGAAAGCCCGTTGTCTGTCATCGTAAAAACCCCAATTTCATTTGTGGAGCCAAATCTATTCTTTATTGTCCTTATTATTCTGTAGGCATGACCCCTGTCGCCTTCAAAATACAGGACTGTATCAACGAGATGTTCCAATACTCTGGGACCTGCGATCGAGCCTTCTTTGGTGACATGACCTATAAGGAATACGGGTGTCGCGGTTTTTTTTGCATATAACATAAGTTTAGAAGCTGATTCTCTTATCTGACTGACTGAACCGGGGGCGGATGTGAGTTCTTCGGTGTAAACAGTTTGTATTGAATCGATCACAAGTATAGAAGGATTCAGCTTCCTGCATGTTTCGATGATGTTTTCTACAAGGGTTTCAGGGAACAGGATGATATCTGGCGAATTGATGGATAGGCGCTCAGCCCTTAATTTTATTTGTTCGGGAGACTCTTCACCAGAAACATAAAGTATATGAGGTTTAATTGATATATGACTGCTTATGGACTGATTAGCAAGGCTGGAAACAGCTTGCAAAAGGAGTGTTGATTTACCAATCCCCGGGTCCCCGCCGATTAAAATTACAGCGCCAGAGACTATACCACCTCCTAATACCCTATCAAGTTCCCCTATTCCAGTTTGCCATCTCTTTTCACTGACAGGAGCGATCTCGTTCAAAGGCTGCAATTTTTCGGCTGTATAACCCCCTTTCAGGGATTTGGGAACCTCTCTTTCTTCAATAAAACTGTTCCAAGCCCCGCAATCAGGGCATTTGCCAATCCACTTTGGAGACGAATAACCACAGGCTTGGCATTGAAATGATGTTTTAATTTTAGACATGGTGTAAAAACTTTCTCATTCTATATATTCAACAACCTCATCCCTTTACCGAGGGCATAGGCATTTTCTATGGTAAAGCTCATGAAATCCTTTGCCTTCCCGATTGCCTCTTCAATAGAAGCCCCTCTTGCAAGAAGTGCAGTTATAGCAGATGATAAGGCACAGCCAGTGCCATGATATTCCCCTGATATCCTCCTGCCCCCGAAATATCTGAATTTTTTCCTGTCGTAGAGCAAATCTATGATTTCATCAGATGATTCATCAACTTTCTTATTATCTGTTAAGTTGAATCCAGTTATTATTACCGTTTCTGAGCCATATTTAAGAATATTTTCCGCAGCCCTGTGGATATCTTCCATATCCTGTATCCTTATGCCTGACAATACAGATGCCTCGTATATATTTGGTGTGACAATTTTTGCTAATGGTAGCAATTCTGACATCATCAAATCTAAAGTACCGTCTTCTGTCAGAGAAGTTCCCGTTGATGAGACAGTGACAGGGTCAATGACAAGATTATCAAGTTCAAAACCCTTTATTACCTTAGCAACAACTTTGACAGCATCTCTTGAAAACAACATTCCAGTTTTGAGTGCGTCAGGCTTGATGTCGCTGAGAATTGTGAAAAGCTGCTCCTCTACAAACTTTCCCTCTATTGGTTTAATATCTTTGATTTCGTATGTATTTTGTGCAGTAAGGGCAGTTATAACTGAGATGGCATATACACCAAAGTAATGCATGACCTTCAAATCCTGCAGGACCCCTGCGCCGCCAGTAGGGTCGAACCCTGCTATCGTAAGGGCTGTTTTCATATTTAACTTCCTTTCAATTTATAGTTTAGAATAAATGCTTGCCCAAGAGAAATACCTCCGTCATTGCAAGGAACTACTTCGTTAAGATAAACCTTAAAATCATTTTTTGAAAGGTATTCAAAAGCGCCCTCCGCAAGATATCTATTTTGAAAGACCCCACCGCTCAGGGCGATCTTGTTAATACCAGTCTCACATCTTATCATATCAGCGATATCACAAATAGCCTTAAGGAGCGTGTTATGAAATTTGCAAGCTATATTTGCTATTGGAGCCCCATTTTTGATGTCTTCGATTATTTCACCCATCATAGGATAAAAATCCAAAATACGGGGTTTATTGCTACTAATTATGAAATGATAACAGTCCGATGACATCACTTTTTGGGATAAACACAGACTTTCAAGCGCTAAAGCGGATTCGCCCTCAAAGGTATTAACATCACAAACTCCCGTAAGAGCAGATACAGCATCGAAAAGCCTTCCTGCACCTGAAGATAGTGGCGATAGCTGTCTATCCTTCAATATTTTGAGAATATTTTTAATCCTCATATCACCGTATTTCTGAAGGAATCCTAAAGAGTCAAGGAGCTTTAAAAGCCATCTTTCGCTAGACAGACGATCAACTGTTTCATCTGCTAACTGGCTGAGATAGCTTATGGCAGTTCGCCAACACTCTCTGATTGCCATTTCCCCACCCGGCAGTGGGATATATCTGAAATGCCCAAATCTTTCAAAACCTTCAAGATCACATATTAGAAATTCGCCACCCCAAATATTACCATCATTACCGTAACCAGTGCCATCAAAGGCAATACCGATAACCCTCTCTGTCAGTTTATTTTCAGCCATAACAGAGGCGATATGAGCGTGATGATGTTGAATTGGATATAATGTAGTGCCAGATTTTTCTGAATAGCTTATTGCCCATTTTACGGAGTGATAGCCGGGATGCAGGTCGTGGGCTATGGCTTCAGGCGTTGATCTGTAAACTGACTTAAGATTATGAAGTGTCTCCTCGAAAAACTGGAGAGATTCAATATTTTCAAGGTCCCCGATGTGCTGGCTTATAATAGCCTTATTGCCTTTCAGCAGAGCAAATGTATTTTTTATATCAGCCCCCAAAGCGATTGCATCAGCCGTGTTATTTGATAAGACAATAGACTCTGGAATGTATCCTCTTGCCCTCCTGATGAAAGCCGGTTTTTGGTTGTGAATCTTGATGACGGAATCATCTATTTTTGTAAATATATCCCTATTGTGGATGAGAAATGCATCAGCTATACCTGCAAGTCTTGATAAAGCCTCATCATTGAGGGATATAATGGGCTCTTCAGAAATATTTCCACTCGTCATCACTAAAACTTCAAAATTACTGAACTCCCTCTCTTTTGAAGGAGCGCCATGATAAAGGAATAAGAGATAATGCAACGGCGTATAAGGAAGCATAAAGGCAAGATACCCGTTATTTGGGGAAATCTCTTCTGGGAGATTGATTTGATTCTTTTTAGAGAGCAAAACAATGGGTTTTCTTCTGTCTTCGAGCAAAGCAGCTTCTAATTGAGACACTTGGCAGTATTTTCTAATTGTTTCGATATCTAGAGACATCATAGCAAAAGGTTTGTTAAGCCGTCTTTTTCGCTGTCTTAATTTTTTAACAGCTCCATGATTCAGGGCATCGCAGGCGAGATGGAAACCTCCTATCCCTTTAATTGCAAGGATCCCTCCATCTTTCAAGATATTTATCGAGGCTGAAAGAGCCTTCTCATTCGATGCCCTGTGTTCAGAATTATCAATAATCAAACTCAACTGTGGACCGCATTTATGACATGCGTTCGGCTGGGCGTGAAATCTTCTGTCAGCAGGGTTATTGTACTCCTCAAAGCAATCATCACACATAGCGAATTCTGACATGGTGGTATTTACTCTGTCATAGGGAATTTGTTTAATAATAGAATATCTTGGACCACAATTTGTGCAATTGATAAAGGGGTATAGATATCTCCTATCAGAAGGATCGAATAACTCGCTCAGACAGTCAGAGCACACAGAAATATCAGGAGATAGATGAGTAAAACCACCTTTTTCGTGGCTTTTAATAATTGAAAAACCATTTAATTTTTTCGTGTAAGACTCTTGAATATCAAAAGAGTCTATTCTGGCAAGAGGTGGGCAGTTAGCCTTGATATAATTTATAAAGTCATTGGGGTCATCAGATTCAAGCTCAATTACAACTCCAGTTGATGTATTCCTGATGCTACCTTTATATCCTTTACGGACAGCGTAATCATAAACAAAAGGCCTGAAACCTACGCCTTGAACAATACCATCTATAGAGATTATAAAGCATCGTTTTTTATTAATTGTGCTTTCCATATTTTATAATTTAATTATAATGCATAAACTCAGAATGAGAAAGTGGATGCTGAATGATGGATGTAGATTAATTTTATATTATACAAATGACTAAAAAATGGAGATAGAACCATAAGTGGATGGATTTATAAAGTAGGGGTAAAAAATTTTATGCTTCTACCGCAGACGCTAATCTTTTACCCTTTCTATATCAGCCCCGATTTTTTTCAATTTTTCATCTATATTTTCATATCCCCTGTCCAGATGATAAATCCTGTGTATTACGCTTTCACCATGTGCAGCAAGGGCTGCAACGACGAGGGATGCAGATGCCCTAAGGTCTGTTGCCATAACAGGGGCTCCACGCAGTTTCTCGACACCTTTTACTGTCGCCGTTCCACTCTCGATAGCAATATCAGCGCCCATTCTGCGCAGTTCAGCGACATGCATAAACCTGTTCTCAAATATCGTCTCCCTGATAACACTTGTCCCTCTTGCAACGCTCATCAGGCTCATAAATTGAGCCTGCATGTCGGTAGGAAAGCCGGGATATGGCATTGTTTTAATATCAATGGAAACAGGCCTTTCCCTGCATGTTACCCTTAATCCCTTTACTGTATTTTCAAATTTAAGTCCGGAATCAGTTAATTTCAAGATTACGGAATCAAGATGGTCTGAACGGCAGTTTTTAAGCAAAAGGCTGCTTCCAGTAATAGCCGCAATCGTCATGAAGGTCCCTGCCTCAATCCTGTCAGGGATTACTGAATAATTATCTGCCGGGTTAAGTTCGTCAACGCCCTGAATCTCGATAACGCTTTCACCAGCACCGCTTATCTTTGCACCCATAGAAATAAGACAATTCGCAAGGTCAACAACCTCGGGTTCACGGGCGGCATTCTCGATTATTGTAGTGCCCTTTGCGAGAGAAGCGGCCATCATTATATTTTCTGTCCCTGTAACACTCGGAAGGTCAAAATAAATAGTTGCCCCCTTAAGGCGGTTTGCCTTTGCGATAACATATCCCGAATCAAGAATTATTGAGGCCCCCATCTTTTCGAGCCCCATTAAATGAAGATTAATAGGTCTTTCACCAATAGCGCAGCCACCCGGCAGCGAGACCTTTGCCCTGCCATATCTTGCAAGAAGAGGTCCTAATACAAGAACGGACGCCCGCATCGTCTTAACGAGGTCGTAAGGAGCCTCAAAGGTTTTTACAGAAGAAGTATCGATTCTTACAATTCCTGCATCGAATGAAAAATCGGCGCCGAGATAGGAGAGCAAATTACCCGTTGTGGTGATATCTCTGAGCCCAGGAATGTTTTGAAATGTGCTTTCCTTTGAGGCAAGAATAGAAGAGATAATGATGGGTAAGGCGGCATTCTTTGAACCGCTTATAGAGACTTCACCTTTTAGTTTCTTATTTCCTCTAATAATTAATTTGTCCATTTTTGTAATATTTCAGGTGATTCGTGAATTATCCTGCCATGTAGAAATTTGCTTGCTACGTGTATCTGTCTGAGTATTATAACAGAGTTTGTTCATCTAAAGATTAGCTGATTTTTATAAATTAAATTTGTTATGTGTCTATCACATATTTTAGGAATTTAATGCAACTTTCGTAATACCCACATTCCCTGCTATCATATACGTTTTTAAAAAAGTTATAATTGATTATGACCAGCGTGGTAACTATCGAAGAACTCATAGAGAAGATTCTTTCTCATAATCCATCCGCAAATATAGACCGCATAAAGCGCGCATATATTTTCTCGAGGGAGGCTCACTGTGCTCAGAAAAGAATTGAGGGCTCACCATATATATCCCATCCTCTAGCTGTGGCTAACATTCTTGCAGACATGCACCTCGATTCCATAACTATAGCTGTCGGTCTTCTGCACGATACAATTGAAGACTCCGAGATGTCTATTAACGATATCAAGGACATGTTCGGCAATGATGTAGCATTTCTCGTTGAAGCAGTTACAAAATTGAGTAAAGTGGAGCTTAAGACTAAGGAAGACGCCCAGGCTGAAAACTTCCGAAAGATGTTTCTTGCTATGTCCAAAGATGTCAGGGTGATACTAATCAAATTTGCAGATCGCTTACACAATATGAGAACCCTCGAGTTTCTCTCTGAAGAAAAGCAACAAAGGATTGCCAGAGAAACCCTCGATATATATGCACCTCTTGCTAACAGGCTTGGAATCAACTGGCTAAGGGTAGAATTTGAGGATCTATGCTTCAAGGTTCTTATGCCCGAATTTTATGGAGAGTTGCATAACAAAGTTGCTACATATGTAGAGGCTCACGAAAAATATATTGATTTAGTAAAAGAGAGTATTAATAAAAAACTTGAAGCGGCAGGAATTCAGGCAACGATAAAAAGCAGGGTCAAAAATTACTACAGCATTTACAAAAAAATAATTAAACAAAAAATACCTTTTGAGCAGGTTTATGACATAATAGGCATGCGAATCATAACCGATACCGTTACCCATTGCTATGAGATACTCAGCATTATCCATTCCTTATGGCCCCACATACCCGGAAGGTTCAAAGACTTTATAAGCCTCCCAAAATCAAATATGTACCAATCGCTCCATACAACAGTTATTGGCCCTTCAGGATACCAAATGGAGTTCCAGATAAGAACTCAGGAAATGGACCTGATAGCAGAAGAAGGTATAGCTGCTCACTGGAGATATAAAGAGAAAGATACCCTTGATTCCAAGAATGCAAAATATGTTGCGTGGCTGAGGGATTTAATAAGGGAGATATCAGATGCAAAGGAATTCCTTGAAGCTGTCAAGGGAGAGGTCATACCCGAAACAGTTTATATTTTTACGCCCAGAGGGGACATAAAGGAACTGCCTGTCGGTTCAACCTCTATTGATTTTGCTTATAGCATACATACAGAAGTAGGTAATAAATGTATAGGTGCCAAAGTAAACGGAAGGATAGTTCCTCTGAGGCAAAAGCTCAATAGCGGTGATGTAGTAGAGATTATAACAGCCGCATCGCAGACCCCCTCCAAAGACTGGCTCAAGTATGTCGTAACACAGAGGGCGAAGAGCAAGATAAAGCAATGGATCCGAAATGAAGAGAGAAAGAAGGGTATAGACCTTGGCACCAAATTGATAGAAGAAGAACTTAGAAGACATTCCCTACCACTATCGATAATTAAATCAAAAAAGATGGAAGAGGTCTTAAAGTCTTTTGGCATTCAATCCCTTGAGGATTTATATGTAATTGTAGGATTTGGAAAACTTTCGGCTCATCAGGTTGTAAATAGGCTTATTCCTGAAAAAATAGAGCCAGAAGTTGCCCCAAGGTTAGCAAAACCTCCAAAGACCGACAAGGGGATTGTAAAAATTAAAGGAATAGATAATGTCCTTTACCACATAGCCAAATGCTGCTTTCCTGTTCCGGGCGATAATGTGACAGGTTTTATTACAAAAGGTAAGGGCGTAACAATACACAGGAAAAACTGCACGAATCTTGAAAGACTGGCTCTTAATGCAGAAAGGCTTATCGATGTTGAATGGTCGCAGGACGGCGATACTACATGTCCTGCAAAATTATCCATCGAGTCTCTGGATAAACCTGGTATCCTTGCTGAGCTCAGCGCCTCCATTTCTGCCGTTAATGTGAATATCGCATATATTAAAGCCACCTCCACGCATGATAAAAGAGCAATAATAGAATTGATACTTGAAATTAAAGACTTGAAACAGCTTTCAGACATATTGAATAAGATAAAAAGGATAGATGGTATCCTGAATGTAAGGAGATAATTTTTTTTAGACTTAAAATTTATCTTGACAAATATGTTTCTTCTTGGTATCGTTTATAAAAGTCTTTTATCATCAACATTTTCACTAAAAAAGGAGGAGTAAAGTCATGACAAAGGCAGAGCTTATTGACAAGGTTGCCTCTGCAGCCAGTATTACGAAGGCTGATGCAGCTAAAGCACTGGATGCCACAATCGATAGCGTTAAGGCAGCCCTCAAGAAAGGTCAGAAGGTTACCCTTGTTGGATTCGGGACCTTTTCTGTAAGCAAGAGAAAGGCAAGAAAGGGCCGCAACCCAAGGACTGGGGAGGAAATCAAGATACCGGCAACAAAAGTTCCCAAGTTTACAGCGGGCAAATCATTGAAGGATGCAGTAAAATAGTTTTTTATTATCCCAAGGGCGGCTATTCTGCCGCCCTTTTTTATTCGTAGAGGTGTGTAATGCTAACTCAATTCAGTATCGTGCCATTAGGTGCAGGAAGCAGTATCAGTGATAAGCTGGCGATTGTTCTTAAAATTATAGATGATAGCGGATTGCCTTATAAAATAAATCCTATGGGGACAGTTATCGAGGGTGAATGGGAAGAGATAATGGGGTTGATAAACAGATGCAGACAAGAACTACTTAAAACTGAAGAAAGAGTTCTCATTTCAATAAGCGTAGATGACAGAAAGGGGGCATCTGACAGGATCAATCAAAAGGTGGCATCGGTAGAGAGAAAACTCGGCAAAACCCTCAAAAAGTAAAATCATTGCTCAAGGGTGTTGTAGCCCCATTTATCGCTATTTTTGAGATTACTTAATTAATTTGATTTTAAAAGATTGGTTATGCTACAATTTCTATTCATTTTTAGATAGTTTTTAAATAATAAAGTATAAATATCTATATTTCTGGAGGACAAAATTGCCGGCAAAAACAGCACCCAAAAAAAACCTTTCATCTCTCAAAAGAGTCAGACAGTCTGAGAAGAAGAGATTAAGTAATCAAGCAGTAAAGACAAAAATCAAGACTCAAATCACCAAACTCACCTTGGCTTTGCAGAGCCAGAATAGAGAAGCAGCAAATTCAATCTTTAGAGAGACCGAAAAGGTTATCAGGAGTGCGGCATCTAAAAATGTAATACATAAAAATACAGCCTCAAGAAAAATATCTCGTATTGCCAAAAAGTTTAATGCCTTGAAGTCCAAGGAACCTGTTTCTGAACCTTCCGCTCAAGCTGAAGTATCTTGATAAGAAGGGTTTCCACTGCATTAGGTGATGAGCTTTTTTGAGCTACATCTGCTTCGTGAATAAGCCTGAAGATATCATTGTATTTTAATTTTGTATCCTGTCCTGCCCTATCATACTGATTCCTGTAATGCCAGTTTAGCGCTCCCAGAATGACATTAGGGTCTGTATTTTTCTGGAGACACTCATAAATCCTGAATATGGATTTTTCATCTCTTCTTTGGAGAGCCTTTGCAAGATCAAAGGCGCTGAATTCAATTCCTCCGTAGACAATATCTTTTATATCAGCTATATCAATACTCTTTTTACCCAGCAGAGAGAGTTTTTCTATCTCTGAATTGAGCATACACAGGTCATCTCCAGCAGTTCCTATAAGACACTCAATGGCTTCTGGGGAAATTTCTATACCCTTCCTTTTAGCTTTTTCCTGTATCCATAATGGTAAATTATCCATTTGTATGGATATTATCTTGATTTTTTTGAGGGTTTGGCTCTCAAAAATCTTCTTGTATTCACCGGTGGAAAGCATTATAAGGAGAGTGAAATCCGAAGGATTTACTATATACTCAGCGAGTTTTTTTATATCTTTTTTGGGAATTTTCTGAAGGTTTTTTAGAATGACCGTTCTTTTTTGCCCAAAAAAGGGTAGGGTGTTTAGCTCAGCTACGATTTCCTTAACAGAAGCTCCCCCATCTGAGGTGTCGAGGTCATGCAAACTGAAATTCAGTGGGTCCAACGCCCCTATATTTTCTTTAATAAGAGCCTGGCATTCGTATAATAAATAATCATCCATGGATGAGATTAGATATACAGGCGATGGGAAACCCTTAGAAAGTTCATTATAGAAATTCTTAAGACTCATTTTCTCGAGGAAGATTCACGAATTAAATATCTTATTAACTCTCTGGATATATCCTTCATAGAAGATTCAGTAACTATTTCCTTTTGAGCAAGGATATTTTCGAGTTTTCCCTTGGCAATAAAGTATTTTGTAAAGGGATCGGAAATGCCTTCAATCCTCAGCACTTTGTTAGTATGGGTATCAATCAGCCTGAAATCACAAGAAAGTAGCAAAAGATATTCTGTGGTTATCAGATCCTTTTCGGAGATAGTTTTTATATCGAATTTTTTTATATCTGCTTCCAGTCTATATCTTGAAGCAGGAGTTATCTCAAAACCATATTCGACAAGGGTTTCTACAATCATTCTGTATAGTTTATCCTGCAATTTAGGTTCAAAGATATTATTATTTATTTTGCCTATATATACCTCGCCGAAAGGTAAATTAGACCTCTTTTGGACTGAATAACCGCAGCCTGATAACATGAGCATAACGATGAAAAAGCAAGCGGCTTTGGTTAATATTTTTTTATATGACTTTAAATTATTGGTCTCCACCAAAGACTCTATTATAAATGTAATCAATGTTTCTCAAGTAATACTTGAAATCGAAGATTTCCCTTATATCTTCTTCCGAGAGATATTCCCGTATTTTTTTATCCCCAAGAAGGAGGTCTATGAAACTCGTTCCCGTATTCCAGCTTTCCATAGCCTTCTTCTGAGTCAGTTCATAGGCAGATTCTCTTGACAGTCCTTTATCTATGAGGGCGAGCATGACCCTTTGGGAATTGTATAATCCATAACTCTTCTGGATATTAGAGAGCATTTTTTCGGGATAGACCACAAGGTCTTTCAGTAAGTCGGCAAGCCTGTTAAGCATATAATCTACGACTATAATACTGTCAGGTATAATAATCCTCTCTACTGACGAATGTGAGATATCCCTTTCATGCCATAGGACGATATTCTCAAGGGCGGCTATTGCGTTTGCCCTTACAACCCTTGCGAGCCCTGAAAGATTCTCTGTCCCTACAGGATTTCTTTTGTGAGGCATAGCTGATGAACCCTTTTGCCCTGTGGTAAAAGGTTCTTCAACTTCGAGCACCTCTGTTCGTTGGAGATGCCTTATCTCCACAGAGATTTTTTCAACATTTGCAGCAATAAGGGCTAAGGTTGTCATATATTCGGCATGTCTGTCTCTCTGTATGACCTGTGTGGCAACCAGTTCGGGTATAAGTTTAAGTTTTTTGCACACCCTTTCTTCAAGTTCAGGAGGTGTGTTAGAAAAGGTTCCGACTGTTCCAGAAATCTTGCCTACGCTGACAACTTCTTTTGCCCTTTGCATCCTTTCGAGAGCCCTTCTAATATCTTCATGCCAAAGGGCAAACTTTAAGCCAAAGGTCATGGGTTCTGCGTGAACTCCGTGACTCCTTCCAATGCAAGGTGTATTTTTGTATTGGAAAGCCTTATCCTTGAGTATGACGAGAAGTTTTTTAAGGTCTTCTATGATAATATCAGCCGATTCTCTCAAAAGCAGGGAAAGCGCAGTATCAACAATATCATAGGATGTTAATCCTTTGTGTATGTAGCGTGCCTCTGGTCCCACAAGCTCGCAAACAGACGCAAGAAATGCTATAACTTCATGTTTGACAGTTTTTTCTATTTCGTCAATTCTTGCTATGTTGAAGCCAGCTTTTTCCTTTATGATTTTAAGGGCTTCTTCGGGTATTTCGCCCATTTCAGCCCATGCCTCACATACGGCTATTTCTACATCCAACCATTTTTGAAATCTGTTTTGCTGATCCCAGAGTTTTCCCATTTCCTGACGGGTATATCGTGGTATCATTCCTGCCTCCGTGAATTGTATTTAAGAATTTGATTAATAATTCGTTTTTTGTCACCCCTAGCCCTTCGATTTATCATGTCATCCTGAGGCTGTCGAAGGATGACATTGCATGTCGAATGATCAGGATGATATCAAAAGCCGAAGAGTTAACTAAAGCTATCAACAAACACATATTCTACCGAGATTCAGTGATAAAATTTGTCATTGCGACCCTGAACTTGTCGAAGGGGAAGCAATCTCGCCTTTTTAAATGAGATTGCCACGCACCCTTCGGTTGCTCGCAATGACAGGCTGTATAAGGCGTTAGCATAATTATCGCTGGATTTGTGTTTTACTGTTATGACTATCAATAATAACTAATTTTGCATGAAAAATTACAGCTTTTCAGTAAACCCAAAAACTGCGATAGACGGCAGTCATTGCGAGGAACTAAAAAAGGGTGAGCTTGCCGAAGTGCTAAGGGTCGAAGGGGCAAATCACTTATAAGGTGTTATGGTTCGACAGGCTCACCATGACAGATTTAGGCAAATCTCTTGCTGGCATTGCTTCGCACCCTTCGGGTTATTGCAATAACCTATAAATCAGCCCTTACTGTCACAATTTATGAGTAAACAAACTGCATTCTTTACACCTCAACTCGCTGCAGACTTTTGTGACGCCCTGATGACAGAGGGCAAAGTCATATTTCAAAGGGTCTTCACTATCAAAAGACCTCAAGGATTCCGTTATCTCAACCGCCGCAAACCAGTCTGCCGACTTTCTTCGGGTAAAACCAAGACACCTTGATATCCTTGCTATGTGTATGTCAAGGGGGATGACAAGTTTATTTTTTGGGATCCCCTTCCATATTCCCATATCTATATCCTTATCCCTAACCATCCACCTCAGAAAGAGATTTAATCTTTTGCAGGCGCTCCCTTTCTCGGGTGATGGAAAGAAGTGCAGAAAACCGCCTGATCGCCTTCTCACACCTTTATTTTTGATATTAAGAAAGGCATTGACGAAAGCTGTCAAAGCCTTTCCAATATTTTCATCATCCCTGCTATAATTGCATTTAAACAAATTCTCAAGTCTGCCGTATTCTCTAAGGACCTTGTGGAGGACAAAAATAAAAGCCGTTATATCATCATTGCTGCTAAATCTGTAATTGATGCCCGCAAAAAGATTTCTGTAATGGTGAATGTCGAGATTTATTAAAAAATCATACGGTTTTTTGCCCATTATCTTTAATATTCTCTCAATCACAGCCTTAAACAAATCTATCCTGCCGTATGCGAATGAAGAAGCTATAAACCCCACCACTTCGACATCCTCAGGTTCGGTGAATTTATGCGGAAACTCTATAGGGTCATAGCTCAGGCGCTCCCTGAAGTTATATTCATTATAGAGCTTATCAAGACTTTGTTTGATAAGAAAAAGGTTATTCATATGACCTTTTCACCTCAACTGTCCTAAGCAAAATCAGTCCGGCAATAAAAAATAGTGAGACAGAAAGTATTGCAGGCCTTTGACTGCCAAGCTCAGAGGATAAAATCCCGAAAATCAGGGGTCCTATAATCGCAGACGATTTCCCGACAAAGGAATATACCCCGAAATAGCCCGATTCCTGACCAATGGGGATGAATTTTGCATAAAGAGCCCTTGAGGCTGCCTGGAGGCTTCCGAGCCCAAAGCCCGCTAATGAAGCTATTAATAGAAAATATATTTTATTGTGAACAAAATACGCCCCTACCGAGACCGCTATCCACAGCATGAGGGATATGATCAATACTTTCTTAGGTCCCCAGAGATCAATCGGACGCGCCAGGAGAAATGAACCTGAGAGCGCTGTAATTTGAACCAGCACATACATTAAAATGAGCTCTTCTGCCCTAAAACCCAAAGTGGTAGCTGCAAAGATGCTCGAAAACACAATGACCGTGCTCACCCCGTCTTCATAAAGCAAGTATGCACAAAGAAACCTTCTCTGGACTTTGTTTTTAATCATTATTTTGAGCTTATCAAGGGTATGCTTAAATCCCGAAAAGGCTGCCCCCCAGATTCCGCCTACAGCCTTTCCATCTGCGGGCAGATAAATAAAAGCAGGAAGAGAGAAGATTAAGAAAAAAAGAGCTACCATGGGCCAGACAAGCATAATATAATCATGTCTGATTAAAAGGAGGGCGATTAAAAGTGAGATTATAGAGCCGACATAACCAATACCAAAACCCCAGGCAGAGACCCTGCCATGATGGGATGGTCGGGCTATTTCCGTGAGAAAAGAGTTATAGAATACGATTCCCCCTTCAAGGCCTATATTGGCTAAGACAATCAGAAAGAATCCTGTCATCACCATATCTTTTTGCAGGAAACTGAATGATGCTACAGAAGTTACACAAAGAAGGGTATAGACAATAAGGAGTCCTTTTCTGACCCTGAGAAAATCCGCTATACCACCTAAAAAAGGAGAGGTAATCGCAACAATAGCCATACTCAGGGCTATTGCCCTGCCCCACCAGAGGTCGCCATGTCCATATTCATTTCCAACGATGACATTAGTATAGTAAACAGGAAATATGACGGCGGCAATTACAGCAGAATAGCTTGAATTGGCAAAGTCATAAAGGCACCACGAGGCAACCTTTTTGTCCATTATCTATAATCTGGTGAGGGCTTCTTTTGCAGCGAGCATTTGAGCCTCTTTTTTGCTTCTGCCCGTGGCGGTTCCGTAGAGCAAACCGTTTATATATACCTCAGCAGTGAAAACCTTTTTATGTTCCTCCCCTTCCTCCTTGGTGATTCTGTATTCAGGGAGGAAGCCGTAAATACTTTGTATTTTCTCCTGTAATTCGCTCTTGAAATCGTAGCCTTCTTTTTTGGAGATTACAGCAGGAAGTTTTTGGGAGTATAATCGTAAAAATAGTGATTTCGCTGTATTATAATCACTGTCCAGAAAGACAGCCCCGAAGAGTGCCTCCATGGCATTTGAGAGCAAAGACTTTTTAGTTCTGCCCCCTGTTAATTCTTCGCCTTTGCCGAGCTTTAGATGTTCGCCTAATGCTATATTTGAGGCTATCTCAAAAAGTATGGATTCGTTCACTAGATAGGATTTCATTTTAGACATATTTGCTTCGCTAAGACGAGATTCGTCTGAAAAGAGTATGTGAGACACAGCGAGTCCTATAACGGCATCCCCTAAAAATTCGAGCCTCTCGTTGAAGTCGTTAACTTCTTCGGGATTCTCGTGATGATAAGACCTGTGGGTAAGTGCCTCTCTGAGCAGACTTTTGTTTTTGAAGAAATACCCGAGAGACTTCTCAAGTTCCCCTGTATTTTTTAAAGATGAGACATGCATTTGTTCCACCGAAACCGAAAGAATTCGACATGGCATATTCTATTTCCATATGGCGGGATTTATTAGCGACATAATCTAAGTCGCATTCAGGATCCGGATTTTCGAGATTTATTGTGGGCAGGGCGATGTTGTGATAGATGCTGAGAACGGTATAAACTGCCTCAACTCCGCCGGCAGCGCCTAGTAAGTGACCTATCATAGATTTCGTCGAGCTCATGCAGAGTTTATATGCGTGCTCGCCAAAAATAGTTTTTACAGCAGCAGACTCGAGTTCATCGCCGTATTTTGTTGAAGTTCCATGGGCGTTGATGTAATCTATTTTTTCAGGCTCAATCCCTGCTTTCTTCAGCGCCATCTTCATGCATCTTGCTGCACCTTCGCCTTGTGGCGCAGGTGCTGTTATGTGATAAGCATCACTCGACATGCCGTAGCCGATAAGCTCCGCATATATCTTTGCATTTCTCGAAAGAGCGCTCTCAAGGGATTCGAGTATCAGCACGCCAGCGCCTTCGCCCATTACAAAACCATCTCTATCTATATCAAAAGGCCTGCTTGCCTTTTCGGGCTCATCGTTTCTCACCGACAGCGCCTTTACAGCACAAAAGCCTGCGATGCCAAGGTGTGTAATACAGGACTCAGCACCCCCTGCAATCATTGCATCGGCATCGCCTCTCTTGATTATCTCGTATGCGTCGCCAATGGCGTGGTTCCCTGTGGCACAAGCAGTGACAACGGACGAATTAGGACCTTTAGCCCCGAACCTAATGGAAACATTTCCCGATGCGAGGTTTATAATAATCATCGGTATAAAGAAAGGGGATATCCTTTTGTGCCCTTTTTCGAGATAAATCCTGTGATAGTGCTCGATAGCCGGAAGACCTCCCATGCCTGAACCAATTACTACCCCGACCCTTTCAGCATTTTCATCTGTTATCTTGAAACCAGAGTCTTTCAGCGCCATGTCTGAAGCTGCAATGGCGAAGTGAATGAACCTGTCCATTTTCTTAATTTCTTTATATTCAATGTAAGGGGCTGGATCAAAACCTTTAACTTCGCCGGCTATTCTTACAGGTAGCAGAGATGCATCAAATTGAGTAATTGGGACTATGCCCGATTTGCCTTCAACGGCAGCCTTCCATGCTTCATCTACACCTATACCGATAGGGCAGACGATACCCAGACCTGTTATTACTACTCTCTTGTTGTTAAGCATTTACTTTGTTATTGATATAGTCTATTGCATCTTTTACTCTGCTGATCTTTTCAGCATCTTCATCAGGGATTTCGATGTTGAAAGCCTCTTCAAAAGCCATGACAAGTTCAACGGTATCAAGAGAATCGGCACCCAAATCCTCAATGAAAGAAACATCAGGTGTTATAGCAGACTGGTCAACTCCCAGTTGCTTTGATATAATCTCCTTTACTTTATCCTCTACCATTATCTTCCTCCTAAGTTAAAGTCTGTGATAGAATTCGCGAAAAAAATTTTCAGCAACAGACTACATATACATCCCACCGTTTATGTGCAAAAGTTGACCTGTTATATATCCTGCATCAGGTGAAGCTAAAAAAACAACCCCGTGGGCAATATCATCTGTAGTTCCAAAGCGATTCATAGGTATAACCTTGAGCATATCATTTTTGATATTTTCTGGAATTGTTTCTGTCATAGCAGTGGTTATAAAACCCGGGGCGATGGCGTTTACTGTTATACCTCTGTTGGCGTACTCCCTGGCAACAGTTTTAGTCAAACCAACTATGCCAGCTTTAGAAGCGCTGTAGTTTGCCTGCCCGGGATTACCCATAAATGCCACGATAGAAGAAATATTTATAATCCTGCCATATTTTTGCTTAATCATTATCTTGACAGCTTCCCTTGTGCAGAGGAATGTGCCCTTTAAATTAACGTTCAGTACGGAATCCCAGTCTTCATCCTTCATCCTGATAAGAAGGGAATCCCTTGTAATGCCAGCATTATTGACAAGGATTTCTACCCTGCCAAACTCGCTGAGGGTTTTTTCAAAAATATTTTTCACATCATCAGCCTGAGAGACATCCGCCTTGACCGCTATACTTTTTACGCCAAGCCCGCTAAGTTCCTGAGCAGTTTGTGAGGCTATGTCAATATTTGTTCCGACTACTACTACATTGACACCTTTTTTCGCAAGGGCTATTGAGATGGCTTTGCCAATCCCGCGTCCGCCTCCCGTAACAATTGCAGTCTGACCTGTCATAAACTACACCCCTAACAAATGAAGTAGTAATTTTAACAGAGTTTTTTTATTTTTTCCAGTCTAAATTTTAGCCCCTGAAATAGCGGTAGGCACCTCGTCGTTGCGAACCAGAGCGAAGTAATCTCGCCTTTTCTGATAAGATTGCCACGAACCCTACGGGTTCTCGCAATGACCTGTAAATCAACAGGTTTATGATCCTATCTCTATTTTAGAGCCTCTTATAAAGAGCTCTCCCCAAATATTCCCCCTTAAAAAAGGGGATAAAGGGGGTTGTAAATTTTTTGGGTGTCGTAAGTGCAAGTGTAGGGACATAAAAAATCTTTAATTTTTGTGATTACAGTCACACTGCCTTTATTCGAAAAAGGTTATTCTTAAATTAACAGATACAAAAGTTTCCGAAAGGGCAAACCACAGGTAACTGTGGGACGCAAAGCCACGGGTCCTAAGAAAAACTTAGGATAGCCGGGTTGCCGAAGAAACAGCATCCACCTTTGGTGAGGCTGTTTCAAGACAGTAAAGAAATACACTCGGAGGTGGATGATGAATATAAAAAACCTTTTAAAGTTATGGGCTTATACATCAGGGCTATTAGTAGTCTTGCTTTGTATCTTTTTGTCAATAACCGGTTCATATGCCCAGGCTGCTCAGCAAGAGGCGCCAACTATCTGGACAACGCCGCAGGGCAAAGAGATGCCCGCCCATACCGGTAAATTACTTGTGAAATTCAAGGATAATCAACCCAAAGAGCGGATTGATAAGATACTTGCTGAAACAAACTCTACATCCAAAGGGAAAATATCCCCTATTGGTGTTCACATAGTTGAACTGCCTGCCAATGTGAATGAAAAAGCTTATGTAAATGTATTTAAGAATTATTCTGAAGTGGAGTTTGCTGAGATAGACATGATTGTTTCGCCGGATTTCATGACTCCCAACGATCCTTGGTATGCCAAGCAGTGGCATCTAAGCAAGATATCAGCACCTTATGCCTGGTCATATACTAAGGGGAGTAATACTGTGATTGTAGCCATTCTTGATACTGGAGTTGATAGCACACATCCTGACCTCACAAATAAAATAATTCCTGGCTGGAATTTTTACAACAACAATGGCGATACAATGGATTTGCTCGGACATGGAACGGCTGTGGCTGGGACTGTCGCTGCATATACAAATAACTTTATAGGTGTTGCATCACTGGCATGGGATTGTATGATAATGCCTATACGAATAGGAGATGCACAAGGTTACGCCACTTATTCTGCTGCAGCTAATGGCTTGATATGGTCAGCAGACAGGGGCGCAAGGGTAGCCAACATCAGCTACAGGATGAGCGAAAGCTCAACTGTTGCTAACGCAGCCAAATACTTTCAGGAAAGGGGGGGGTTGTAACAATCAGTGCAGGAAACCAGAGCACATTCATATCAAATTCCGATAATCCCTACGTCCTAACGGTTTCAGCCACAAATGATAGTGATGCCCCTGCCAATTTTAGCAACTCTGGAAATATTATAGATGTTTCGGCTCCTGGCGTAAGCATCTTTACAACGACTATACCAAAAGATGGCTATTACTACAATTCTGTATCTGGGACATCTTTCTCTGCACCAATAGTAGCTGGTATAGCTGCACTTGTCATATCGGCTAACCCAACTCTTACTGGTTTTCAGGTGCAGGAAATAATAAAGAAGTCGGCTGACGACCTTGGCACTGCTGGCTGGGACCCTGTTTACGGTTGGGGCAGGGGGAATACCAAAAAAGCAGTGGAATTAGCTTTAGGCACAACTGGCGATGTTGACGCCATACCACCTTCAGTGGGTTTTACAAAGCCTGATAATGGCTCGGTTGTTAGTGGACTACTTAATATTCAAGTCAGCGCTACTGACAACATAAAGGTTAATTCCGTAAAGCTTTTTATTAATGGAGTTTTGCATGGAGTATCCAGTGTTTCACCATATAATTTCGAATGGGATACCACTAAAGTTGCAAATGGAAGCTATACCCTGCAGGCAGTTGCCACTGACGGCGCAGAAAACAGCTCAACTGCTACAATATCAGTAGTAGTTAACAATGTGCAAGATACTATACCCCCAACGATATCCATTACATCTCCAAAAGACGGGGCAGTAGTAAAAAATACCGTATCAGTAACAGTTAGCGCATCGGACAACATCAAGGTTACAAAGGTTGAGCTGTATATTAATGGAGTATTAACGGATACATCATTCACAGCACCCTTTAATCTCAAGTGGAATACAAGAAGCTTCGCCAAGGGAACTCACACCCTACAAGCAAAAGCTTATGATGCTTCAGAAAATGTGGGATTCTCGCAGATTGTGAAAGTAGTAAAATAATAATATAAAGAAGAGGCGTCCTTTAAGGACGCCTCTTCTTTTGAAAATTTATTTCGTTAAAGCCTTATTAATCTACGGTGCAAACAGGGTAGAAGCTGAATGGGCAGGGTTCTGGCTGAACGAAATTCTTATTGTTATTTGCCCAATCAAGGGCATTCTTCAGGCATTCCTGATATGTGCGTTCAGGGCTTGGAGCTACCGTAACTCCGTTAGCACCTAAAGAGGCATTTGCAGCAGCCATGAGGTCTGCAATCCAAATAAAATTGCTTCCTACGCCTGTATTACCGCAGGAAGGTGCATACACAAGGGCGCTCCCACTTACAAAACCAGCCTCAACGTTCAATACCATAGCAGAAAGCTGCGCAGAGAGCATATACGCCATATTAGTGGCGCTGGCGCTCAGGAGCCATGAACGGAATTGAGTATAGGTTGTTGGGTTGAAGTCGGCTCCACTGCCATTTCTAAGATTGTAACTGCTCAATAATCCCAGTTCTGGCTCTATACTTTCGCCGTCATACATTACATTGTATCCATTTTTATTTGACCAGAAACCCAATGTTTTGCCGCCGCCAGCCCCAAGGCATAGATTGCCAAACTTCACAGTAGTTGTATAACCCGCCGCAACCACAGCATCAAATTCAATATCTGTTGTATGCATCCAATTTGACTCTATCGGGGTATCTTCTGTCACCTCATATGTACCAGGGGCAACGTTAGCAGTATAAGGAGTAAAATCACATACTCCGTCAACGTTAATCTGCCATCTAGTTATGCGTGATTCAGTGGGGTCCTCTGTGCCGTCTGCATTAGCATCATAAAATTTGATTACTTCCAAAACACCTTGCGGAGGAGGCGGAGGAGGCTCTTCTTTATTCCAGCAAAAGGTTACATGGCTGATGTCTTTGTCTTGGTAGGCATAAAGCCCAGTATCTTCATAAGACTGTGGATTATAAAACCATACATTAGCTCCTCTTCCTGCCTTAACGATTACAGCTCCAATTGGGTTCGGCGAGGCTGACCAATCGAAAGTCTTTCCATTGCTATTTGAGATTGTAATGTTTGTTGGTGAATCACAACCTACTCCATCTCCTACATTGCTATAAGTGCCATTTGCAGGAACAGGGTCATATCCCTCAATCTTATATGCACAGCTATAGGTTCCTATCTGTCCGCACTCAAAAACGGCATTACCTGACTTCCAATTATCATAAACAACTGGATTAGCCGCCATAGCACTTGCCAATCCAAAAATCAGTAGCGCTATAACTACTGCCGCGGTTTGAAAAAATCTCTTACTCATAAATTACCTCCTTTTGATTTTTTTACGACTAATTCACCAATTAAAAACTTTGAGTTTCCTTCACCTGTGGCGCCCAATAATGATTTATCCGTCTATTTCGTCATTGAGAAGGGCTCGCCCCGAAGCAATCTCTTACCATTACCCCAGATTTGTCTTACTTTTTTCTATCTCACCCCCTTAAAATACTACATTGAAGGTTCATAAACTTTTTTTAAATACCGAATATTTCTTAATAAAAAAGCCGAGCTGCCAAACTGATTTTGGCAACCCGGCTGTCTCCACTCCATTAAGAAGACCCTGAGCTTTCCGCCCCCCACCTCACGATGGGTTTGGTTTTAACAAAATCGAAAACTTATACTCTAATTATATAACTCGAGAAAAAAATATCAATACATACTTTTGAGGGTATCCAAAAGTATATAATTGCACTTACGATGTGCAAGGGTCATAACACCCTTCGATAAACTCAGGACAAGCCCTTCGACAGGCTCAGGGTGACATGAGCTTGTCGAAGGGTGAGCCTGTCCTGAGCGTGTGTCCAAGTGTTTGTCATTGCGAGGAACGAAGTGACGAAGCAATCTTACCTTTTAATTAAAAACCCCATCTTTTCAACCATTAAACCTATTTTGTCCAAAATTTAATCAAATACTGTGTAATTAGTTTATGGAATTTCTTTGGGACGACGCCAAAAGCAAAGCAAACAAGGAAAAACATTGAATTGATCTTGAGACGGCAAAAAATCTCCGGCTTGATAAAAGAAGGATTGAAATTGTTGTCCCTCATCCTGTTGAGAAAAGAAGCATCATAATTGCCAAACTTTACGGGAAACTATGGACTGCTGTATATACAGTGCGAAGCAGTGCTATTAGAATAATTTCTGTGATTCGAACAAGAAAAAAGGAGGCTGAATTATATGGCAAAGAAGAAATTTGCTAAAAGTGCATCTGAGTTTGAAAGACGATTCGATGCCGGCGAAGACACACATGACTTGATAGATGTGTATCAAAGGCAAAGGTAATTCGTCATGGCAAAAAAGTGCGCCTAACACTGGACATAGCCGAGTCTCTGGTAAACGAGATAGACAATATCCGCGAAAGAATAGGCGTTGACAGAGGCGCATTGATAAAAGTCTGGCTCCACGAGCGCGTAAAACAGGAAAAAACATCAATAAAGTAGCTTTTTCTTCAAGGCTAACCACACTTACAAGGCGTAAGCGCAAGTTTTAAGCCCGCAAGGAATAAACATAACCTTATTCCTATGTCAGACTATGGAGAAAGTCGGCAACTGGTTCTACAGAGATGTCGCCTCTTAAAAGCCTTTCCCCCCCACGATAAAGGAAAAACCTCTTTGCTTCGGGATAATCTTCTCCAAAGGCTTTCAGTGGTCTTAAGTCATTAGGATGTATGACTGTCGAGTTCTTCACCTCTAATGCCCAGAAAAGGTCTTTTCCATAAACAACAAAATCAACTTCAGAACTCGAAATGGTGCGCCAATGATAGAGACTACATCCAGGATGACGATATTCCAGCCATGCTTTTAGATGCTGGGCAACAATGCCTTCAAGTGCAGCCCCTGATTTTTCTTCAGGACGGTCAATGATGCCCGAGGGACGCAAAATATTGTATATCCCAGCGTCGAAGAAGAAGAACTTAGGATGCGCAGTGATTGCGCGTTTAGCTCTTCTTGTGAACACTGGTATTCTATAGGCTAAAAGAAGGTCTTCAAGGATACCTATATACCCCTCCACAACCTTGCGTTCTATCCTGCATTCTCGCGCCACATTGCTGACATTGAGTACTGCACCATGAGAAAAACTTACAGTCTCGAGAAAACGTGAGAAGTTTCCTATGTTTCTCGTGAGCCCATCCATCTGCACCTCTTCCCTGAGATAAAGATCGACATAAGCCTGAAGGGTTGCTTTTGGGTCACTGCTGTTAAGAACAAGGGGTATCGTCCCAATTTGTAGAGCTGTCTCGAGATCAAACAACTCCTTAAGTTCGGCAGCAATAAAAGGATGCATATGTTTCATGAGAACTCGGCCAGCAAGCAGATTCACACCGGCTTTTCTCAGCTTTCGCGCGCTCGAACCAGTGAGTATAAAATGAAAGCCAAGTTTTTCTTCAATGAGGCTGTGCACAACCTCAAGAAGTTCCGGCGCCTTCTGCACCTCGTCTATAAGGATTGTCTTGTTGCCTTTCTTTGCGTGGACAGCCTCCCGAAGCCTTTCAGGATACGCTGAATAATTTCTGAAGACATCAGGCAGCAGAAGGTCCACATATAACGCTTCAGGAAACTCACTTTTGATAAAAGTTGATTTTCCTGTGCCTCTTGGACCCAACAGGAAAAAATTCTGTTTCCCTGCCTTAAGAAATCTTCTTATTGTTTCCATTTTAAGTCCATATTTGGAATAATTATTTCCAATATTAGCAATAAAATCTATAAATATCAAGCCCAAAGAGTCGAATCAGAAATCGAGATAGAACGGTAAACCCATTGATTTATCTGCTATTGCGAGCATCCAGAGGGTGCGTTGCAATCTCATCAGAAAAGGCGAGATTGCTCCCCTTTCGCTCCCAATGTTAAACTTCTATCGCCTATTTTGGACTAATTCTTGTTATTTGACTAAAGGAGCCCTCTTTTCCTATTCCCCCTTAACAAAAGGGGGGGGGTAAAGAAAGGCTGTAAAGATTTACTCTTTGTTGATAGTGAAATTGCAGTATAAAGAAACTATTTTCTGATTTGCAGGGGTGGAAAGACTGTTGGAAAGATGGAAAAGTCATACAATAATTGGTAGATTTTTAAGCAAGTCATTTCTTGTTACGCTTATCGTCTTGTTGGTTTTAGCCCTGAATGCTCAGGCACAATCAGCCCAGCATGATAAATTGCCGCCCATTAATATCTGCAACGAACGTGGCAGTTGTATCCTTGTTGAGATCGCAATAACGCCTGAAGAATGGGCGACAGGTTTGATGTTTCGTGACAGATTGCCAAAAGGCACTGGCATGCTGTTTCTTTTCCCCAGGCACGACTTCTGGAGCTTCTGGATGAAGAATGTGAAGATACCTCTGGACATTATCTGGATGGATGACACAAAGCGAATTGTCCACATAGTTACAAATGCGAAACCCTGCCTTATAGACACCTGTCCTGAATATACGCCGATGAAAAAAGCGATTTATGTACTGGAGTCGAACTCTGGTCTCGCAAAAAAGTGGAAACTCAAAATCGGGGATCGCCTAATTTTCCAACTGCCGAAATAATTTAATCTAAGACGCCGCAGTAAATAAAAAACTTTTTTTGTGATTCAAATCACATTTCTTTTCGCCGTTTTCATAAATAATTAAGTGAGGCATCGGCTAATAGAGAATAATAAGGTGTTTAGACTTATCCTTGAAGAGGCTCGGGATGACTGAGTGGGTTGAACACCTGTCGTTGGTCAGCCCTTCGATAAACTCAGGACAGGCCCTTTGACAGGCTCACCCTTCGGCAGGCTCAGGGTGACATGAGACGCCGAAGGACTATGGACGACAAAGAACTTGTCAGGCTGAGCTTGTCGAAGCCTTATCCCGCAAGTTCAGGGTGACTAAGGTATCATTTTGAAATGCAAGAGAAACCCTCTCCCACAAGGGGGGAGGGGAAATAACTTTTGATAATACCAAAAAAATCCTTAGGAGAGAAATATGAAAAGAGGATCAAACATCAAAATTTTGTTTTTATGTTTTGTCTTTTTATTAACCTTTGCTTTCGTGCTTGCTCCATTGCAGGGAAGCTTCGAGCTATCAGCGGCGGATAATAGAGCATATTCAAAGGCTGACAACGCTGCTGACAAGGCACAAAAGCTAACGATTCAGCTTTATAAAACGGCAGCGCTTTTCAAAAAGGACTCACATCAGCCAGGCAGCCAATTCTTTGAAGAGCTTCGCAATCTAGCTCAGGAGCGCAAAAACTTTCTGACCTCGATCGCAGCAAAACATCCTGAGCTTATTATCAATTCAAAACTTCCGCCTGAAATCAGACAATTGCTGCCAGCAGAAATCTCACAATTTATTGAAGAAGAAACCACTATAGAAGGCGAACTCGAGGTTCTGCATTTTGATGATTTTGAGCGCTCCACCTGGTGGGAGAAATTCTTCCTAAAGACCCCGAGTAAACAGACATTTGAGATTCTTGCTTCTGGGCAAAAGCCAGCCCTGCTTTCAGGGACAAAGGTAAAGGTAAAGGGTCTAAAAGTTGATAACCAATTAGTTATCAAGGATAAAGATGAAATTCAGGTTTTAGAGGCTCCTGTTACAGCTCAGGCGATGACAATGAAGAAGGTTGCAGTTATACTCTTTAATTTCCAGAACAACACAGCACAGCCTTATACCAGAGAGCATGCCCGTCAGATCACCTTTACCGCAGCGACCTCGGCAAATGTATATTATCAGGAAACCTCTTTTAGCAAGGTGGGGTTAGACGGCAAGATTTTATCTGACGGCGATATATACGGCTGGTACACTGTACCTCACGACAATACCGCGTGCAATTACTCAACCTGGGCAACAGCAGCAAGAACTGCAGCGCAGGCAGACGGCTTTAGCTCAACAGGTTATAATGTGATAGTATATGCCTTCCCCCAGACTAGCGCCTGCAGCTGGTGGGGTCTCGGGACTATAGGCGGCAACCCTGCATCTTCTTGGGTAAACGGCAGTTATGCCCTGAGAGTGGTTGCCCATGAGATGGGGCATAATTTCGGGGCACACCACGCAAGCTCTTATTCCTGCACCGAAGGAGGCGTCAGGGTGCCTATAAGCAGTAACTGCACGAGCAGCGAGTATGGTGACCCCTTTGATATAATGGGCAATTCTACAAACCACTTCAATAATTTCCACAAGGGGAGGCTCGGCTATCTTGGCAGTTCAAGCACACTAACAGTTACATCAGGTGGCAGCTACACTATTTCACCTATTGAATGGGAATCAGGGGGCGTCCAATCTCTGAGAATTGTCCGTCAGAGAAACTCTTCAGGGACACCGACTCAATACTATTATCTTGAATACAGACGACCATATGGCTTCGATAGTTTCAATTCGACTGCGCCTGTCGTCAACGGTGTGACCATCAGGCTTGCCCCTGAATACAGCACAATAACCCAGACTCAACTGATAGACACAACTGCATCAACAACATCCTTCACCGACGCTTCGCTCGCTGTCGGCAGCGAGTTTTTCGACCCTGCCACAGGGGTTAGAATATTGACTACCGGGGTTAATTCAAATGCTGCGAATGTCCAGATAGCATTCGGTACCGGCTCATGTGTAAGGGCAAACCCTTCTATCTCTATCTCTCCTGCAAGCCAGTGGGGGTTCCCTGGCGAGGCGCTGAATTATTCGGTCAGCATTACAAACAATGATAGTTCTGCCTGCGGGATATCAAGTTTCAGCGTTATACCCACACTCCCAGCTTCAGGATGGTCTCAAACACCTCCTTCTCTGACAGAACAATTATCGCCTGGGGAAACTGCCACAAATATCATCTCCCCCAAGCGCTCTTGAAGGGACATATACCTTATCTGAGGCAGCTACTAACCTTTCTGATCAAAACTATCTAAAGGCTGCTACGGCTCAATATAATGTCAGACCGTCTGATATAATTCCACCTGATGTAAATATAACCTCACCGCAGGACAACGCAATCCTTCCTGCTAAAGGCTTAGTAACTATTTCAGCGACTGCCTCTGACATCAGCGGTATAAGTAGAATAGATATATACATTAACAATACCCTGGTGAAGACATGCACCAATACCACTTCCTGTCAGCACAACTGGAATGTTTCAAAGGTTGCTAAAGGAACTCACACTATAAGGGTTCAGGCACAGGATAACGCCAAGCCGATAAGTAACACTGGGAGCAAATCGATAAGTGTGATTAAGAGATAAAGAATCATAAGGGGACTGTCTTAGTAGAATCTGGGCTGTCCCCTTATTCTCTACTCTTTTAAGCTAAGAAAAATAGCTATAGAATCATAACCCACAAAATTTGCTTGTTATCGCGGAACCTTCCATCTGCCATCGAAAGTTTTACCCCACCCAAAAGAGGAAAATCAGCGATAGTATTTTCATGACAGTGGGCATAGCTTTTCGCTCCTTCTTGGAAGGCGTCTTTGCCTTCCTCCGAGGTCACCATCACGCCTCACCATCCTGGTGTGATGGTGAAAGCCACTCAAAGCCATTCCCATTGTCATATCAGCATTTTCTATATTGCCCTTATCGCTATTTTTCGGTGAAGGTCAATTCAGGAATAGCCAACGAATTTTATGGTATCATATTCTTAATAGAGACCTTTATGAAAAACATCCTTTTAAGCCTATCCATCAATACAAAACTCATCATAATGATGCTTTTTATGAGTTTCATTCTTATATCCATCCTTTTATTTTTCTATCAGCGTTCAGAGCAGAGAATTTTTCAGGAAATAGAAAGACAGACAGCGGAACTTACCAAGGCAATCCAGATTGGGGTCGAAGAAGTTACAGCTACAGGCGTCACCGATGAAGCCAGGTTAACAACTTATCTTCAGGAGCTGAATGCAAGGGGTATCGTAGAGATCTCAATAATAAGCAATGAAGACCAGATTATTGCGAGCACTAACAGGGCACGAATAGGCGAACCCATAACCCGCAAGAAAAAAGAGCTGATAATCAAGGCAGAGCTCGGGGAGCCAGTCTCTGACGAAGGTAAGACTTATAATGTTATTTTTCCAGTTGTAGCAGGCGGGACTGAGTATGCATATATCCATTACGGTTACATACACCTGAAGATTAATAAAGATGACTTTTCAGACCTTCTCCAGGCTTCCGCCCTTGAGAAAGTGGTAGTTACTCTTATTGTTTTTGGTATCGGCATCATAATGACATTTGTTTTTTCGAGGCAATATACGCGCCCTATTCATGAAGTGGTGGATGCGGCAATGCGTGTGGCAACGGGTGATTTAAATCAAAACCTCCCGATAAGAAGCAATGATGAAATTGGTCGTCTTTCAATGAGTTTTAATTACATGGTAAGTAAATTGAAGGAAAACAGAATGCTTGAGGAAAGGTTAAGGGAGGTGGAGCATCTGTCTGCAGTTGGACAACTTTCGAGAAGTATGGCTCACGAAATAAGAAATCCGCTGAATTTTATCAATTTAAGCATTGATTATATAGGCGATAAATATGTCCCCGATGATCCAAAAAATAAAGAAAAGTTCAACAGTTTAATCACGGGGATAAAGGATGAGATTCAGAGACTCAATAAACTGGTCAACGAATTTCTTGACTACAGCAAGCCTATTAAGCTGGATATAAAGGAAGTTAGAATTAATAAGATTATTAATGACCTGCTTTTTCTTGTTCAGGCAAAGGCAGAGGCAGAAAAGATTAAGATTATAAAAGAGGCTGATGAGGACTATAAGCTCAGCGTTGACCCTGAACTTATCAAATCATGTATATTAAATCTCATGACCAATGCATTTCATGCTATGGAAAGCATTGAGAGAGAGCGTTATCTGAAGATAAAGACCTCAGTTGAAGGGGAGAATTTTGTTTTAACTGTTTGTGACAATGGCAAAGGTGTCACGCCAGAAAACCTGCCTAAGATATTTGAACCCTTCTTCTCAACGAAGAAAACTGGACTGGGTCTTGGCTTGCCCTTTACCAAAAGGGTTATTGAAGAACATGGGGGCAAGGTAGAATTCTCGAGCAAGATTGATGAAGGCAGTGAAGCAAAGATAATTCTGCCTATAAGTAAATTGAATATTCAGGGGGTTAATACCTAAATTAACCTGACTTTGAAACAAAAGGAGTTTCTATGCCCGTAGTGGTCGTAATTGATGATGAACATCCTCAGCTTTTTATTATCAAGACGATTTTAGAAGAAAACGGCTATGAAGTTCATACGGCATCCTCTGGAGAAGAAGGACTCAAGTTAATAAATACCATCTACCCTGACATTGTTCTGTCAGACCTTAAAATGAGTGGTATGAGCGGCGATCAGATTCTCGATGCTTTAAACGATATGTCAGTAAAGCCAGCATTTATTTTGATGACAGCCTATGGAACTATCTCATCAGCAGTTGAGGCTATGAAAAAAGGTGCCTTCGACTACCTTACTAAGCCCCTTGAGAAGGATGTCATTTTACATACAGTTAAAAAAGCTGCTGAGATGGTTAATTTGGTAAGGGAAAATATAAGGCTACAGGACGCATTATTTGATAAATTCAAGATCGAAGGGATTGTAGGCAGCTCAAAAAAGATGAAAGAGGCTGTTGAGATAGTAAAAAAGGTGACTCCAACAACCGTTACTGTCCTGATTTACGGTGAGAGCGGTACTGGCAAGGAACTTATTGCAAGGGCTATCCACTACAACAGTCCGAGGCGGATGGGACCTTTTACCGTAATTAATTGTGCAGCCATTCCAGATAATCTTATTGAAAGCGAGCTTTTCGGATATGAGCCGGGTGCTTTTACTGGGGCTTCTCATCGCAAAATAGGGCTTTTCGAAGCATCCGATAAGGGAACTCTTTTCCTTGACGAGGTTGGCGACCTTCCTTTGCTTACACAAACCAAGATATTAAGGGTGTTGCAGGATAAAGAAATTAGAAGGCTTGGTAGCAAAAATAGTTTAAAGGTCGATGTCAGGATAATAGCAGCTACAAATAAAATGCTCGAAAAAGAGGTTTCTGCAGGAAGATTCAGAGAGGATCTTTTTTACAGACTCAAGGTCGTAACAGTTGACCTTCCGGCGCTCAGAGATAGAAAAGAGGACATCCCAACCCTGACAGAGTTTTTTATTCAAAAATACAACAATGAGTTTGGCAAAAGAGTTAAAGGAGTGAGCGAAGGAGCTATGAAGGCTCTGGTCGAGTATCATTGGCCCGGCAACATCAGACAACTCGAATCGGTAGTTGAAAGAGCCATTCTCATGTGCGATAAAGATGTTATAAATATTAACGATATCAAGAGTGAACTAAGGCTGCCTGAAGAAGCTGGGATATTGGACATTCGAATTCCTGACGAAGGTCTTAATTTTGAGGAACTTGAAAAAGAATTAATAAAGAAGGCTATGGAAAAGGCTAATAATGTAGCGGCAAAGGCTGCGCAACTTTTAGGCATGAGCTATAAAACCTTTTGGTATAGGTTTGAAAAGTTTGGACTTAAATCTATTTCCTCAAAAGGGGATGTATATCCCGAAAAGAGAAACTGATTTTTCAATAGTTTAGGGCAAACTCCAAAATACCCATAGAAGGGACTTTTTAGAGTTTTTATAATCGATAAATTTTATCTTGATTTGGATTTTGCTTTATCTTTTTATTTTGTTAAAGTTCCATTTTCCTCAATTACGTTGGGACTATAAAAAATATTTGTATATTTGATTAGAATATTCTATAATTTTATCGATTGAGATATTGACATTAATTACCAAAGGGTATGGCATTATACTTGCATGCTAAAGCAAGTTGAAATGTGTTTCAAAAATATATATAAAAAGGAGGTGAAAAATTAATGAAGAGAGTTATAGCTTTAATCGTTGCAATTCTTTTTGTTTTTGCAGTTTCATCTGTAGCTATTGCTCAAGAAAAGCCAGCAGCAAAACCGGCTGAGCCAGCAAAGCCAGCAGCAAAACCGGCTGATGCGCCTAAAGCCGAAAAGAAGGCTGACGACAAGAAAGCAGAAAAGGCAAAGGTTAAACAAGTCACAGGTGAAGTTGCAGCAGTTGATGCAGCAGCAAATTCTATTACTGTTAAGGGCAAAAAGGCTGAAGTCAAGATGTCCGCTGATGCCAAACTTCTTGCCGATGTTAAGGTAGGAGATAAGGTTGTTGCAAAATATACTGTGCAGGATGAAAAAAATGTTGCGAAAAGCATAAAGAAGGCAGCAGCAAAGGCTGACAAGCCCAAAGCTGAAAAGCCTAAAGCTGATGCAAAACCAGCAGCTAAGCCAGCTGAACCAGCAAAACCAGCAGAGCCCGCAAAGCCAGCAGCAAAACCGGCTGAGCCAGCAAAAAAGCCTTAATTAATTAAAGAGGCGTTCAGAGATGGGCGCCTCTTACTTTGTTTAAACTCCCCTATCATAGTAGCTAAGACTTTATCAATCTCACAGCCTCGCAAACCATCTCGACAGTAATATCCTGAAGGCATTTAACTGATTTGCAACGCCTTTTATAACAAGGGGAGCAGGGTAGGGCTGATTTAAGAATAATATGATTATAGCCGTATGGACCAGTTCTAACTGGATTGGTAGGACCAAAGATAGCTATAACGGGTATTTCACAAGCTGCCGCAATATGCATTGGACCTGAGTCGTTGCTAATCACAAATTTCGCATTTCTAATCAATATTATCAGTTCTTTGAGGTTCGTTTTACCTGCCAAAGATACTGCTTTGCCTCTGGAGCGCCTCTCAATATAATCAGAAATCTCTTTATCCTGTCCGCTGCCTAAAATTAAAAATTTGCTATTTAGGTTTTCTGAAACTTCAGCAAATCTTTCGGGATGCCACTTCTTCGTTTCCCACCTTGCGCCAGGAATAATAACGGCATACTCTCCAAGTTTAGCCCTTATTTCTTTAATCCACTCGGGTTCAACAATCAGCGGCATGGGAAATTTCACATCATCAATGCTGACTCCAAGCGCAGAGGCTATCTTCAGGTATCTCTCGACTGCATGTATCTCTTTGCCGCCTTCAACTTTGTGAGAATAGAACATAGAACTTCCCTCTCTGGAGTCAGAAAAACCAACTATGTTCGGTGCATTGGTAGCCTTTGCTAAAAAACCACTCCTGAAAAGACCCTGAAGGTCTATTACCAGATCATAAGATTCATTTTTAAGTTCGGAACAGAGCCTTTTTATTTCCACAATAGAGTCTTTCAATTTTTTAATATTTTTCCAGTTATCTTTGTTGATAATCCATAGTTTATCAACCATTGGATGATTTTCAAGGAGAGATTCGAGTCCTGCTGCGATAACCCAGTGTATTTTGGCAAAATTAAAGTCAGCCTTTATTACATTAAGAAACGGCAGGCTGTGTATAACATCACCAAGCGAGCTTGGTTTGATAATAAGAATTTTTCGGTATATTTTTTTCATTTTAATCTCGTTAATAATGCGCGAAATCGTCGATAGCAAGTTGTCATTGCGACCTAGAGCGAAGCGAGGGACTCAGGGTGATATTTGAGAGAGATTGCGACGAACCCTGCAGGTGCTCGCGATGACTTTTAAATTTATTGCCCAAAATAGCTATAACCATCATTACCCATTAACTCCTGTCATTTCGAACACCCAAAGGGAGTGAGGAATTTTTGTCGTAAAGCATTAAGATTTCTCTCTTTGCTCGAAAAGACATCTTCTCATCGCTGGATTTAAATAATGCCTTAAAATAGCGATAGGAAGGGCTGTTTCAGGCTTTTTATAATCGACAAATTTTATTTAATTTTGCTTTATTCATTATAATGCAATGCCTTATGACAAAGCCCTATGAACTTTTTTTATAAGGTGTCGTATAAAAATCCTTCACCAGCCCTTCCTATCTTACTTGTTGATTTTATTAAGCTTTTTAGTTCTATCGCCGATTTTGGGATAATGCGCCTCTTTATTGTAGCATTTGGAAAGTATTGTTTACATTATTTATTTGAACCCGTACTAATCCAAAATAAATTATACTTTCGAATCCGGCG
>DAIQAO010000002.1:0-82300 GCA_036781645.1 Dissulfurispiraceae bacterium
TAAGGGAAGGCGGAAGGACTGTTGGAGCCGGGGTTGTGACTGAGGTGGTGGAGTAACAAGTGAATCCTAAAATAAGAATAAAATTAAAGGCATACGACTACAGATTGCTGGATCAGTCAGTCAGGGAGATTGTTGATACAGCCAGAAAGACTGGCGCTAAAATTGCGGGACCAGTTCCTTTGCCTACAAAAGTAAGCAGGTTTACTGTATTAAGGTCTCCTCATACAGATAAAAAATCGAGGGAGCAGTTTGAAATAAGGACCCATAAAAGGCTCATAGATATATATGATCCCACCCCAGATACTGTTAACGCTCTAATGAGTTTGGACCTTGCCTCAGGGGTTGATGTGGAGATAAAGCTATGAAAGGAATAATTGGCAAAAAACTTGGTATGACCCAGATATTTACTGAAAACGGCAGCTGTGTTCCCGTTACTGTTGTAGAGGCAGGACCATGCTGCGTTGTTCAGGTCAAAACGATACAGAAAGATGGATACGACGCAGTAAAACTTGGCTTCATTGAAAGGAAAAAGACTTCAAAAATATCAAAGCCCCTCGCTGGTGTATTTAAGAATGCTGGTGTCCCTGTTTATAAAATTCTTAAAGAATTCAGGATGACAGGATTGAAAGTTGGTGACTTTGTGAACGCTGATGCATTCAGCAAAGGCGATAAGGTGAAGGTCTCAGGAATATCAAAGGGAAAAGGTTTTCAGGGAGTAATGAAGAGGCATCATTTCAAGGGTGGCCCTTCTTCACACGGCTCTATGTTTAATAGGGCGCCTGGCTCCATAGGTGCTAGCTCCTTTCCTTCGAGGGTTTGGAAGGGATTGCGTATGGCAGGCCATATGGGAAGTGAAAGGGTTACAGTCAGCAATCTCACAATTGTAGATACCAGGCCTGAGTTGAACCTTATTCTAATAAAAGGCGCTTTACCGGGGGGCAAAAATTCAATCGTCGAGATATGGAAGGATAATTAAGATGCTCGAAATAGATATCAGAGACATAAACAACGAGGTAAAGGATAAGGTAAAGTTATCTGAACAAATCTTCCGGTGCGGTGCATCGGAGTCAGTTGTCCATACAGCTGTAAGGAGTTATCTTGCCAACCAGAGGCAGGGAACACACGCTACCAAAACAAGAGGGCTCGTAAGCGGCGGAGGTAGGAAGCCGTGGAGACAGAAACACACCGGGAGGGCAAGACACGGTAGCACCCGTTCTCCATTGTGGAAAGGCGGCGGAACGACCTTTGGTCCCCAGCCGAGAGACTATTCTATCAAACTCCCGAAGAAGCTTAAAAAGATTGCATTATATAAAGCCCTTACAATGAAATTATCTGATGGCGAGATTTCTGTGATAGACTCCCTCTTAATGGATATGCCTAAAACAAAGCGAATGGTCGAACTTCTGAATAAACTTGGCTTTTCAACAAAAACGGTGCTTCTTGTTACTGCAGGCAAGGATAATAATGTTTTCCTATCAGCCAGAAATATCCCTACGATGGGAGTTATTGGGGTGGATGACCTGAATGCATATCATGTGGCTCGTTATGAGATTATACTTTTTACCCTTGATGCATTGACAAAACTGCAGAATACCGTTGCTTTGGAGGCGCAGGCATGAAATCAATATACGATGTTATAAAGAGACCTCTTTTTACTGAAAAGGGGATGGATATAAAAGAAAGGGAAAACAAGATACTCATTGAGGTCAACATCAAAGCCAATAAACATGAGATAAAAGAGGCAGTGCAGGAGATTTTCAAGGTAAAGGTTCAGAAGGTTGCGACAGTGAGAACGGATGGCAAGATGAAAAAATTAGGCAGGTCAATAGGAAAGCTTCCGGACAGAAAAAAGGCAATAATAACGCTAAAAAGGGGTGAAAAACTTGATTTTGTTGAGGGTGCATAATGGGCATAAGAAAATATAAACCAACTTCTGCGGGCAGGAGATTTCAGAGCACTTCGGACTATAAAGAGGTGACAGCGGATAAGCCTTTTGAGGGATTAACCCTCAAGTTAAAAAAGACAGGCGGTAGAAACAACGATGGCAGAGTAACCGCATGGCATCGCGGGGGTGGAAATAAAAGGCAGTATAGAATTATCGATTTCAAAAGAGACAAGAAAAATATTCCTGCTGTTGTAAAGTCTATCGAGTATGATCCAAACAGATCTGCAAGGATTGCCCTATTAAAATATAAAGATGGTGAACACAGGTATATATTAGCCCCTATGAATTTGAATGTGGGTGATACCGTTGTATCAGGCTCAGGCGTTGAGATTAAGGCGGGTAATGCTCTGATGATAAGTGAAATACCTCTTGGAACGATGATTCATAATATCGAACTTTTTCCGGGGGCTGGAGCCAAACTCGTAAGGAGTGCCGGTACTTCTGCGCAAATTGTTGCCAAAGAAGGCAGGTATGCACATATCAAAATGCCTTCAGGAGAAGTCAGGCTTATTATGACTGACTGTATGGCAACAATCGGTCAGGTAAGCAATATTGAACATGAAAACATATCTCTTGGCAAAGCCGGCAAGAAAAGGCATGTAGGCAAAAGGCCTCATGTCAGGGGTGTCGCAATGAATCCTATAGATCATCCTCTTGGTGGTGGCGAAGGAAAGGCATCAGGAGGAAGACCAGCGTGCTCGCCGTGGGGTAAGCCTGAAGGCTTAAAGACAAGAAAAAATAAAAGAACCGACCAATACATTGTCAGGAAGCGGAAAAAAAGAATTTTAAGTTTATTTTAAGGAGGTAGAAGTGCCGAGATCTCTCAAAAAAGGACCTTATGTCGAGCCAAAGCTCTTGAAGAAGGTTCAGAGTCTTATAGATACAGGTGATAAGAAAATGATAAAAACCTGGTCAAGACGTTCCACGGTAATTCCGGAATTTATAGGCTTTACCTTTGCTGTCCATAATGGGAAAAAGTTTATACCAGTATATGTGACAGAAAACATGGTTGGGCATAAGCTTGGTGAGTTTTCTCCTACAAGAACATTCAGGGGGCATGCAGGCTCCTCTAAATCGGCGAAGGATTAATAATATGGAATCAAAGGCTGTTTTAAAATTCGTTCGTATAACCCCAAGAAAGGCAAGAAGGGTTGTTGATTTGCTCAGGGGGAAAACCGCGTCTGAGGCATTGGTATTATTGAGATTTATGCCTTACAGAGGCGCAAAACCTATAGAAAAGGCTTTAAAATCTGCCATTGCAAATGCCGAACAGGAAAACACTAAGGTTGACATTGATAAATTAAGGATAAAGGAAGCCCTTGTTGATCAGGGTCCTGCAATGCGTCGCACCGATACAAGAGCGATGGGCAGAGCGAATATAATCAAAAAAAGGACGTCTCATATTAAGATTATCCTTGCGGAGGAATGGCCATAATGTTTGATTGCAACTTGAAATTTTCAGAGAGGATAAACCAAAATCCTGTGGAACTCCCTGAACATCTTGGGAGGTGTTGATTTGGGGCAGAAGACTAATCCAATAGGTAACAGAGTTGGAATAATAAGAACCTGGGAGTCGAGGTGGTTTTTAAAGAAGGGTTATTCCGATCAACTGATTGAGGATTTGAAAATCCGCAAAACAATAAAAGAGAAACTCTCTCACGCTGGGGTCTCTAAAATAGAGATAGAAAGACCTGGACAGAAGATTAAGTTGATAATTCACACCGCAAGGCCAGGAATAATAATAGGTAAAAAGGGTGCTGAAGTTGAGAAGCTCAAAAAAGAGGCAGAAAATATCACCGGCAAGCAGGTCAGTGTTGATATAAAAGAAGTCAGAAAACCTGAGGTAAATGCTCAACTTGTGGCTGAAAATATTGCCATGCAGCTTGAAAAGAGGGTTGCTTTTAGAAGAGCGCTGAAAAGGGCTGTGTCGTCTGCGTTGAGATTTGGCGCCCTTGGTATTAAGGTGCAATGCTCTGGCAGGCTTGCCGGAGCGGAAATAGCTCGTTCCGAATGGTATAGAGAAGGGAGGGTGCCACTTAGCACCTTTAGATCTGATGTAGATTATGGTTTTGCAGAGGCAAGAACCACATATGGAATAATAGGTATAAAGGTTTGGATATACAGTGGGGATATTTTAAGAGAACAAAAAGGAACCGCTGAGAGGGAGTGATAGAATGCTGGCGCCGAAAAAAATCAAATACAGGAAGATGATGAAAGGCAATATGAGGGGTATTGCCTATCGCGGCTCACAGGTTAACTTTGGGGAATACGGTATAAAATCCCTTGAACCAGGTTGGATTACAAGCAGGCAGATTGAGGCAGCAAGGGTAGCGATTACCAGAGCTGCCAAGAAGGGTTGCAAGGTCTGGATAAGGATTTTCCCCGATAAGCCAATTACCAAAAAGCCTGCTGAGACCAGAATGGGCAAGGGTAAGGGTAATCCCGAGTATTGGGTTGCCGTTGTAAAGCCCGGCAAGATTCTTTACGAGATATCGGGGGTTAATGAAGATACGGCGAGGCAGGCTTGCATGCTTGCATCCCAAAAACTTCCTGTAGCGACAAAATTTGTTAAGAGACAGGAGGCAGCTTTATGAAACCTTCTGCACTAAAATCTCAGACCGTTGCTGAACTCAAACAAAAATATGTTGATTTGAAGAAGGAGTTGTTTAATCTCAAGTTCAGGCTTGCAAAGGGTGAACTCGAGAATAATATGAAGGTTAGGGCTGTGCGCAAAGATATTGTTAGGGTTCTGACCCTAATTACCCAGAAGGAAAAGGAACTATCCAAGTAGATTGGCGAAGGGAGTAAAGATGCCTAAAAAGGTTTATACAGGAAAGGTTTTAAGCAACAAGATGGATAAAACCGTCGTAGTTGGGGTTTCAAGGGTTTTTAAGCATCCTTTATATAAGAAAACTGTTAAAAGCATGAGCAAATTCAAGGCTCATGACGAAGGAAATATTTGTAAAATTGGAGATCAGGTTCAAATTATCGAGAGCAGACCAATCAGTAGGGACAAGCGCTGGCAGGTTGTAAAAATTCTCAGTGGGGGCGGGGAGAGATGATACAGCCAAGAAGCATACTAGAGGTAGCAGACAATTCAGGAGCAAAAAAAGTTCAGTGCATAAGGGTGCTCGGAAGCTCAAATAAAAGATATGCAAGGTTAGGCGATGTTATTGTTGTAAGCGTCAAAGAAGCCGCTCCTGAAGGCAATATCAAAAAAGGTGCTGTTGCAAAGGCGGTAGTAGTGAGAACCAAAAAGGAGTCAAGGAGAATAGACGGTTCTTATATAAGATTCGATCAAAATGCAGTTGTGATAATAAACAATCAGATGGAACCAGTGGGAACAAGAATATTCGGGCCTGTCGCAAGGGAATTGAGATGGAAGGAATTTACCAAGATAATATCTCTTGCACCAGAGGTTTTATAAAGCCTTTGTATTTATTGAGCAGGCAGGATTAATGGAGGATAAAGTGGGGCTTGGCATTAAAAAAAATGATACAGTAATCGTGCTATCCGGTAGGGAGAAAGGTAAAAAGGGCAGGGTAATCAGCGTTATGCCCGCAAAGGAAAAGGTTATTGTCGAAAATATAAATATTATTAAGAAGCATATGAAACCTAACAGGCAATATACACAGGGTGGAATTATAAGCAAGGAAAATCCCCTTCACATCTCCAAGGTCATGCTAGTTTGCCCAAAATGTTCTAAACCCTCACGGATTTCTAATACAGTTATCGAAACCGGGAAAAAGCTAAGAATGTGCAAAAAGTGCAAGGAGGTCATAGACTGATTATGGCTCCGAGGCTCAAAGAAAAATATTTAAAAGAGATTACTCAGGCTATTAGCAAAGAGTTCAATTATAAGAATGTTATGCAAGTGCCTAAACTGCAAAAGATAGTTGTCCATGTTACTTTGGGGGAGGCGACCCAGAATATAAAACTGCTTGACGCCGCCGAAAAACAACTTGCCGCTATAACCGGCCAAAAACCTCTGGTTACAAGGTCAAAAAAGGCTATAGCCGGCTTTAAATTAAAAAAAGGTGTTCCATTGGGATGCAAGGTTACTCTCCGGGGAGACAAGATGTATGAATTCATGGATAGGCTTTTGAGCCTTGCGCTGCCAAGAATAAGAGACTTTCGAGGGCTCTCGACTAGATCTTTTGATGGTAGGGGTAATTACTCTTTTGGACTAAAGGAGCAGTATATTTTCCCTGAAATAGATTACGAAAAGGTGGAAATGGTGCACGGCATGGATATTACTATATGCACGACAGCCAAAACTGATGAAGAATCAAGGGCTTTGCTAAGATATTTCGGTTTCCCATTTAGAAAATAAAGGAGGCATTGGTGGCTAAAGTATGTATGATGGAAAAATTTTTAAGGACGCCAAAATTTCCAGTTAGGCATCACAACAGGTGCAAAATCTGCGGCAGACCCAAAGGTTATATGAGGAAATTTGGACTTTGTAGAATCTGTTTCAGAAATTTTGCTCTTCGTGGTCAAATCCCAGGCGTAACAAAAGCGAGTTGGTAGAGGTGATTGAATGTTGACTGATCCTATTGCAGATATGCTTACTCGGATAAGGAATGCCATTCTCATCAAGAATGAGAAGGTGGATGTGCCTGCTTCGAGAATGAAGGTTGAGATAGCCAAGATACTCAAAGAAGAGGGATTCATTAAATCTTATAAAATTATTAAAGATAAAAAGCAGGGAATTTTAAGATTAACGCCTAAATATGGTCCGGATGGGAAACCCCTTATATCAGGCCTCAAAAGGGTAAGCACTCCCGGTAGAAGGGTATATTCAGGGAAGGAAAAAATGCCAAAGGTTATGGGTGGAGTCGGGATCGCCATTATTACTACTTCAAAAGGCATTCTAACTGATAAAGAGTGTCGCAGAGAAGGTGTGGGCGGCGAAGTTCTGTGCTATATATGGTAGGGGTGTTTAAATGTCAAGAATCGGCAAAAAATATATAGATATACCCGAAGGGGTATCAGTGAATCTAAATCAGGATTTGGTTTCAATAAAAAGTTCCAAAGGCGAGATGAGCTATAAGCTGCCTCAGGGTATCAGTATGACTATTGATAACGGTAAGATTATAGTGCATAGAAATTCTGATGCTAAGCCTGCCAGAGCTCTTCATGGACTTGCCCGTAGCCTTGTCGCAAATATGGTTCAAGGTGTTTCGAAAGGCTATCAAAAGGTGCTCGAAATAACCGGCATAGGATACAGGGTGCAGTTAAAGGGAGATAAACTCGTTTTTGCAGTAGGCTATACCCATCCGGTAGAATATCAACTGCCGGCAGGCGTTTCAGCGACTGTTGATGATAAACAGATGAGCATTACCCTGAAATCTATCAATAAGCAAACCCTTGGTCAGGTAGCTGCCGAAATTAAAGGCATACGTTTCCCCGATGCATACAAAGGAAAAGGGATAAGGTATGCGGGAGAAAGGATTAAACTTAAGGCTGGCAAAACAGGCAAGAAGTAAAATACTCGACTTGCTTTTGCAACCCGGTATGATATCCTTAACAGTTGTGGAAATTTTTCGTATTGTCATTCTGCCCTTGCTTGCCCTTGAAATTTTTAATCGGGGGATGTTGAATTCAGTGGCTGATTAACCTGGATTCCTGCTTTAGCGGGAATGACTTTTGGTTTAAAGTTATTTATCAGACACAATAGTAGAATATAAATAAATGATACTTCTGGCATTTATCAGTATATTAGATGGCATGGCGTGACATGGTTTGCCCCTTTAGCATTTTTGATAAGGCAAAGCTATAATTCTAAAGTTTTAATAGATTCAGGAGGACATGGGTGAGATTAATAAAACTTCAGGCAAAGGCAAGAAGACATGAAAGAACAAGGAAAAAGGTTTCAGGGACATCTGATAAACCCAGACTTTGCGTCTATAAAAGTCTTAACAATATATATGCACAACTGATAGATGACTCGCAAGGGCATACCCTTGTTTCTGCATCTACCCTTGACAAGGAATTAAGTAATATACCCGGGCATAAAGGTAATGTAAAAGCTGCTGCCGCCATTGGCAAATTACTTGCTTCTCGGGCAACTGCTAAAGGAATCAAGAAAATAGTTTTTGACCGCAGCGGCTATAAATATCATGGAAGCATAAAGGCACTTGCTGAAGGGGCACGAGAAAACGGCCTAGAGTTTTAGATTAGGAGGTATGGTGAAGACAGAGATTATTAATCCTGAAGGGCTGAACTTAAAAGATAAGGTTGTATATATAAACAGGGTGGCAAAGGTTGTAAAAGGCGGCAGGAGATTTTCCTTCAGCGCCCTCGTTGTTGTCGGTAATGGTGAGGGTATTGTAGGCGCTGGTAAAGGCAAGGCATCAGAGGTTCCTGAGGCTATCAGGAAGGCAGTAGAACAGGCTAAAAAGAGGCTTTTTAAATTTTCTATAAAGGACGGGACAGTACCCCACCGCATTATTGGACGATACGGATCTAATTCAGTTATAATTAATCCTGCTCGCAAAGGTACTGGCTTAATTGCTGGTGGTGCTGCAAGGGCTGTTTTTGAGGTTTCAGGCGTTCAGGACATTGTGGCTAAATCAATAGGGGGACACAATCCCTTTAATACCGTTAAGGCAACATTAAATGGACTGGCAAACTTAAAAGACCCTGAAACCGTATTTAAGCTAAGGGGCAAGTCAGAGGGTGAAGCCCCTTCAGAAGAAGAAGCCGAACAAGGAGGATAAGATTCAATATTATGAAAATACAGGATTTATCTCCCGCAAAAGGTAGTACTAAAAAGGCTAAAAGAGTCGGAAGAGGGCCTGGTTCCAGACATGGTAAGACTTCCACAAGGGGTCACAAGGGACAAAAATCTCGCTCTGGTGGCATAAAAGGTCCGATGTTCGAAGGCGGGCAGACCGCTTTACAGAGAAGGCTACCTAAAAGAGGATTCAAAAATATACCATTTAAGAAGGAATATGCAATTATAAATCTCAAAGACCTCGAGAGGTTTCAAGATGTTGCTGAAATAACCCCTTCGTTTTTAATTCAAAAAAAGGTAATAAAAGATGTAAAAGACGGCATAAAAGTTTTGGGCGTAGGCAATATAAGTAAGCCTCTAACAGTCAAGGCTCATGCATTCAGCTCATCTGCAGCATCTAAGATTGAAGCCTCGGGGGGCAAAGTAGAGGTGCTAAAGAGTTGAGGCTTGTAACAACCATCCAGAATATTTTTAAGATTCCTGAACTCAGAAGCAGAATAATTTTTACCCTTGCGCTTCTTGTTGTATTCAGGGTTGGCGCTCATATTCCTACTCCAGGGATCAACAGTGAGGCGCTCAAAAAATTCTTATTGGAAAAGGGCGGGGCTGTTGTTGGTTTCTTTGATATCTTTTCAGGCGGAGCCCTTTCCCAGATGGCAATATTTGCGCTGGGAATAATGCCCTATATAAGCGCTTCCATTATACTTCAGCTATTGACCGTCGTAATTCCAGCCCTTGGGAAAATTGCTAAAGAAGGCGAAACGGGCAGAAAAAAGATAATAAAATATACAAGATTTGCAACGGTTGGAATTGCCGCTGTTCAATCGCTGGGGATAGCAATCGGCTTGGAGGGAATGTCTGGGGGGGAATTTGTCAGAGATCCTGGCTGGTCTTTTAGATTAATAACCATGATCACACTTACATCTGGGACGGTTTTCTTGATGTGGTTAGGCGAGCAGATAACTGAAAGAGGCATAGGTAACGGCATATCATTGATAATATTTGCAGGAATTGTGGCTGGGTTTCCTGATGCTGTTGTTAAAACTATCGCCCTTATCAGGGCAGGCGAGGTTTCTCTGATTTTCATGCTCGTGCTTATTGTTGTAATGATTGCCATAGTGGGCGGGATAGTATATATTGAGAGGGGGCAGAGAAAGATTCCAGTCCAGTATGCAAGGCGCGTAGTTGGGAATAAGGTATTCGGCGGTCAGACAGCTCATTTACCTTTGAAGATAAACACCGCCGGCGTCATACCGCCAATTTTTGCCTCTTCAATAATTATGTTTCCTTCAACCGTTGCCGGCTTTATTGCGATTCCCTGGGTCCAGTCTTTTGCCAACCAATTATCTCCCGGGACACCTATTTACACTTCTCTTTATATGGTTTTAATATTCTTTTTCTGTTTTTTCTATACAGCCGTTATTTTTAATCCTGTTGACGTCGCAGAAAATCTCCAGAAACAGGGTGGATATATTCCGGGCATTAGACCGGGGCAGAAAACATCAGACTATATTTACAAGGTTATAGCCCGACTTACCTTTGTAGGCGCCTTGTATCTCTGTTTTGTATGCATAATACCCGAGATATTCATATCGAGGCTGAATGTGCCATTCTATTTTGGTGGAACCTCTCTACTTATATCCGTTGGTGTGGCCCTTGATACAGTCTCCCAAATAGAGTCCCATTTAATCACACGATCCTATGACGGCTTCCTAAAGAAGGGACGGATAAAGGGCAGAAGATAATTCTCTTGTGATTATAATTAAGTCCCAGAACGAGATCAAAAAGATAGCGGAATCATGTAGGATTGTAGCGGAAGTTCTTGAGAGTCTTAAGTCTTTTGTAAAAGAGGGTGTTTCTACAGCAGAAATTGAAGGGTTTGTAGAGGGGCAGATTTTAAAGAAAAAAGCGATTCCAGCTTTTAAGGGTTACAGGGGTTATCCTTCAAGCGTGTGCCTTTCAGTAAACGATCGGGTGGTTCACGGAATCCCATCATCTCGTATAGAACTAAAAAGAGGCGATATTATAAGTGTTGATTTGGGTGTTTTGTTAAACGGTTTTTATGGTGATGCAGCCATAACGCTGCCGGTAGGAGAGATTAGCGAGGATGCCAAAAGGCTCCTTAGAGTGACTGAAGAGGCTCTTTATATTGGCATTTCAAAGGCAGTCGTAGGGAACCGGGTATCAGATATTTCTTCTGCCATCCAGCAGCATGTAGAGACAAGCGGTTTTTCAGTGGTAAGGGCTTTTGTTGGACACGGTATAGGGCGTTTTTTGCATGAAGACCCTCAGGTGCCTAACTTCGGAGCGCCTGGGAAAGGGGTGAGACTGAGAGAGGGCATGACTATCGCTATAGAACCTATGGTTAATGCGGGAAGCCCAGATGTCAGGATTCTTGATGATGGTTGGACGGCTGTGACAGCAGATGGCAGTCTTTCTGCACATTTTGAGCACACAATTGCCATTACAAAGAACAATCCTTTAATATTGACTAAAATATAAAAAATAAGTCATATTATATAATTTAGCATGGAAAAAGAAGAAAACATAGAAGTCAGCGGCAAGATTATCGAAACCCTCCCGAATGCCATGTTTAGGGTAGAACTGGAGAACGGACAGATAATCCTTGCATACATCTCTGGTAAGATGAGGATGCATTTTATCAAGATATTGCCTGGAGATAAGGTTCTTGTTGAACTTTCACCGTATGACCTTACAAAGGGTAGAATAACTTACAGATTTAAATGATAATAAACCATATTGAATTAATTTATTTTAGAGACATTTCCATCACTCAATCTGAATAATCTATGGTGTGAAATTCTCTTTTGGGAGGGAAAATGAAGGTGAGGCCTTCTATAAAAACCATCTGTTCCAAGTGTAAGATAATAAAAAGAAAAGGCGTCTTAAGGGTTCTTTGTGAAAATCCAAGACATAAGCAGAAGCAAGGTTAGAGAAGATAAATTGCTGTCAATTCAAACAGAACTTAAAGGAGCTTTTATATGGCAAGAATAAGTGGCATCGATCTTCCTAAGAATGAACGAGTTGAGGTGGGCTTGACGCGCATTTACGGAATTGGGAGGTCTCTATCCAATAAAATACTCGCAGAAGCTAATATTAATCCTGATACTCGGGTGAGGAATTTGACTGATGAGGATATTGTAAAAATAAGAAATATTCTGGACAGGGATTATAAGGTTGAGGGAGATCTCAGAAGAGAAGTGGCTATGGATATCAAAAGGCTATCTGATATAGGGTCTTATCGGGGGCAAAGACATCTTGCCCATCTACCTGTGAGGGGACAGAGAACAAAGACTAATGCGCGAACACGTAAAGGACCAAGGAAGCTGGTGGTCAAGAAAAAGTAAGGAGGTTCAGAATGGCACAGAAAAAAAGAGGTGGGAAAAAGGTAAAGAAAAATATAGTTACAGGGGCTGCACATATCCAGACCACTTTTAATAATACAATAGTTACTATTACAGACCCAAATGGCGGTGTGATTGCGTGGTCAAGCGCAGGTAGTCTTGGTTTCAAGGGCTCAAGAAAAAGCACACCCTTTGCCGCTCAGATGGCATCGGAAGCAGCAGCTAAAAAGGCTAAGGAGATGGGATTGAAGCAGGTAGATGTTTATGTTAAAGGGCCGGGCTCAGGAAGGGAAACAGCAATTAGGGCTCTTCAAGCTGCAGGACTTGAGATAACGATGATTAAGGATGTAACGCCTGTTCCCCATAATGGATGCAGACCCCCAAAGAGGAGGAGAGTATAGATGGCAAGATATAGCGGGCCTCTTTGCAAGCTCTGTAGAAGAGAGGGCGAAAAGCTTTTTCTGAAAGGAAGCAGGTGTTATACTGAAAAGTGTTCAATTGAGAGGCGCAAATATGCTCCCGGTGAACACGGTCAGAACAGGGGCAAACTTTCGGATTATGGCATTCAGTTGCGGGAAAAGCAAAAGGTCAGAAGAATATACGGCGTTATGGAAAATCAATTCCGAAACTATTATGAAAAGGCTTCTAAAATGAAAGGAGTAACTGGGGAAGTGCTGCTCCAACTCCTTGAAAGAAGACTTGATACCGTTGTATTCAGAATGGGGTTTGCCTTAAACAGACGGGAGGCGAGGCTGATGGTAAAACACCGCCATTTTACAGTAAATGGGAAAAGGGTTGATATACCATCTTACTTGATTCGCCCTGGGGATATTGTTGAGGTTGCCCCGCCCAGCAGGGAGATTCAAACAATTAAGGAAAGTCTTTCTATTGCTGAACACAGAGGCATTCCGGGCTGGCTCGAGGTTGACTTGCAGAATTTTCGTGGCAAGTTTTTGCGTATTCCTTCGAGAGAAGAAATACAGATGCCTGTTCAGGAGCAGCTAATAGTAGAATTTTACTCAAAGTAGATTTGAAATTTTGTTTATTAAATTATTCTTAAAATATAGCCAGAAGAATTATTATATGTTTTTTCAGGCTCAGGAGGCCATATAAATGAATCTCGTTAAGAAGGGTTTCCAGCTGCCTCAAAAGATCAATTTCGATGAAGATACTCTTTCCCCTTTTTATGGCAAGCTTGTTGCTGAACCGCTTGAGCGCGGCTTCGGCACTACTCTGGGCAATGCCCTGAGAAGGATATTATTATCATCCATAGAAGGGGCTGCGGTTACTTCAGTCAGAATTTCAGGGGTTTTGCATGAGTTTTCGAGCATCAAAGGTGTAAAGGAAGATGTTGTTGATATACTGCTTAATATTAAAAAATTGCGATTTAAGTTACTGTCTGAAAATGAAAAAACGGTAACTATCCATGTATCGGGCAGTAAGGAAATAACTGGTGCAGATGTCCAGGTTACTGCCGGGATAGAGGTAATCAATAAAGATCAATATATTGCAACTATTGAAAATGGTACCATAGAGATAGAGATGGTTGTAAAAAAAGGAAAAGGATATGTATCCGCAGAATTAAATAAAGAAGAGGGCGCACCTGTTGATACCCTTTTTGTCGATTCCGTTTTTAGCCCTGTAAAGAAGGTTAATTTCTGGGTCGAAAAAACGAGGGTTGGCAAATTGACAGATTATGACAGGCTTATCATGGAGATTTGGACGGATGGGAGCATTCTGCCAGAGAAAGCTGTAAGTAATGCGGCATCAATTATGATGGAACATCTTGATTTGTTCATACTCTGTAACGGCTCCGATGACAAAGATGAATCCGTAGAGACCTTTACTGAGAGAGATAAAGAAGATATAAAAGACCTTCTGATGAAAACGATTGAGGAACTCGAACTGTCAGTCAGGGCTTATAATTGTTTAAAAAATGCCAACATTAAGACAATCTTCGACCTGGTCCAGAAGACTGAATATGAACTGCTGAAGACCAAGAATTTTGGTAGAAAATCCCTTAATGAAATAATGAATTTACTGCATAGCCATGGACTGCGTCTTGGAATGAGATTGAGCGGTGACGAGGTGCAGGAGTTTCAACAGATATGAATAGGAGGATATAGAATGCGTCATAAAGTGGCTGGTAGCAGCTTTGGTAGGACTGCTAACCAGAGAAAGGCGTTGCTCAGAGGAGTCGTAATTTCACTCTTTCAACATCAAAGGATAGAAACTACCGTTGCAAAAGCCAAGGCAGTCAGGGGTATGGCTGAAAAACTCATAACCCTTGGGAAAAGGGGTGACTTACACTCAAAAAGAATTGCCCTTAGCTATATTCCAAACAGATCAGCGGTTGCCAAGCTGTTTTCTGAGATTGCACCAAGATTTATAAATAGAAACGGCGGCTATCTTAGAATAGTCAAAACTCGCCAAAGAGTAAATGACAGTTCCCCCATGGCGATACTTGAGTTTGTAGATTTCAACGATGTAAAGGACAAATTGCCACCAAAGGCTGCAAAAAAGAAGGAAAAGACAGGTTGAAGGTTATACTCCTTATACTTGCAATTATAATAATTGTGGTAGTTCTGCAATTCATTGTCTTTCCGAGACTCGGGATTTCCACGTGAACCCTTTCGAAAAAGGGGTCTGGAAAATCCCGAAAGTGCGAGTAAGGAAAACTTTGATACTCCTTGAAAAGGGATTTGGTTTGCCAGATCCCTTTTTCGTATCCTAGGGAAGGAGGGTGAAGATGCTCAATGTTGGTGTCCTTGCTTCGGGCAGGGGATCGAATTTTCAGGCTTTGATTGACGCTATAGAGTCAGGCAGGCTGAATGCAGCAATTAAACTTTTGATTGTAGATAATCCTAGCGCTTATGCCATAGAGCGCGCAAAAAAACATTCTATTGATCACCTTTTCATTGATCCTGCCCTGTATGAAAATAAAAACGAATTTTATTCAGATGTAACAAGACAGCTCCAAGCAAGGGGCGTTGAACTCGTCGTTCTCGCAGGTTTTATGCGGATAGTTAAAAAACCTCTTCTCGATGCATACCCAAACCGTGTGATGAATATTCATCCGGCGCTTCTTCCTTCTTTTCCGGGACTTCACGGTCAAAAAGATGCAGTTGATTACGGCGTCAGGATAAGCGGCTGCACAGTTCATTTTGTAGATGAGGGGGTTGACTCTGGCCCTGTAATTATACAAGCAGCAGTGCCAGTCTCTCCTGATGATACCGAGGATATTCTTGCTGCAAGAATATTGGCATTGGAGCACAAGATTTATCCAGAAGCAGTGAAATTGTTTGCTGAAGGAAGGTTGAAGGTAGAAGGAAGGAAAGTAAAAATTTCAGGCTATACATTACCGGATAGTTATATTATAAACCCTCCACTCAGTTAAAACCTTAGATGAGAATTATTGGCGGACTGGCAAAGGGCAGAAGGCTTAGCTTTAAAAAGACATTTCTCAAGGTGGACTCATGCCCTTTGAGACCAACCTCAGCAAAGGTAAGGAAAGCCTTGTTTGATATCCTGAGGGATAGGGTTGTAAATTCCTTATTTCTTGATCTTTATGCAGGAACTGGGGCTGTCGGGATTGAGGCTTTGAGCAGAGGTGCTGCTTTTGTCGTATTTATAGATGAAAGCAGTGTCAGAGTTGGAGCTATTAAGAAAATGGTTTTTGATCTTGGTTTTAGTCAAAGAGTCAAGGTAATCAAAGAAAGAGCTGCCATATTCGTTAACAAATCATCTAAAACTGATATTAAGCCCTTTGACATCATTTTTGTTGATCCCCCCTATGGTTCAAAAGAGCTTGATGAAATTATATACCTCCTTGGCAGGGGTAATTTAGTGTCCGATAATGGTGTTTTGATTGTAGAACATTCATCAAAAAAAACCGATATGCCTCTAACAACCGGTTGCTTGAAACTTTTAAAACAATACCATTACGGCGATACTATGCTCAGTTTATTTATAAAAAATTCTGTTGTCAATTAATGGAGACTACAGATGAGATTAGCAATATATCCGGGAACTTTCGATCCCATAACAAACGGACATCTTGACCTTGTTTTAAGGGGACTCAAGATATTCGATAAAATAATAATTGCTGTTGCCCCCCATCCAAAGAAACTGCCCCTGTTGTCTCTGGAAGAGCGTTTGAGGCTCATAAAAGAGTCCGTTAAAGGGCTTAAAAATGTTGAAGTAGAGGCGTTTAATGGACTTCTGATAGACTATGTTAAAAAGAAGAAGGGTTGTGTAGTTATGAGGGGACTAAGGGCTGTCTCAGATTTTGAATATGAACTTCAGATGGCGCTTATGAATAGGCGTCTTGATATGAAAATAGAGACTGTTTTCATGATGCCCTCTGAAGAATTTTCCTACTTAACATCTACGATTGTCAAAGAAGTCGCCTCTTACGGCGGTTCAATAAAGGGGCTTGTTTCCGAGGCAGTCGAGATAGCCCTTAGGGAAAAATTTTTTGGGGCGACTGATAATTCAGGAGATAGCGGCATTAACAATGATGCATTGAAGACCTAAAACTGGAGTTCCTGAATATTCTTGCAATAGGGAGCAAGTTGCTTGTCTGTTGCTAGAATATGGTTGATCAGCCAGCTATTGAGAAATAATTCGAGCTCATATATAGTTTTTTCTGCTGATTGATTACATTCCTGCTGAAGCCTGAAAATATCCATTATTAGCTGTTCATGAATTTTTTTGTGTTCGACCGTTTTATCATGCGGATAATCAGCGGCTTCCATTACTTTCTCTTCGTCTCGAAAGTGTTGATCAGCATATTTGATTAGCGCATTGAGTATCTTGAATAAAGATTCCCCTCCTTTGTTTTCATAGAAGGCTTTATGAAAATCATTTGCTATATCAGCAGTTTTTTGTGCTGATTATCGATATAAGGCATATTGATGCTGAACATATCACACCATACTACATATGGCATATTATACATCCTTGAGTAGATTTTTTAAGAATATCAAAAAATTAAATGTCTGAAATTATGATTCCAAGCATAAGAGGGGGTAATTATTACCCCCTTAAGGATCCAATTTCAAAGTTATCTGGGCGTTAAGGAATTAATGTAAGAGACAATATCCTTCATCTGCTGCGATTTGACATCAATAGGTTTTCCCTTATTAGCTTTTTCTATGCAGAAATTAACGGCTTCTTCCATGTTTTTCAATGTTTTACCCATTATCTTGAACTCTTGCTTTAGGCTCGCATTCTCAAGCCCTTTTCCATTGGGGTGACATTCATTGCATGATTTGGAGCCACCTGCAAATTTGGGGTCATTAAAAAGAATTTTACCGCGCTCTTGGGGAGTATGTTTAGCGGCAATAGCAACAGAAAAGGATACCCCGATAACCAGTAATAAAATCAACAATATTTTCAAAAGCTTCATATTGATTCACCTCCTTTTCGATTATTTTAAATTGTATCATAAAAAAAGTTGATAAAAAAACCTGACCTTTAAAACTCCGATAAAAATTTTTCTAATAATAAGGGGGAAACAACTTTACAGGCAGACTCTATTTAAAAGTCTCACTGACGTGATTGTCTGAGCAACAAATACTGTTATAATATATCCATATAGCCTGTCAACAAAAAATACACTTGCTTAAGACACAGCGGGGAAATAGAAATCATGAAAAAACCTTGGTCCGGAAGATTTACCGAGAAGACAGCAGAAATTGTCGAGAAATATACCGAATCTATCTCCTTCGACAAAAGGCTCTGGCGTTATGATATTGAGGGAAGTATCGCCCATACTAAAATGCTGGCTAAACAGAAAATTATTCATAGGCTTGATGCTGATAAAATTATCAAAGGTTTGAAGGAAATCTATAATGAAATAGAGGAAGGCAAATTTTTATTCAAAGAGGAACTGGAAGACATACACATGAATATAGAATCCGCCCTTATTGAAAAAATAGGTGATACAGGCGGTAAGTTACATACTGCAAGGTCGCGAAATGACCAAATTGCCCTTGATTTAAGGCTCTACCTGCGTGATGAAATCAAAGAGATTACCCAGCTTTTGTTGAGGCTCCAAAAAGTTCTTGTGGACTTATCGTCAAGGCATATCGAAACGGTAATGCCAGGCTATACCCATATGCAAAGGGCTCAGCCAATTCTTTTGTCACACCACTTGATGGCTTACGTCCAGATGTTTGAAAGAGACATTATGAGGTTCGAAGATTGCCTGAAAAGGTTGAATGTATCCCCTTTAGGTTCGTGTGCCCTTGCTGGCACTTCTATACCCATTGATAGACAATATGTTGCAAAATTGCTTGGATTTGACTCGGTCAGTGAAAACAGCATTGATGCCGTATCGGACAGAGATTTTGTGCTTGAGTTTTTATGCCATGCTTCGATTTTTATGATGCATGTGTCGAGAATCGCAGAAGAAATAGTTATATGGTCTTCTCAAGAGTTTGGTTTTATTGAATTGCCCGAGGCATTTACAACCGGCTCGAGTATTATGCCACAGAAGAAAAATCCCGATGTCTCAGAATTAATGCGTAGTAAAACAGGAAGAATTTATGGGACACTAATCAGCCTGCTTACGGTTATGAAAGGGCTTCCCCTTTCGTACAACAGGGATATGCAGGAGGATAAGGAGGCTTTATTTAATGCTGTCGATACCTTAAAGCTTACAATAACTGTGCTTACACAGATGCTTAAAAAGACAAAATTTAATAAAGATAAACTTTATGAAACTGCTTCAGAAGGTTTCTCCACTGCTACTGATGTTGCTGAATATCTCGCCATAAAAGGATTGCCATTCAGAACAGCTCACGAGATTACAGGCAGAATGATTCGTTATTGTATCGAAAATAATAAAAAACTCTCTGACCTGAGCATCAAAGAATATAAATCTTTTTCAGATTTAATTAAAAAGGATATTTACAAATTTCTGGATGCCCGTGAATCAGCCAATGCAAAAAAGTCTTACGGAGGAACAGCTGCTGAATCAGTCAAACTTCAAATCAGAAATTTCTTAAAGAGTTTCTCATACAAATCTAAAATTAAAAAGGGGATACACAATCGTAAAGTTTCTGGATAAGGGAGACTTTTTTAGCAATTAGAATGAATTTTTATAAAAATTTAAAAATAAGGTGGAAGATATTAGTTCTTGTTCTTCCCTTTGTCATGATTCTGATAGTAAGCGTTGGACTCATAATAGGCTCGGTCGCTACACATCAAGCGTATAAGGGTATAACAGCCACAAGCCTTGCTGACATAGAACATATGACTGAGTTTGCCAGGGATCTGCTCACTGTCTATCATATGTATGTTGGCTCCCCTGAGTCGGATCCGGTATCCTTTGATAATCTCAAGCAGATTATTAAAAGCAAGCAGATAGGAAAGACTGGTTATATTTACTGTATCACCACTAAAGGGGTATTAACCATTCACCCTGCTCGGGAGGGTGACAACATCTCAGACGCTACCGATTTCAAGGGACATTACTTTATAAAGGAAATGCTTGAAAAAAAAGAGGGTTGGATTCGTTACCCTTGGAAGAACCCCCACGAAAATGAAGCCCGCATGAAGATAGTCAGATACTTATACTTTGAACCCTGGGACTGGATTGTGGCAGTTGGCCCTTATGAAGATGAGTTTTACGAAGAGGCATCATTGATAAAGGAGCATATCATGTCCAACATGGTTGCCATTGTCTTTATATCCATAGTTCTCTCTGTTTTTCTTGTATCTTGGGCTTCATCAACGATTACCGCCCCTTTAAATAAAATGATAGAAGGGGTGAGAAAGATTAAACGTGGAAGGTTAAATGAGAAAATCTCCCTAGATAGTCACGATGAAATAGGAGAGCTTGCCCAGGATTTTAATAATATGGTAGATATTCTAAAAAAGCAAAAGGAGATGGAGAAAACCATCAATCAAAACCAAAAAATGGCTTCCCTGGGGATTTTAGCCTCCGAGGTTGCTCACGAAATTAATAACCCCCTTGGGATAATACTTGGTTATGCATCCTACATGGAGGGAAAGGTTTCCCCCGATGAACCTGTATATAGATATATTAAAGAGATGAAAAGCGAAACCCAGAGATGTAAAAAAATTATAGAGAATTTCCTTCACTTTGCAAGAATTCCTGCTCCAGATTTAAAGGAAAGCAATTTAAACATTATACTGGATGAGATAGTCAATTTTGCTTCTAACCATCCTGACCTGCAGAATCTCGAAATAATCAAAGAGTTTGATAAGGATATACCCCTCATGATGTTTGATGAAGACCAGATTAAACAGGTAGCTATAAATTTAATTATGAATGCAGCAGGGGCTGTTCAGAACAAGGGACAACTCTTGGTAAAAACTGAAATAGGTGAAGATAGCTTTGTAAATATTATTTTTAAAGATACAGGTGCAGGCATCCCCGAGGAGAATATAGACAGGATATTTGAACCCTTTTTTACAACTAAACCAAAAGGAAGCGGTCTGGGATTGGCAGTTACAAAACAGATAGTAAAACAACATTTAGGCAAAATATCCGTAGAAAGCAAATTGGGAGTTGGGACTAAGATAACTGTTAGCCTTCCTATAAAGAGATATTAAATATGAAAAATATAGCACCTATTATGGTAATTGACAATGACCCGGGTTTGTGTAACCTAATCAAGGCAATTTTGACAGACAACGGGTTTGCTGTTGTGACTTTTGATAATCCTTATAGTGGCGTCGCTGAGTTTAAAGGTGGCGATTATTCGATAGTTATAACGGACATAAAGATGCCCGGTATGGACGGCATAGAAGTGCTCGAACATATTAAAAGAATAGACGGGGCTACTCCCGTAATAATCATTACAGCTCACGCAACCCTGGACATTACAATACAAGCCTTAAGAAAAGGCGCTGACGACATGCTTTTGAAACCTTTTGAGTCGGGAGAGCTCATGCTGAGGGTTAATAATGTCCTTAAAAATAACGCCTTACTTAGGGAAAATATCAAATTAAAAGAAGAACTTCGTGGCAGATTCAGATTCGAAAACATTATAGGAATCTCAAAGGGTATTAAAGATGTCCTTGAAAAGGTCAAAAAGATAGCTCCTACTGAAATAACGACTCTCATAAGGGGAGAGTCGGGGACCGGCAAAGAACTCATAGCCCATGCAATCCATTATAATTCACTGCGGAAAGACAAACCCTTTGTTATATTAAATTGCGGAGCTCTGCCCCAGAATCTCCTTGAGAGCGAACTGTTTGGACATAAAAAAGGCGCATTTACAGGAGCTCATGAGGACAAGGTAGGACTTATTGAATCAGCCGATGAAGGAACTTTATTTTTGGATGAAGTGGGCAATCTTAACATTGAAGCTCAAAAGGGGCTCTTAAGATTTCTTCAGGAAAAGGAATTACGACGCATAGGCGATAATAAAAATATAAGGGTGGATGTAAGGATTATATCAGCCACGAATGTTGATTTATTATCAGCAATCAAGGCTGATAAATTCAGGGAAGACCTTTATTACAGACTAAACGGTGTGAGTATAGAGCTGCCCTCGCTAAGGGAAAGGACTGAAGATATACCTTTGCTGGTATCGTATTTCATTTCGCAACAGAACAAGAAGTCTGGAAAACACTGTGCAGGTTTTACTTTAGATGCGATGGAGGCTCTAACTAACTTTCATTGGCCCGGAAACATAAGGCAGCTCAAAAATGTTATTGAGGCAGCTCACGCTCTCAGTAATGATAGGTATATTGATACAGACATACTCGCACAATTTATTAAGATTAACGGAAAGGATTCAGAGGATTCAGCATCGGGAGAATACTATAATGCCCTTGCGCAATTTGAACGGGACTATTTTAAGTCTCTGTTACAGCAATTTCATGGAAATGTGGAGGAAGCTGCGAAAAGGGCTGGAATAAACATGGTCACTTTATACAGGAAAATTAAGAAATACGGCCTTAAAAAAGATACTTCTTAAACCTTAATGTGTTTTTTTCATATCTGCAAATTCTTCTTGCTTTCTTGCAAATCTATAAAATAACGACTACATAAGCGCTTTTCTAACCTTACTAATTTTTTTTCAAACTTGCAAAAACTTTTTTAAAATTCTTAGATGCTCATTTATAACTAATTGATTTATATTAATATTTTTCTTTAAAGCAGGTTGGCACAATCGTTGCTATTAATTTAATTAAACAATCTAAAATTCCAAAATACTGGAGATTATTATGGATATGATGATTCAGAGATATGGAAACAATGATACCCCAGATGGGAGGGTAGTAGGTTCTGGTGACAGGGCATTTTGGCACGAAGATTATAGCTCTATAATTTTCAGAAAGTATGTGGTTATAGCGACAGCGGTTACCGGGGTTGACCTACAAAAAGATACGTTATTGTCAATTGGCGCTATCAGAATGGAAGGAAGCAGAATAGAACTTGGTAAGACCTTTTACAGGGCCTTAAAGCCTAAAGGCGCATTTAAGCTTAGAAGTCTGATATCCAAAGGCGATAACGAAGCAGATTACGGAGAAAATTTCGATATAGAAGAAATTCTTACGGAATTTGCTGATTTCTGTGGGAAAGATATAATAGTAGGTCACTTTGTGTCTGCCCATATGAATTTTCTTGATAAGGCAGCAGGAAAAATCATCAGTCCTGTAATTTTCAACCCCAGACTGGATACAGCGCTAATTTATGAGTATCTAAAAGGCAACCATCCCGTTCTTAGACGCTTTTTATCATATTCAGATGACACTGATCTAACAAAATTAGCCCGCCGTTTCGGGATTGCATCTAATGGTGCCCATGACTCCTTGAAAGACGCCTTTGTTACTGCACAACTTTTTCAAAGGTTCATTCGCCTGCTTGTCAATATGGGTATCAAAAAAATGGAAGACTTGGAAGGCATAGGAAATCCTTTCAATCAGGAATCCAGATACATGGTATCTGCAGAGATAATGAATTATTAAAAAACGATGGAGGTTTGTATGGAAAAGGTTAAAAGTAAAGAGCTTTTAAATGACCCGTCTTTTAAGAGACTGAAAAAAGGGAAATGGGTTATGACCGTTATCCTTGGGTTCATAGTAATGGTTCTGTATTACGGGTTTATCCTTATGATGGCTTACAACAAGCCGTTTTTTGCAAACAAGGTAACAGAAAACATAACAGTGGGTATTCCTTTGGGTGTATTTGTCCTTGCAGCAACAATCGGCATTACCGCTGTTTATGTATTGTGGGCTAACAACACTTATGATAACCTTGTCAGCAAGGTTAGAGAAAAGATAACGGGGTGAGAAGATGCAACAGGCTACAGCATTAGGACAGGTTAGTTTAGAAACAATACTTTTCTTTCTTGTATTTATTGCGGCAACTCTTGGGGTCACATATTGGGCTTCAAAAAGAACAAAAACAGCTTCAGAATTTTATGCTGCGGGAAGGTCTATAACTGGTTTTCAGAATGGTTTAGCCCTAGCGGGCGACTACATGAGTGCAGCATCTTTTCTCGGGATAGCCGGCTTGGTGGCACTGAGGGGGTACGACGGTTTGATATTTTCAGTAGGGTGGCTTGTAGGTTGGCCAATTTTGCTGCTCCTCATAGCCGAACCACTTAGGAACCTTGGCAAATTCACTTATGCTGATGTAGTAACTTACAGGCTAAAGCAAAGACCAGTCAGAACCGTTGCATCAATCGCTACACTTATAACTGTTGTGTTTTATTTGATTCCCCAGATGGTTGGTGCCGGGGCTTTGATTAACCTTCTTTTGGGCATTCCTTATGAATTCGCAGTTGTGTTTGTTGGTATAGTGATGATTTCTTATATATTGTTCGGAGGCATGCTTGCAACCACTTGGGTTCAGATAATCAAGGCAGCTCTTCTTCTTGGTGGGGCTACGTTGGTAGTTATCCTTTCGCTTTATACATTTGATTTCAATCCTGGCAAACTTTTTGGGGAGGTTGCCAGAAAATACGGTGAAGGCGCATTCATGCCTGGCGGTTTGGTAGCAAATCCTATAGACACTATTTCATTAGGCTTAGCGCTTATGTTTGGTGTCTGCGGTCTTCCTCATATTCTTATGAGATTTTATACCGTTCCCGACCAAAAAGAAGCAAGAAAATCAGTTGCATGGGCTACAGGCTGGATAGGATATTTTTACATTCTTACCTTTATTATTGGTTTCAGTGCGTGTGCTCTTGTCGGAAGAGACGTTATTCAGAAGTTTGATAAAGGAGGCAATATGTCAGCCCCGCTTTTAGCAGAGGCTCTTGGCGGGACATTCTTTCTCGGCTTCCTCTCAGCAGTCGCCTTTGCTACAATATTGGCAGTTGTTGCTGGCTTGACCCTTGCTGGCGCTGCAGCTTTGGCACATGATTTTTATTCCAATGTTATCCGTCGCGGTAATGCATCAGAAAGGGAATCAGTAAGAGTCGCCAAGTGGTCAACCCTTGGTCTTGGCATACTCGCGATAACCTTTGGGATACTCTTTAAAGGGCAGAATGTAGCATTTCTTGTCGGACTCGCCTTTGCAATAGCAGCAAGCGCTAACTTCCCGGCACTTATAATGTCTATGTACTGGAAAAGGTTTACAACAAGCGGTGCGCTTACCGCTCAGATTGTTGGTCTCGTTTCTTCGGTATCATTGATTATATTAAGCCCCACTGTTATGGTGGATGTTATGAAGTTCCAAGAGGCGATCTTCCCGATGAAGAATCCTGGCATTATCTCAATCCCGCTTTCCTTTATTTCAGGCATAGTCGTTTCGCTGATGACCACTGAAAAGAAGGCTCAGGAGATGTTCGAGCAGGAAAAACTCAGAACTTATGTCGGAGTCGGAGCAGAAGAATAGAGAGTTATTTAGTAACTTTTGAACTGATATAATTCATTTAAAAACCCTGCGGTAATTAACTGCAGGGTTTTATTTTGCCAAGTTTTTTGATGACTTTTTTAGACTTTTTTGATAAACTTTTTTCTTCTTTTCTGAAACAATCGGATATGCAATATTGAATTTATAGAAAATACTTACTAGTATTTATCTTAAAAATGCATCTATATTTTGAAAAAAAGGTGAGCCAAATATGAAAGACGATAGAAAGATATCTAAAATTATATCTCTACTTAAAAAGGAATATCCTGAACCTAAAACAGCGCTAAATTTTTCAACCCCCTTCCAGCTACTTGTTGCAACTGTCCTTTCTGCGCAGACAACGGATGTGCTTGTAAACAAGGTCACCAAGAATCTTTTTCAAAAATACAAATCCCTGAAGGACTATATCGACACGCCCATTGAGACCTTCGAAAAAGATATTAGCTCAATCAATTTCTATAAAACTAAGGCTAAAAACATTCAGGCCGCTGCGTTGATGATAAGGGAAAACTTTAATTCCTCTGTTCCTAAGTCCATGGATGAATTAATCAAACTGCCAGGTGTTGCCAGAAAGACTGCAAACATTATTCTTTATAACGCTTATGGCATAAACGAAGGCATAGCTGTTGACACGCATGTTAAGCGGCTTTCAAACAGGCTTGGGCTTACTAAGCATCACGACCCTCAGAAGATAGAATCCGATTTGATGGCTATTACACCAAAGGAAGAATGGGGTGAAATTTCCCATTTGTTGATATTGCACGGCAGAAAAGTCTGTCAGGCAAAAAAACCGCGACATAGTGAATGCGTGATCATTGAACTTTGTCCTTCGAAAGATATTTAGAGTTTGTTCGTAAACTGTTTCTATCCTTTATGAATTCGAAATTTAGCGACAGAAAGGGCTGACTCAGAATTTTTATAATCGGCAAGGGTTATTTAAATTTTGTTTTATCTTTTAATACAATGCCTTTTTCTAAAATGCCATGAAATTTCTTTTATAATATAATGGGTCGTATAAAAATCCTTCAATAGCCCTTTCTACTATCTTGTGTATCTACAAGGGCGTTTTAACTGTATCGTTGAATTTTGGTCATTAACATACCCGTACAAAATAAATTCTTAGATACTTTGCAATCAGAGGGGTATGATGCAATTTCTGGAGCCAAAGCCACGGCTAACCTCAATGAGGCTGAAGACGAAGCGAAAGCCTCGACTGCTGATACTTCAAAACCAAGTATGAAGTCTGTCAAGGGCTTACCAATACCCCTAAAATAGCCGTAGGATCATAAACCTATTGATTTGCAGGTCCTTGCAAGAATCCACAGGGTTCATGGCAATCTCATCAGAAAAGGTGAGATTGCTTCCCCTTCGATTTGCTCAGGGTCGCAATAAAGAGGTGCCTATCGCTATTTTAGGACATAGACTAAGGTAGTTCTTTGGCAAAGATATCGTGTCATATCCCTGCATTTTGGACACTTTTGGGTCATTGAATAAAATTTGACTAAAAATACCCCCCAAAGTTAATATTTCCCATGCAGCATTCAGACTTTGTCCACCTCCATGTGCATACCGAATATAGCCTCCTTGACGGTGCAATAAAGATAGACGAGCTCATTAAACAGGCGTCTTTATATAAAATGCCGGCACTGGCAATTACAGATCACGGCAATATCTTTGGCGCCATAGAGTTTTACAGAACGGCAAAGAAAGCAGGTATTAAGCCTCTTATAGGCTGCGAAATATATGTCGCTCCGGGCAGCCGCCTCGAAAAGACCAAGATAAATCTGGACAAAAACCTACCCGAAGAGGCTGCCTTTCATCTTGTTCTTTTAGCAAAAGATTTGAGCGGGTATAAAAACCTCACAAATCTACTATCAAAGGCATATACAGAAGGTTTTTATTATAAGCCGAGAATAGATAAAGAAATTCTCGCCCAATACAGCTCAGGACTTATAGGTTTGAGCGCCTGCCTTAAGGGAGAAATCCCCTATTATCTTCAGCACGGCAATAGGAAGATGGCATGTGACATAGCTTCCAGCTACAGAGATATTTTTGGCACTGGAAACTTTTTTCTCGAGATTCAGAACAACGGTATAGCAGAGCAAGAAGATGCAAATAAAAAGCTTATAGAACTCGCAAAGGAATTAAATCTTCCCCTTGCCGCTACTAATGACTGCCACTATCTAATGAAAGAAGACTCAAGGGCTCACGACATCCTGCTCTGCATACAAACAGGCAAGACCGTCAGGGATGAAAAGAGGCTCCGCTTTGAGACCGAGGATTGTTATTTCAAATCCCCTCAAGAGATGATTCAAGCTTTTCGTGAGGTCCCCGAAGCCATTAAAAACACTCTCTATATAGCAGAATGCTGCAATCTGGAATTTGACCTCGGAAAGTCTTTGCTCCCCAGTTTTACGCCGCCTGACGGGATGAGTCCTGATGCATTTCTTGAGAAATTAGCTTTAGAAGGCTTAAATGCGAAATTTAAAGGGGCGCCTCCACCTTCATATACAAAGCGCTTGATTAGCGAACTCGAGATAATCAAATCAATGGCTTATTCATCTTATTTTCTTATAGTATGGGATTTTATAAGCTATGCCAGGGGCAAGAAAATCTCGGTAGGACCAGGACGAGGCTCAGCAGCTGGCAGCCTTGTTGCCTTTGCCCTCGGAATAACCGAGATAGACCCAATAAAATATGGGCTTTTGTTTGAGAGATTTCTCAATTCTGAGAGAATAAGTATGCCCGATATAGATATCGATTTTTGCAGGGACAGGCGCCAGGAGGTTATAAATTATGTTTCCCAGAAATATGGGGCTGATCATGTTGCCCAGATAATAACCTTTGGGACGATGGCTGCAAGAGCTGCTATAAGAGATGTAGGAAGGGCTCTAAACATACCCTATGCGGAAGTTGATAAGATTGCAAAACTTGTTCCTGCAAATGTCAATATAGACGATGCCATCAAGACAGAGCCCCAGCTAAAGGAGCTTTATCACAATAATCCATCAGTAACTGAACTGCTTGATATTGCCAAAAAACTTGAAGGGTTATGCAGGCATGCATCTACACATGCCGCTGGATTAGTCATAGCACCCCAACCCCTAACTGAATACACCGCTTTCTATAAAAACCCGAATGAAGATGTAATTACAACTCAGTTTGATATGGAATCCATCGAGAAAATTGGGCTCTTGAAGTTTGATTTTCTGGGATTAAAAACCCTCACAGTCATTGAAAAAACTATCTCATATATCCAACAGCAAGGGAAATCGATTGACCTCGAAAATATCCCCCTTGATGATGAGGGGACATACAAACTATTGAGTTCAGGTCATACAATAGGCATATTCCAGCTTGAAAGCCCGGGAATGAGGGATGTTCTTGTGAGAATGCATCCTAACCGTTTTGAGGATTTGATGGCTCTGGTAGCACTATATCGTCCCGGTCCTATGGCGTGGATCGATGATTTCATCAAGACAAAAAAAGGTGAAATCCCTATTGCGTATGAACTGCCGCAGCTTAAAGACATCCTTGAGGAGACATATGGAATAATACTTTATCAAGAGCAGGTTATGCTCATAGCGAATAAGATTGCAGGTTTCTCGATGGGGCAGGCAGACATCCTCAGGCGGGCTATGGGCAAGAAGATTTCTGAAAAGATGGAAAAGCAAAAGGAGATATTTATTCAAGGTGCTATAAATAATAAAATCCCCAAGAAAAAGGCTACAGATTTATTTGATAAGATGGCTCCCTTTGCAAAATACGGCTTTAACAAGTCTCACTCCGCAGCTTATGCATATCTAGCATACAGGACTGCATATCTCAAGAAGCACTTCCCGATAGAATTTATGACGGCAAACCTCAGCATCGATATGGGTGATACAGACCATCTTGTAAAACTAATTAATGAGTGCAGAAATATGTCTATCCCTATGCTACCTCCGGATATCAATAAAAGCGAAAGGGAATTTATCATTTCGGAGAATGCTATAAGATTTGGGCTTGAAGCTGTCAAGGGAGTTGGCACTTCCGCAATAGAAAGCATACTTAACGAGAGGAATCAGAGACCCTTTTCATCTTTTAGAGATTTCATTCAGAGAATAGACAATAAAAAGGTCAACAAAAAGGTAATTGAAAGTCTGATTAAATCAGGAGCCTTTGATTCCCTTTATGCAGAAAGCCCTCCTCTTGCAAGGGCAAAGGCAATGAGTGAATTTGAATCACCAACAAAAGACAATATGTCTTTGTTGCTTTTTGGTGATGGTAAAACACCAGAAACTAAGGCTAAAGAATGGAGCGAAAACGATATCTTAAATTATGAAAAAGAAGCTCTCGGTTTTTATATCTCCGGTCATCCGATTCTTAAATACAGACCTAAGCTCTTGAAGATGAATGTTGTCCCGATATCAGAGATCGAAGCCCAGCAGGACAGAAGCGACATAATGATCGCAGGCGTAATCAGGGATGTCAAGAGTAAACTCAAAGAAAAGGGTATTACAGCATACATTACGGTTGAAGATGAAACTGGCATCTCAGAATTGCTTGTTTTTACAGAGTTATATAAAAAGTCTGCCAAATTGCTGAAATCAGGCAACCTTATTATTATAGGTGGTCAGCTGTCCAAAGGCGAGAAGGTTGCAAAAATCCTTGCAAGGGATATAAAGGATTTGAGTGATACAATAGAGGCAGCTTCAAAGGCTAAATACGAAGTCAGCATCAGGTGTGATGATATCGAAACCGCGGCAGAAAAGATGAGGAATATAAGGAAGTTGTTGAATTCTCAGCCTAACGGACAAAACGGAACCCGCGTATATTTTAAGCTCTTTTTCAAAGAATACTGTGTCATTCTGACATCCCCATTATCTCCCAATGAAAACTTTACTAAAGAAGCCGCAAAAATCACCGGTGAACATGTAAAAAACTTATAAGCCGGTTACCTTTGCACTATATGCTAGTCTTTCCTAAATCTATTTGTTAAAGAAGCTATTTCCCGTTTTACCTCAAAGAGTTTAAAATAGTATACTCAAGTCTCACTCAAAAGGAGCGTTTATAAATGGCAAACGATGATATTTCAGGGCTTAAGATAGAAAGGGATAAAACAGCAGGCTTTTCAAGGCGTAAGAAAAGGTTTTTTATGCTGTAGCCGGAGTGGTTATAGCCGTTATTGCCTTAATATTGTATTTGAGCGGTTTTTTTGCACCTTCAATTAATGTTGAGGCTGTCACTGTATCTCAAATGTATCCTTCCCAGTCCTTCACGCTCCTGAATGCGAGTGGATATGTCGTTGCTCAGCGCAAGGCGGCTGTTGCTTCAAAGGTTACCGGCAGGCTTATATCGCTCACGGTTGAGGAGGGCAGCTATTTAAAAAAGGGACAGATAATCGGCAGGCTCGAAAATGAGGATGTACTCGCTCTTGAGAAACAGGCAGGCGCTAATCTGAACGCAGCAAGGTTTAATCTTAATCAGGCTGAGGCGGAACTCCAGGATGCCACCTTAATATACAAAAGGAATCAGGAATTGCTGAGACACGGTTATATCTCTCAGGCTGAATACGACTCCGGAGAAGCCCGCTACAAAAAGGCAATTGCCATGAAGGAATCGGCTGAGGCGTCAGTAAATGCTGCAAAGGCAGCCCTTCAGGTGGCTCAACTAAATGTCGAATATACATTCATAAGGGCGCCTTTTGACGGCGTGGTTTTGACTAAAAGCGCCGATGTGGGCGATATTGTAACACCGATTGGCGCTGCCGCAAATGCTAAAGCTGCATTGGTTACTATGGCTGATATGGACTCTTTGCAGGTTGAGGTGGATGTCTCGGAATCTAATCTTAGGCAGATAAGGATTGGTCAGCCCTGCGAGATTCTTCTTGACGCTCTCCCAGATTCCCGCTTCAGCAAGGCTGTCCACATGATTGTCCCCACTGCTGACAGAAGCAAGGCTTCGGTGCTTGTAAAGGTGAGGTTTCTGGATAAAGATAAGAAAATACTCCCAGAGATGAGCGCCAAAGTGGCATTCCTTGAGAGGGAGGTAGGCTCTCAGGAGAAAAAGCCGCTTACGGTCATAAACTCCTCTGCAATCATTGGGCGTAATGGTAAACAATATGTGTTTCTAATCAAAGACGGCAGGGCTTTAGAAACACAGATAACCACCGGCGTCTCAATAAGGGAGATGACAGAGGTCATAGACGGCGTTAAGTCAGGAGACAAAATTGCCCTGAAGCCGCTCAATAAATTAAGAAACGGCAGCAGGGTAAAGATTGCCGAAAAGTGATGGAAAACGGAAAGCCTTTCATAGATATTAAGAATGTCTGCAAATCATATCGCAGAGGCAGTCTTGTAATCCCTGTTTTGGGAAATATCTCTTTCGATATTAGAAGGGGTGAATTTCTTGCCCTTATGGGACCTTCAGGTTCAGGCAAAAGCACGCTTTTAAACCTTATCGCCGGCATTGATAAGCCTGACAGAGGGACAATAACTATAGACGGAATCGATATAACTAAACTCTCTGAAACAGAGCTTGCCCACTGGCGGGCAGCTAATGTGGGATTTATATTTCAGTTTTATAATCTCATACCCGTTCTTACGGCTTTCGAAAATGTTGAGCTGCCCCTTCTTTTAACGAGCCTCTCAAAAAAACAAAGGCAGGAGCATGTGGCTTTTGCGCTGAAAATGGTTAATCTTGACGACAGGATGGATCACTATCCAGGGCAATTATCGGGGGGACAGCAGCAGCTGGTGGCTATAGCACGGGCTTTTGTCACCGACCCGGCTATCCTTGTGGCGGATGAACCCACAGGCGACCTTGACCGCGTCTCTGCTGATGAGGTGCTCTCCCTAATGGGCAGATTAAACTCAGAGCTTGGCAAGACTATCATAATGGTGACACACGACCCAAGGGCTGCACAAAAAGCCCGTTTAATCAAGCAGCTCGAAAAGGGGCAGATGAATGCTAAATGTCAGGTTGATATTTAAAAACGCCTTCCGCTCAAAACTCCGTTCCACTCTTACAGTTGCGGGCATAGCACTGGCAATAATTGCGTTCGGCTTTTTGAGGACAGTTGTAGATGCCTGGTATGCAGGCGTTGAAGCATCCTCAGCAAGCCGTCTCGTCACAAGGAATTCGATCTCCCTGATATTTCCCCTACCTATTTCATACAAGGAAAAGATAAGGCAGGTTGAGGGGGTTGATAAGGTTTCGTATGGCAACTGGTTTGGGGGCATCTATATTGAAGAAAAGAATTTTTTCGCCAATTTCGCTGTCGAGCCCAAAAGCTATCTCGAGTTATATCCTGAATATATCCTTTCCGAAGAGCACAAAATGGCGTTTTTAAAAGATAGAAAAGGTGCTGTTGCGGGGCAGAATCTCGTTGAACGGTTTGCCTGGAAGGTTGGGGATACCATTACTTTAAAAGGGACTATTTACCCTGGAAATTGGGAATTTGTCTTAAGAGGGGTTTATAAAGGCAGGGATAAAAGCACTGACGAATCACAGTTCTTCTTTCATTGGGATTACCTCAACGAGATAATGAAAAAGATCGCATCTGTTAGGGCAGACCAGGTAGGTTTTTATCTCATAGGAGTCAAAGACCCCACTCTCGCTGTCTCTGTGTCTGAAAAAATTGACAGGATGTTCAAAAACTCCCTTGCCGAGACATTAACTGAGACAGAGCGCTCCTTTCAACTGAGCTTTATACATATGACCGAAGCGATTCTTATCGTCATTCAGGTTGTATCTCTTATCGTGATAATAATAATCCTTGCCGTCACTGCCAATACTATGGCTATGTCGGTGCGCGAGAGGTTGTCTGAATTCGCTGTCTTAAAGACAATTGGATTCGGGGGCGGACATATCACGATGATGATATTTGGCGAGTCTTTAATCATTGCAGTTATCGGCTGTGTTATAGGCATAGTATGCACATTCCCAGCTGCTGATATCTTTGCCAGTGAGATGAGCAATTATTTCCCGGTTTTTGTCGTTACAAAAGAGACGATATATCTCGATATTGCCGCCTCGCTTTTTATAGGCGTTATTTCAGCGGTATTCCCTTCTTTAAGGGCGGTCAGGGTTCAGATAGCAGAGAACCTCATGAGGGTGAGATAATGGGGATATTCTTTCTATACAGCTTTCGCAATCTCATGAAGCGCCGTCTTACAACAACCCTTACGGCAGTAGGAATGTCCCTCGTAGTATTCGTCTTTGCCTCAATACTAATGCTCTCTGAAGGTCTCAGACAGACGCTGGTTGACACAGGCTCTTATGACAATGCAGTGATAATCCGCAAGGGCGCTGTCTCTGAGGTTCAAAGCGGAGTTGAGAGGCATCAGGCTTCCATCATCGGAACAAGACCAGAAATCGCTACCGGAACTGACGGCAAGCAATTATTTGCGCGGGAACTCGTTGTGCTCATTAATCTGCCCAAGCGTGACAGCGATAAGCCTTCAAACGTTGTCATCAGAGGGATAGAAGAACAATCCCTTGCATTAAGGCAGCAGGTGAAAATAATAGAAGGCAGAATGCCCAAGCCCGGCTCAACTGAGATTCTTGCGGGCATAAGCATTGCTCAGAGGTTTAAGGGCGCCGGCATTGGAGAAACCCTTGATTTTGCGCTCAGGAGTTGGAAGGTCGTGGGTATATTTGACGCTGGCAAGACAGGCTTCAGCTCAGAGATATGGGCTGATGTTGACCAGCTGATGTCGGCATTCCGAAGGCCAGTTTTTTCGTCTGTTATATTCAAACTGAGGGATTCTTCAGAATTTGAGAACCTTAAATCGAGCATCGAATCAGACCCCAGATTAACGGTTGAAGCCAAAAGAGAGGTCAAATATTATGCAGAGCAGTCAGAGACGATGGCAAAATTCCTGCGCATTCTGGGCATGTCTCTTACGGTAATATTTTCACTTGGTGCAATTATCGGAGCTATGATTACTATGTATGCAGCAGTCGCTAACCGCATAGGAGAGATAGGGACATTGAGGTCATTGGGTTTCCAGAGAAAGGATATTCTACTTGCTTTTTTAATGGAATCTCTTCTCATAAGTTTTATTGGCGGTTGTGCAGGTCTGATAATTGCGTCATTTCTTCAGTTTTTTACCGTCTCAACCATGAACTTTCAGACCTTCTCGGAGCTTGCATTCAGTTTTAACATGACCTTTGAGATTGTATATCTTTCGGTTTTCTTTTCACTTCTGATGGGTTTTTTAGGTGGCGTGCTGCCAGCCTTCAGGGCGTCGAGGATGAAGATAGTTGATGCATTGAGGGCAGGTTAGAACAGGTGTTTTCCTCCTTCTGACATCTCAATAAGGGCATTGCGGTCGAGTATTTTAATAATTCTGCCGTTTATCTCGATAATTCTCTGATTAACCATTTTGCCGAGTATCCTTGATATTGTCTCTGGTATCGTTCCCAAAAGTCCGGCAAGCTGGGTTTTGGTTATATCGAGGTCTATTATATCCGCATTTCCACCTCTTTCGCCCATGAGCAATAAATAAGCAGCAAATCTTCCGGGAACTTCCTTTAATGACAATTCCTCAATAAGGCGGGTCAACTGCCTCAGCTTTTTTGAAAGCTCTGCGAGCATATTCATAGCCAGAGACGGCTCCTTCTTTATAAGCTCGATGAATGAATTTCTCGGGAAGAAAAAGACCCTGCTCTTTTCAATCGTTTCAGCATAGGCAGGGAAACGACCACCGGCAAACACTGGCACCTCTCCAAAGATGTTACCTGGCCCAAAGATATGTATTATCTGCTCCTTGCCTTCGGGAGAGAGCTTGAATATCTTGATGCGTCCTGAAATAACGGCATAAAAGCCTGCGGCTTCATCACCCTCTGAAAAGATGGTTACAGAACGATTAAATGTCTGATCAACAAGGATTTCGCTCAATTCTGTCAGCTGGGATTCGGGCAAACCTCTAAATAATGCAATGCTTGAGATGATATCAATCAGCTTCATATATTTATAAAAGCTCTCCTGTAAAAATTTCAGGTTTGAGGTTGAAGGTCTTTTAAATTTAGAACTTTAAACCTTTCATAGAATATATTTGCTTCAAAGTGATAGTCATTTTAATGTATAATTACAATTAATTTACCATAGAAGTTGGAACTAATGACAGTGTTACATAAGCCCAAAATCAGCGATAGAACTGAGAACTTAACAAAATTAACAAGATAGATAGGGAGGTTTGGTGTAGGATTTTTATACGACACCTTATAAAAGAAATCTTGAGGAACTTTAGCAAAAGATACAACATTATTAAAGAATCACACAAAATTTAAAGGAAAGCGTCGATTATAAAAATCCTGAAACAGCCCTTCCTATCGCTATTTTTGGGCATAAACATTTTAATAAAAAAAGAGCGTATAGGTTTGAAATAATTACAAATGAAAAATGTGTTTTATAAATTAAAAGGCAGCCGTTTCCTTACTATTGCTAATATTTTGATTTGCGCCCTACTATTGATTTCGATATTGTTTTTTGCAAAAGATGTTCTGTCTTATCTTTATAAAAGCGATAGAACTGTAGCTTCATACCCGTCACCAAAGGTAAAGCAGCAGACCATGAGGAATTTTCAGGATTATGAGAAATTGCTGTGGAACAACCCTTTTGGCTATGCTGAAACAAAACTGACCCTCCTTTCGTCTTTTGAGGAGAAGCGTTTTAATACGGGCGACATCAAGCTAATGGGCACTATTTCCGGCAGCAGCAGATACAGTTTCGCAATCTTTGCTGATAAAGACAACCGGCAGGAAACGGTAAGAGTCGGCAAAAGGGTCTTTGATTATGGTATTCTCAAGGATGTTCAAAAAAATAAGGCTCTAATTCAGACTGACTCGGGGATAATGGAAATACCCTTGCAGGATATCCTGAATATACAGGATATTTCAGCTCCAGTCAAGGGTGTCCAATCTGGCGATTTGATTAAAAGCGCCTCAGCAGGAACATATGTGGTTGATAAAAAAATGATACTGCACGCTATAGATAATCCAAACGAACTAATGACCGACGCAAGATTTCAACCCAATTTCATCGACGGCAAACAGGAAGGTTTTGTTTTGAGGGAGGTCAGGCCCAACGGCTTGTATCAAAAGCTCGGATTACAAAACGGTGATGTATTGCTTAGAATCAACGAATACAATATAGTCAATCTCGAATCAGCACTTCAGGCATTTTATGCTATGAGGGGTCTCGACAGGATTCAGCTTGATATTGTGAGGGGCGGCAGTAGAATTACTATGACTTATCTTATAAAGTGAGGATTTTTGTATGTTTAAAAAAATCGTTATTTTGTCTTTGATTACCTTTTTATGGGTTTTATGTCCCTTTGCTCTTTATGATGCTATCGCAAAACAATCAGTTAAGACGGAATCCTCCTCTGAGCAAAAGGTTACATTTAATTTTGTTGACGTTGAACTACCTGCTATTACCAAATTTATCAGCGAGATTACAAAAAAGAACTTTATTTATGACGAAAGAGTTAAAGGCAAGGTTACTATAATAACGCCTTCTAAACTGAGCATTGAGGACGCCTTTAATCTTTTCACATCTGTTCTGGAATTAAAAGGTTTCAGCCTTATACCATCAGGCGTTGACGCTTATAAGATAGTCCCTTCGTCTGAAGTCAGGCAAAAGAGTGTTGGTATTGCTAAAGATAAGCAACCTGTTAACGAGAGCTTTATAGCCCGACTGATATCCCTCTCAAACATCTCCTCAGAAGACGCCCTTAAATTTATACAACCTCTTATATCCAAAGATGGGCATGTCTCTTCCTTTGGTCCTGGCAATCTTATTCTTGTCATTGATTCAGGACTTAATATCGAAAAGATTATCTCTATTTTAGATACAATAGACCAACCAATAACTAAAGACTCACCAGAACTTGTATTTCTCAAGCATTCCTCTGCAGATGCTGTAGCAAAAATCTTGAATGAGGGATTGCGCAAGAGCCGCCCCGTAGGAGCCCCACAGATTGGCATTGAAGAGCCGCGTGCCATAGCTGACCAGAGATTAAATGCGGTTGTTCTTTTTGGCGACCGTGGGGCGAGACAATCAATGAAGTCTCTTATATCACTTCTCGATATAAAAGCGCCCGACGCCCAGGGCAGGATAAATATATATTTTCTCGAAAACGCCAGCGCAGCCGAACTGGAAAAAGTGCTCGACGGCATCCTGAAAGGTTCTCAACCCCAGCGTCAACAGGCAGCAGGCACCGCCCCTGCAGCTTTGCCTTTTGAAGCAGTTGGAGCTATAACAATCACCGCTGATAAAGCAACTAATTCCCTTATTATTGTCGCCTCTCCTGCTGACTACGAGAACCTCTCCCAGATCATAAAACAGCTTGACAGAAAGCGCCGTCAGGTATATGTTGAGGCAATGATTGTTGAGGCATCAATAGACAAGCTGAGGGAGCTTGGCGCCAAATGGCGCCTTACAGCAAGGCACAAGGAAGAACCCGTTATGATAGGAGGCTTCGGTTCTGTAAGTTCAGGTTCGGTGCAAAATATCATTCAGGGGCTTGAAGGTATTACGCTTGGCGGTTTAGGCAATTTTATCAGGGATATTCCAATAACAATTATTGATGAAAAAGGAAACATCACTTCACAAAATATCACAATTCCAGGATTTGCCGCTCTCTTCAGTCTCAATGATTTCAGGGATGCCGTAAATGTCCTCTCGATACCTCAAATATTGACATCAGACAACAAAGAAGCTGAGATAGTAGTAGGTGAAAATGTCCCTTTCATCTCAAAAAGGGAGCGAGATTTAACAACAACTAACACCGTCCTGAGTTCTATCGAGAGAAAGGATGTAGGCATTACACTAAAGATTACACCCCAGATTACTGAGGGTGATTTCGTGAAACTGGATATATATCAGGAGATTTCATCCCTGAAGCAGGTTTCAGAAAATGTGCTCATTAATGTTGGTCCAACGACAACGAAACGCTCAACAAAGACCACCGTATTTGCAAAGGACGGGCAGACTGTAGTTATAGGCGGTTTAATGCAGGAAAGAGATGAAACCAGTCTGAATAAGATGCCTATATTAGGGGATATACCGCTTATTGGATTAGCATTCAGGAATGAGTCAGTATCAAAGAAGAAAACAAACCTGCTCGTATTCCTTACACCACACATCGTCAAAGAACCAGAAACTATTGCATCAATTACCTCGCAAAAACAAAAGGAGTTTGGGATGGCTGAGAACAGGTTTGCAGAAAACGAACTTCTCGTTAAATTCAGGGAAGGCATTGATGACGAAACAGCAAGAAAGATAATCTCCTCTCAGGGAGCTTCTATCATTAGATTTATTGATGGCATAAGGATATATCACATAAAGCTCCGATCCGGCCATGATGTAAAGGAGGCTGTGCAAGAATTCGGCAGTCTGCCCGAAGTAGAATATGCCGAGCCTAATTATAAGGTCAAAGTAAAGTAACCCGTTGGAAACCTTATGTTGTGGGAAGCTAAACTTCTGGTGGATTAATTAAAGCCTAAACTGCCGGGACAAAGACACCTGCGGTATCCACCGCAGGTGTCTTTTTAAGTTTTAAAAGGTTAAGAACTTTTCATCTATGGAGGTGAGAGGGTTTTAGGGGCGGCTTTCCCGGGAGTTGGGTCTTTTTCAAGCCCCGTAAGAAGCGTGCTGAACATAATCCTCAGGTCATTGGGATTTATGCTTGAAGCAAGGGCTTCATCTCTGGTTATTATACCGTCTTTAACATAATCGAAAAGGTGTTGGTTAAGAGATTGCATTTTATAAAGCTTTTTAGATTCGACTATAATTTTATCTATTTCATCTAACCTATCTTCGACTATCATTTTTTTAATAGTAGGGGTATTAAGCATTATTTCCATAGCCGCAACCCTTCCTGAACCATCAGCCTTTACGATTAGTTTCTGGGCAATAACAGCCCTTAAGGTCATAGCTGTCCTCACCCTGATATACTGTTGGTCTTCAAGCGGAAAGGCGTCTATTATTCTGTTTATTGATTGTTTTGCATATGTTGTATGAAGTGTGCTGAAGACGAGATGCCCGGTTTCAGACGCCCTCAGCGCCATGTTGATGGTCTCGTTATCCCTCATCTCGCCTATGAGAATCACATCCGGATCCTGCCTCATTGCCTTTTTGACTGCTTCAGTAAAGGTGCGTGCATCAGTGCCAATTTCCCTTTGGTTGATAGTGCATTTGATATCTTCGTGAACAAACTCTATTGGGTCCTCAACGGTTACGATATGCTTGTTTGCCCTTTGATTGATATATTCTATGATTGCTGCAAGGGTTGTGGATTTTCCACAGCCTGTAGGTCCAGTAACAAGAACCAATCCCTGGTTTATCGATGCTATATCCTTAAGAACCTCGGGTAGTCCCAAATCATCAATAGTTTTTATATGGAAAGGTATATAGCGAAATACAGCCCCCAAATATCCCATTTGATGGAAGATATTACCTCTAAATCTGGCAACACCTTCAATCAAGTATGAAAAATCAACATCTCTCTCCTTTTCCAGTTTGTTTAGTTGTATTTCGCTAAGCAGTTCGAGCAATAACTCCTCCATCTGCTTCTTGGATATCGGGGGATGGTTTGTCGGAGTTAATTCGCCTAGAATTCTCATTAGCGGTGGTCTGCCAACTTTAAGATGAAGGTCTGAACCATTTCTTTCTACAAGTTCTCTCAAATAAAAATCGACTTTCATATTTGTCTCCCTCTAACTTGCTGCTTGAGCTTTTATTCCCAGTGCTGACAGTTTTAGCCTTAATAAATCAGGATTGTTTGCCTTTGAAAAGGCGTCATCAACTGTTATTATTCTCTCTTTTACAAGCTCTGCAAGGGATGCCTCCAGAGTATGCATACCATATTTTGAGCCTGTCTCTATTGAACTGTATATCATGTGTATTTTACCTTCCCTTATGAGATTGGATATCGCGGGCGTGACAACCATTACCTCCCGGGCTGCAACCCTGCCCTGCCCATCAGCCCTTGGTATTAGCTGTTGAGATATAACTCCCTTTAAGGTTGCTGCGAGCTGGGTGCGGACCTGGAGTTGTTGGTGAGGAGGGAAAACATCTATTATCCTGTCAATTGTCTGGGGAGCATCCTGTGTATGGAGGGTTGAAAAAACAAGATGTCCAGTTTCTGCAGCAGTTAAGGCAAGGGATATCGTCTCCAAATCCCTCATTTCTCCAACCAGAATTACATCGGGATCTTGCCTCAGGGCATGTTTTAATGCCTCGCTAAAGGAATGTGTATTCATACCTACTTCTCTCTGCCTTACTATGCATTTTTTATGTTCATAAACATATTCTATGGGTTCTTCAATTGTTAGTATGTGTTCATATCTTTCCATATTAATGATGTTAAGGAGAGATGCAATGGTTGTGGTTTTGCCTGTTCCTGTGGGTCCTGTTACAAGGATAAGGCCTCTGGGAAGCTTGGTGAAGGAAAGGATGGCATCAGATAGCCTTATTTCAACAGGAGTCGGTATCTTGCTCGGAATTAAACGCATTGCTGCTTCAATCCCGTCTTTTTGGGATAAAACATTGACCCTGAATCTGCCCAATCCAGGGATAAAATAAGAGATATCTAGCTCCAGCCTCTCCTCAAATCTTGCTATCTGGTCCTGAAATAACATGCTGTAAACAAGAGCCTTTGTGTCTTCTGCGGAAAGAAATGGATAATTAGGGAGTGGCCTGATTCGTCCATTTACCCTGATCATAGGAGGCCTGTTAACAACAAGATGGATATCTGAAGCCCTTGCCTCTACGGCTTTTTTGAGAATTTCAATAAGATCCATTAGTACACCTCTATATTACTAAAATAACATAAATTAATAGTATTGCTGCTTAATAGCATTATACAGAAATTATACAGGAAAACAAAGAGATTTTTTTCTGAAGTTTTCTAAGTTTTTAGTTGAACTGAAAACTTAGTTGAAAATCTTGTGCATTTTTGGATTTTCCTTTTAATGCGGTCTTGTAAGGATAAAGCGAATTATAGATGCCATTCTTTTATTTTGGCTTTTAAACCTCTTTGAAATCATACCCGTCCAAAATAAATTCTTATTATACTTTCGAATCAGAGGGATATGATGCGATTTCTGGAGCTAAAGCCGCGGGTAACCCCAAGGAGGCTGCAGACTAAGCGGAAGTCTCGACTGCCCATACTTCAAACTAAGTATGAAGTCTCACAAAGGCTTGCATATGCCCCTAAAATAGCCGTAGACTCATAAACTATTGATTTATAAGGTTATTGCGTGAACCCATAGGGTTCGTGGCAATCTCGTCAGAAAAGGCGAGATTGCTTCCCCTTCGCTTTGCTCAGGGTCGCAATGACGAGGCTCTTATCGCTATTTTAGGACATAGACTAAGGTAGTTCTTTGGCAAAGAAATCGTGTCATATCCCTGCTTGAATATTATTTTGGACACCTATGAAATGTTATAATTATTTGTCTGAATAATTATGCAATTTCAGCATAGGAGTTTTGATTTGTGAACAAACTTATTCTTTTTGATATTGACGGAACGCTTGTTGATACTGGAAAGGCTGGTTCGAGGTCTCTTGATATTATTTTTCGAGAATATTTTTCCATAGAAAATGCCTTTGCTAATATCAATATGGCAGGGAAAACAGATACGCAGATAATCAAAGAAGGGCTTATTGAGCATAATCTCCCCTTAAATAACCATATAATTAATGAACTGATCGAATTTTATCTCCAAACCTTAAGGAGAGAGATAAACAACAACAGAAGAAGGGTTATGCCGGGTGTAGTTGAAATACTCGAAATCCTGAACAATCATAACGGCTTCTTTGCCCTTGGGCTTTTGACAGGCAATATGGAGAGGGGGGCAAGGATAAAGCTTGGGGCTTTTGAACTGAATAAATATTTCCCTTTCGGGGCTTTTGGGAGTGATGACGAAGACCGAAACAAATTGCTGCCCCATGCGTTAAAAAGATTTGAGGAGATTTACAAAAAAAAGGTTGACTTCAGCGACTGCCTTATTATAGGCGACACCCCCAGAGATGTTTACTGCGCAAAACCATATGGAGCCTTTTGTATTGCTGTGGCAACAGGTCCTTATTCTATAGAAGATCTGCATCAAGCCGGCGCAGATGCAACGATGGATAACCTCTCAGATATAAATAAATTTATCAAATCTGTAGAAGAGATATTAAAAATACCACTTTCTGCTAATGAATTAATCACAAAAATACAATAAGATTTTTGTCCTTATGCCAATTCCCTCCGCTTCATCCATCCCAAAGTAATTGACCGATTTTATCCAAAAATACCGACACAAAGGGTGGCTTTAGAATTTTTATAATCGACAATGTTTATTATCTTTTAATGCAATGCCTTTTTCTAAAATTCGATGAAGTTTCTTTTTATAAGGTGTCGTATAAAAACCCTTCACCTGCCCTTTCTATCCGAAAAATAGCGATAGGAACAATATAGAAAACGCTGATATGATAATGTGAATGGCTTTGAGCGGCTTTCACCATCACAAAAGACTCACCAGGATGGTGAGGCGTGATGGTGACCTCTGAGGAAGGCAAGGATGCCTTCCGAGAATGAGCGAAAAACTATTCCCATTGTAATAGAAATCCTATCACTGATTTTCCTAATATCTATCTTGTTGATTTTATGAAGCTATTTGTTATATCGCCGATTTTAAGTTTAAACATTCTTTTGATATTTTATGTAACATATGATATTATGTAATATATATAACATTTAAAGGAGAGGAAAAATGCCGCCAATAGAGAAACACTTGAAGATTAGCCTTGAAAGGACAGGAAAGGATTATAGGGAGATTCATGAATGGATTGATGGCGACCCTGCTAAAAAAGCCGAGAGACACGATGTTACAAAGATTTATGAGTATGGTCAGATTTTCAAGGACAAATATGGCGATGAGGCACTGCAGGAATACCTACAGCATATCCATGACGATTTGAAGGCAAAGTTCCAGCATGTTCAGGATGATCTCGAAAAAGCCGTTGCAGATACACTTGCGTATTTCGGGGTCAAATGATATTTTCAGGAGGTACAATAATGACCTATACAATTAAGGCTTCAGATATCGATTTGCTTCGGAAAGCCGGCGTCTCGGAGGAGGACATAAGGCACTGCATAAAGGTAGCTGAAAAGGCTCTGGAGATAGCGGGCAGAACAGATGTGAAACTTGACATTGAACTCATCGGAAGGGGTGCGTTGTTTCACGATCTCGGAAAGGCTAAGACCCACGCTATAGAGCATGGGAGAATAGGCGCCGAGATGGGTAAAGAACTGGGGCTTCCACCGCAGATTACGGCGATTATGGAGAAGCACATTCGTGGGGGGTTGACGGAAGCCGAAGCTATTGAACTTGGTTTGCCCGTTAAAGACTATACACTTAGTAGACTGGAGGAAAGAATAATTATATATGCCGACAGGCTTGTGGATATTATCACAGACAGGCTTGTGAAAATTGAAAGTGAGGCTGAAGCAGAAGAAAGATTTGAAGAGATTCTAAAAACATATCCCAAGTATGGGAAAAACGAGACAACTCTTGGGAGATATCTAAAATATCATAAAGAGATTCAGGGGCTGATCAAAAAATAAATGAGATTCAGTCCTTTCTTATTATTGTGCACAACGGGGCTTTTTGCGGTATTCAGTTCTACCATCGCTAAGAGCCCTGTTCTTCCTCTTTTTGCTACTTATCTGGGAGGAGGTCCTTCGGAGGTTGGAATGGTCGCCGCTGTTTCGGCCTTTATGGGGGTTGTAGCGAGCGTCCCGGCGGGAATATTTTCTGATAAGATAGGCAGAAAAAAGATGCTCATTATTGCCTCTTTGATTTTTTCTACAGCCCCGTTTTTGTACCTCTTTGTAGCTTCCATATGGCAGCTTGCTCTCGTAAGATTCTATCATGGCTTCGCAACCGCCATTTTCATGCCGGTCGCTATGGCTTACGTATCGGATCTGTTTCATAAAGAGCGGGGTGAGAAGCTGGGCTGGTTTTCCACTTCTACACTGTTTGGAAGATTCCTTGCTCCGGTTGCAGGAGGGGCTGTCATAAGCCTGCTCGTTTTTTCCCCGGCTTTAAGTTATAAGGCTGTCTATATAACCAGCGCTGTTGCAGGCATTGCAACCCTTATGCTCGCATGGAGGCTGCCCCATCCAACTCAGGAAAGCGAAGAGAAGATGAGGGAGAAGAAGGAGGTCTTCAGGAATTTTAAAAAGGTTGTTGCAAACATGGCGATTCTCTTCACATGCCTCATTGAAGCATCAATATTATTTGCATACGGGACATTTGAGACGTTTCTTCCCCTTTATTCCATACAGGCAGGTCATGGAGCCTATGAGGTAGGGATATTGCTCTCGGCGCAGATAATTACCCTTGCCCTTACAAAACCTTTTATGGGAAAATTCTCCGACCGGCACGGCAGAAAACTGCAAATAATCGCCGGTACATTTATAGGGGCGGTTTGCATAGGGGCTTTGCCGTTGTTTGAGGATTTCTTTTTCTTGCTTCTTATGAGTATTTTTATCGGCATAAGCCTTTCAACAGTTACTTCTGCTACTTCGGCTTATATTGCCGATTTAAGTAAAAGGGAAGCCTATGGTTCGTCAATGGGGCTTCTTGGTTCTATAATGGACATAGGGCATACAACCGGACCGCTTGTGTCTGGTATAGTCGCATATTATTTCGGCATTGCCAAGTCCTTTTTAGGCGCCTCAATCGTTGTTGCCTGTGCCGGGATTTTCTTTATGATTGTCCTTGGCGTGCAAAAGGATGAAGAAGGGGATAGCAAATGAATATAGAAACAAAAACAGATAGTTGGCTTATTATGTTTTACAGTATGCCCGCCAGACCTGTCAGCAAAAGGATGAAGATATGGAGAAGACTCATGAAGGCAGGGGCTCTGCACTTTAAAGGCTCTGTGTATCTCCTTCCTTTAAATGATGATAATCTTGAATTCTGCCAATGGCTGATCTCAGAGATAAATGACACAGGTGGCGAAGGGGCATTTACTGTGGCTGCTAATATTGAGACAACAACAAACGATGAAATAAAAAGACTTTTTAATCAGCAAAGGGATAAGGATTATCGAAACATTGAAAAAAGGCTTGAGGAAATAGAGCGGAGGATACAAAGCATTAAAAATGAAGCTGATGCTTACAATTTGAAAAGACTTTTCAATCATTGGGCAAGATTAGCCAGGGAATTTGGGGAAATTAGAAAAATAGATTTCTTCAGCTCCGAATTTGGCAGCTATCTTTCCGCAAGATTCGAGTCTGCCGATACTGAAATTAAGGGGATAAAAGAGATTGGGGCAAAAAAACAAAAACCACCTGATATTGTAAGAAGAAACATCGAAGAATATCTTGGCAAGAAATGGGTAACAAGAAAAAAGCCTTTTGTTGATAGAATGGCGTCGGCATGGCTAATTAAAAAATTCATAGACAAAAATGCTATCTTTGATTTCATTGATGAAAAAGATATCAATACAATTGACAGCGGTGTTGTTACCTTTGACATATATGGCGGGACATTTACACATTGGGGAGACTTGTGCACCTTCGAGGTTCTCTTAAAATCTTTCGGGATCAAAAACAAGGTGTTGCAGAGAATAGCCGAGATTGTGCATGAAATGGATATCAAGGATAAAAAATATAGAGTCCCAGAAACACACTTGATTGAGGATATTTTAATCGGTATTAGAAAAACTGCCAAAAATGATGCTGCATCACTTAAGAGAGGGATGGCGGTATTTGATATGCTCTATGCAGCGAAAAATTGACCCTTAAAAAATCTTTCCACTATTTGTTTTCGCTAACGCTCAGACAGTATTCACTTTTTGTTAATCCAAGTTTGAAATGAAGCTCGTTTGTTTTATCATTTTATTAACTTCTTTTGGGTTTTTTCAACGAATGGGTGATGTTATTACATCACTTAAAAGCAATAAACCATAAGGAGTTTCTCTTTGTTGGGAGTTAGGGGTCTTTCCTCAACAGTTTTATTTGTATCATAAAAACTGTAAAAAATCTAAATTCCTCAAGCTCTCCTTTTGATGCCTTTACATACCTTTATCCATGGCGAGTTTTTGGGCAGGTGGCAGGGGAAGAAAATAATTTAAGATGCTCATACACTTCAATTTCTTCCACAGGTTTTTCCACTAACTGTTTTTGGTAAAATATCCTTTTTAAATCCTTGCCGCAAAAAGGCAGGGATTCTAAAAGAGATGACAGCTTACTAACCTCCCCTTGATATCTTTTGTTTGAGGGTGTTCTCTGCTGCAAATGGCAATTCTCTCAGGGCATCTTGGATGGAATAAACAGCCTGAAGGAGCAGCAATCTGGCTTTGGACTTCATGGGAGCTTACACCAGTATATAATATGCCTGTTTTGCTCTTGTCCTGCTTTTTCCTTAGCCTTGGAGCGGATGCAATAAGCAGTTTTGTATAGGGATGCAGGGGGGTTGAGAATATTTCCTCTGTTTTAGCTTGCTCTACGAACTTCCCAAGGTACATCACTGCTACCTCGTCGCTGAAGAATCGGACGACCTTCAGGTCATGACTGATGAATATAAAGGAGATGGCAGATTCTTCCTTGATTTTATGGAAAAGGTTTAATATTTGCGCCTGTATTGAGACATCAAGAGCCGAAAGAGGCTCATCAGCAATCAGCAGTTCGGGAGAGACCGCTATCGCACGAGCTATGCATATCCTCTGCCTTTGTCCGCCGCTAAATTCATGGGGATATTTGTTCAGGGAATCAGCGCCCATGCCGACCCGTTCGAGCAAATCCAGAACATTTTTTTTCAGCCCCCCGTTTTGTGGGATTCCGTGTATTTTAAAAGGTTCACCGAGCACATCTATAATCCTCATTCTCGGATTCAGAGATGCATAAGGGTCCTGAAAAATCATCTGGACAGATTTTCTGTATTCCCTCAGGCTTTTATGCCTGTAAGCCAGGACATCGGATTCCTTAAAATAAATTTTCCCCTCTGTAGGTTCGGTGAGTCTTAGAATCAGATTTGCAACCGTAGATTTCCCCGAACCGCTTTCTCCAACAATCGCAAACACACTGTTTAGTCTTACATCAAAGGAAATCCCATCGACAGCCCTGATGTAGTTTTTAGTTCTACCAAAACCTTTTCTATATGGGAAGTATTTCTTTAATGACTCGACTCTCAGGAGACTTTGTTCTGACATTTTATACATCTCACATAATGATTTGTTGAGATTTCTCTTAATTCAGGCTCATAGGAAACGCAGTTTTTATCAGTTAGGTTGCAGCGTTCGGCAAATTTGCATCCCTCGGGCAGATTTCCGGGATTGGGCACAAATCCAGGTATTGGTTTCAGCAAAACGCCTTTCTCTCCGGGCAGGGATGCAAGAAGTCCTTGAGTATATGGATGAAGAGGGTTGTTAAAAAGCTCATCAACTCCGGCGAGCTCGATTATCCTGCCAGCATACATTATTGCTACCCTGTCCGCCTGCTCTGATATTATACTTAGGTCGTGCGTAATGAATAAAATTGCCATTTTGCGTTCGCGTTTCAATTGTTGAAGCAATTGGAGTATCTGCGCCTGGATGGTTACATCAAGCGCGGTAGTGGGCTCATCAGCTATCAGCAGGGAAGGATTGGAAGAAATAGCCATCGCTATCATCACCCGTTGTCTCATTCCCCCTGACAATTGGTGTGGATAGTCATTGATTCTCAATTCTGGCGAAGGTATCCCAACGGCTTTAAGCAATTCGACCGACCTTGCGAGGGCATCACTCTTAGATATGTCTGAGTGGGACAGAATCGCTTCTTTTAATTGATAGCCCACTCTGAGAACAGGATTTAGGGAGGTCATCGGCTCCTGAAATATCATGGCGATATCCTTCCCTCTTAAGCTGCGCATTGATTCTTCGGTAAGACTAAGGAGTTCTTTCCCCCCGAAAAGAATCTTGCCTCTGGAGGCGATATTTTGCGGGAGAATCCTCAGGATTGAGAGGGCGGTAAGGGTTTTCCCGCAACCGCTTTCACCTACAAGACCGAATACCTCTGAGTGTTTTATCTCGAATGAGACATCTGATACTAATGGCAGCTCTGCTCCATCGGCTTTCAATAAAACCGAAAGATTCTGGACATTAAGGAGTGCGCCGTTCATGATATTTATAACCATCAGCCCTGCGGTTGCTGAATTAGCCGCCTATCTTTGATATAGGTTTGAAGTATTCCAAAGCTACTTCTTCATTAACGCTGTGACCTGAAGGTTTTATCTCTATAGATAATTTTAAGAGCCTCTCAATTTCCGCATCCTTTGCGCCTGCCCGCATTGCTGATTTAAGGTCGATCTCCGTCTCTGAAAAGAGACAAGGCATTATCTTGCCTTCTGATGTGAGCCTCAGCCTGTTGCAGGAGTCGCAAAAATGGTTGGAAACAGGGCTTATGAAACCTATCAATCCTTTTGCATTATCATATTTGTAGTAGCTGGCAGGACCTGACTTTTTGATTTTGACTGGATTCAAAGGGGCTAAACCTGAGAGCCTTTTTTTAATCTCATCTGTTGAAATATATCTGTCAGGCTGCCAGAAATCTTTAGCCCCTATAGGCATAAACTCGATAAATCTTATATGATAAGGAGTTGTAATTGATAGATTTGCAAAATTCTCAATCTCGTCGTCATTAAACCCCCGCACAGGCACCATATTTATCTTGATTGGCAGCAGCCCGAGGCTTGCAGTCTTTTCAATACCAGCTAACACCTTCTTTATATCTCCGCCTCTTGTTATGGAACGATATCTTTCGGGGTCCAATGAATCGAGGCTTATATTGACTCTCTTTAAGCCTGCCATCGCAAGATTTTCGATGTGCTGTTTGAGCAGTTGTCCGTTTGTCGTCAGGCTGATATCTTCGATGCCTTCTATTTTATCAATAGAAGAAATCAGATAAGAAAGATTTCTTCTTACAAGCGGTTCGCCACCCGTTATTCTAATTTTCTGCACACCTAAGCTGGTAGCAATCCTGACTATTCTTATGATCTCTTCATAGCTCAATATGTCCTTGTGTCTTACAGGTTTTATGCCATCAGAAGGCATACAGTAAACACACCTGAGATTGCAGCGGTCGGTAACTGAAATTCGCAGGTAGTTAATGAGACGGTTATGCCTATCTTTCATAAATTCCTACAATTGTCCTGCCTGCTTTAACCTATCTTTTTTTCTTGGGTAGTATTTCAGCAAGCTTCTTTTTTGCCAGTTCCGTCTCAGTTGAACGGGGATATTTTTCTATCAATTTCTCGAGGATAACCTTGCCTGTCTTTTTGTCGCCTAATTCAATAAAGGAATATCCCTGCTTGAGCATTGCCATTCTGACCTTCTCGTTAGTCGGGTATTTCTTCATAAAATTCTCATAAGAAAGGATTGCATCCTCATATTTTTTCTCAGCATAGTAAGTTTCTGCTATTCCGAAGTGAGAGACAGGCGCCTGCTGGTGTTTGGGGAATTCTTTAATCAATCTTTCATAGCCCTGTCTTGCCTGAGCATATCTCTTTTCCTTAAAATCTATCTGAGCGGCTTCAAATATCTTTTGCGGGTCTTTTGCCTCTGGTTTCTCCGCTACCTTTGTTTCTGGAGGAGTAACACTATCTTTAGGAGGTTTTTGTTCTGCAGGAGCTTCTTTTTTGGGTTCTGCCTGAACGCCGGTCGCCTTTTTCAGTTCGGCGAGTTCTTTTTCGATAGCCGCTATTTTTGCATTCTGAAGCTCACGCTCTGTGAGCAAATCTTTAAGGCTTTTATCAGTAGAATGTTTGCTTTCATCAAGCCTACCTTTAAGGGTCTGCAACTCAGCCTTTAATTCGGATATCTGTTGCAGTGCGGACATCTGAGACTCTTTAACTGCGCCGAAAGCCTGCTCTTTAACAGCGGCTTCCTTTAAGGCATTTATTTCGCTAGACATCTGAGAAACCTTTTCTTTTAGCTCAGATATATCCTTTTGCTGATGAAGTGTAGCTATCCGGGTGTTTCTAATGTCTGTCCTAAGGTTTTCTAAGTCAGAGGTGGTAGCACATGAATTAAGAAAAAACAAGAAAAGCATTAAAAAGCCGATTTTTTTAAAACTGAGCATCATATGACCTGAGCGTCTATTTAGAAAGCTGAAAATCTTAGCCATGTTATTTTTCTCCTAAAAGGACAAAGTGCGCCCTTCTATTTTTTGCCCAGCAGTCTTCATTTGAATCCCTGCAAATGGGCTTTTCTTCTCCGTAGCTCACGGTCTCTATCCTTTTTGACGGGATGCCAAGAGACATCAGATATTGTTTGACGGCGTGAGCCCTTTTATCGCCTAATCCGAGATTATATTCGTTTGTGCCTCTTTCATCACAATGCCCTTCAATCACTACCTTTATCATTAGATTTTTGGAGAGCATATCGGCAAGGTTCTTGATAATAGGTTTTGAGTCATCCCTGATGTTGTATTTGTCATAATCGAAATAAACATCCTGTATCTTTTTTTGGAGTTCAATGACAGAAGACTCAATATCATCAGTTTTAGCCTTTGCCAACTGCTTTTCTGTTATGAATTCATCAGGTTTTTTTCTATCTGTTGGCTGTTGGATTTTCGATAGATCGTCCTTTTTTACATCACGCTGATCCTGCCCAACTCCAGCAGTCTCGCTTGGGGGCGCAACTTTTTTTTGCGCACATCCGCTGATGATTAACCCCCCTAAAGCTAACAAAGCAATTATTAAAAACAGGAATTTTTTCATTATATACCTCCATACATACGATTGTTTATTGAAGTTTCATAAAACATTATACAGGAAATTACATCCCTAAATAAATCAAATCATACCCGTCCAAAATAAATCCTTAGATACCTTGGAATCAGAGAGATATGATGCGATTTCTGGAGCCAAAGCCACGGGTAATCTCAAAGAGGCTGAAGACGAAGCTAAAGCCTCGACTGCCGATATTGTAAACTAATCTGAAGTCTCACAAAGGCTTACCCGTCCAAGAAGGTAGTTCTTTGCCAAAGAACTACCTTCGTCCATGTGTAAGCATTTGACAGACTTTATATTAGTTTTGCAATATCGGCAGTCGAGGCTTCCGCTCTGATATTGACCTCATAAGGTGTCGTATAAAAATCCTTCACCAACCCTTTCTTTCTATCTTGTCTAGTTTGTAATGCTTTTTATGCATGTTGTTGTCCAGTAAGTTGTATGCAAGACTTTAGTTTTGGATTGAACTTTCTTTATTTAGCTTGCCAAAATATAAAAAGGTTAACATCTTTACCTTTTCCTTGTCCATATTCATATCTTTAAATAAATCAGGATATGCCCATTTTGCTGCCATTTTAACAGCGTATGGAAACTTAAGCGTCCAAAGATCATATAAGAATATTTCCGGCAGCTCAAAAACCATCATGTTTTTGACTGCATTAATCGCTCTCCATCTGGAGTCGTTTATTATGTCAGAGGGATTAATCTTAAAGTTTTGCCACATGATGATAATATCAGGATTCCATTTTATGACCTGTTCCATACTTACTACAATATGTTCATCGAGAGTGTTAGAGCATACATTACGGCAGCCAGCCATCTGGAGCAGATCATTTACAGAGCTTTTCTGGCAGGAGGTGTGTAAAGCCCCCTGTCCCCACATGAAATAGGCTTTTTTCTTTGATTCCTCTGGTATTTTTTGAACTTTCTTTTGAAATTCGGCGAGTTCCCTTTTCGTATAGCTGATTATCTCCTCAGCCCGTTTTTCACTTCCCGTTAGCTTGCCAAGTTGGGTTATCTCATAATAGACATCCTCGAAACGATTGATGAAAACCCCAAAAACCGGTATCCCCCTTTCCTCAAGGGATTTAATCGTTTCAGTCTGTTTTGACCATATAATTACCACATCGGGTTTGAGAGCAACGACGCTTTCGATATTGACAAATTCCCAGCTTCCTGGGGCGGGCAAGCTCTTATTTTTTATTCTCTCATCAAGGAGTGCGTAATAGCGGAAAACATCCCCAGTATAAACATTGGTGGAGACAGCTATAATGTTCTTTTCTTTCCCAAGCATGTAAATTCCAGACAGGGCGCTTTCAATCAGGCATACTATCCTTCTAACAGGTTTGCTGAAGGTAAGCTCTTTACCTCTAAAATCCACAACCTTTATCTCTTTTGATACAGAGAAAGCTGAGCATGGTATTACAAGTATGATTAAAAATAAAAAGTGGATTATTAGATAATATCTCTTCATAAGCTAAAATAAACCTCAATCAAAAAATTTAAGGGGCTCCACCTCAAGGTGAAACCCCTTAATTATGACAGAAAATTATCTAAAAAATGAACTCAATTGCTCCAAAGGCGTTGAAGCCCGTATCTCTGAACTGCCAGGGCATCTCAAATTTTTTGTCGGTGATGTTGCTAAGCTCAATGTTCAGATTCGCCTTATAGCTTTGTGTCTTATAGAGCAGCTTGTTTGCCTTGATATTTATCGTCTCATAAGGTCCGAATTTCTTTCTATCAGGCTTTGAAGTTGTGTCGTAATATTTGCCCACAGCATTTAAATAAGGCGATATAGTTATATCATAAGGCAGATTTGCAGTTAAGCCAACATTTATAACATACTGCGGAACAAAGGGGATGTTGCTGTTATCGTTGGCTGGGTCTAATTTATTATTAACCTCTGTATCCATAAATGTATAATTTGCAAACCAGCTCACATTTTTGCTTATAGCGTGGTTAAGCTGCAGTTCTACGCCCTTAGATTTTGCCTTTCCTGCGTTCACCGATTGGCTCTGAGATGGGTCGAGACTTATGCGATTTTCTACAATTGCGTCATCAACTTTGTTTAAAAAAGCTCTGACGCCAAGCTCCATATTCGGCATAATAAAATAACCAGCCCCTATGTCATAGGCAATGCCTTTTTCAGGTTTTAAAGCAGGATTGGGGAGCTGTCCATGTCTGCCGGGGACGCCTTTATCTCCGAGATTTAAAGTCCCGCCGACTGATTTTGCTGATGGCGTTAGGAAGGAAGTCCCAATATTTGTGTAAAATGCTAAAGCATCAGTGGCATTGTATCTAACCCCGGCACCCCAAAGGAATTTGTCCCATGATTTATCTGATACGCCGGGCTTGACTCCACTCAGCAAGTTATATTCTTGCTTAATGTTGTTATACCTGCCTCCTACTCTCACCACAAATTTATCAAAAACTACCTTTTCCTGCACATAGAGCCCGAAACTCCTTGTGTCTGAGTCATTGCCAGTTGTCTTTATACCTGATGATTCAGATGTGGTTTTATATGATGCAGTTTGATAGTCGACTCCAAATGTTAGAAGGCTCTTGCCCCAATGCTTAAGATTAAAGGTAAGGTCGGCAGGGATTATGTGCTGTTTAACCCCATCCTTAGACCTTAAGGCAAGACTTGGGGGATAGTTATCCTCCTCCCACTTCCTCTCATAATGCCTGTAGCCTATCTTAAACTGGACATCCAAATCTTTTGTGAATTGATTGCTGTAAGTGAGGTTAATTGTGTCATAGTTATGATTATATCCCCTATTTGGCCTGCCAGCATCACCTGTATGCTGGGTGTGGTGTGCAAAAAGAGAGATTTTGTGTTTATCGGGCTCTATGAAATATGTAGTCTTTAAATAGAGCTTGGTTTTTTTATAATCGGGGTCGTCAAGCATATTGAGCCATGAAGGGTTCGTCCCATAATTGGTATAGTCTGACTGCTCGTAATTAGCACCGATAAAGTAATGAAAATTTCCGGCACTGTTTTGATGGTAGATTCTTCCATTGAATGTGTTGTATTTGCCGTATCCGAGCAAAATCCTTGTCATAGGGGCGTCAATCTTTTCCTTCAAAATTAAATTTGTAATACCAGCAAGGGGCGATTCAGCCCCTGCAAAATCGGATGTCAGATAATTTGAATACATAACCGATGCCGGACCCCTGTGAACCTCAGCCCTGCTCAAGGCGAGAACATCGAGACTCATGGTATCTACGAATGAGTCAATGGGCAGCCCATCTAATAAATAGACGCTATACTTGGGACCTAAGCCACCGTAAGAACCCCAGTTGGCATCATTTCGAGAAAGGACATTTACAAATGTCCCTGGCGTGAATTTGAAAATTTCTGAGATATTCCTGTTCGAACGTATAATACTCTCAATTTCAGCTTCTGTAATTACATCAACCTTCTGAGTGACATTCTCTTCTGATTGTGGTATCTTAGATTCTGTCACCACGAATTCTTCTAACTTGTAAGTCTTTTCTTCCGCTTGAGCGCAAAAAACAACCCATGGAATTAAAGAAAGAACAATAAAAGCAACAAGACATTTGAACATTTCAACACCCTCCAGCTTTGAAATAATGCTTTTAAAATAAGCATTTATAGTCTCAACAAAAAAAAGCCATGAAGCAACGCTAACTAAGCATAGCCTTCATGGCTTAAATTCCATTTTAGGATGTTTTGGCTGAGCTTCGTGCTCAGCAATTCATTCGATTAAAAAGTATATAAAAGCTGTTAGATAAGTGTCAATATAGTCTTTTCTCCCGAAAATAAGGGGGAATAGAGGGACGCTTCCCATATTTATTGACAAACAGGGATTATTTTATATGGCATAATACCTATGCTGAGGATACCCAGAGTATGCTCAGAAGGATACCCCCCACCATATAACACAGCGCGGAAATAACAAAGAGAAAATTTTTTTCAGTGATGAAGACAAGCGGTATTATCTTGATACCCTTCAGCGATACAAAGACAAATACAAATTAAAGATACTTGCATACTGTCTAATGTCAAATCACGTCCATGTTTTTGCAGTGCCTGAAAATGAAACATCGCTCGCCAGAGGCATAGGTGGGCAAATCTACTTTATACTCAATACATAGATCGTAAATATAGCAGAAGAGGGCGGCTCTGGCAGAACCGTTTTTTCTCCTCAGTAGTGCAGACCCATATTTATAGGTAGTAATAAGATGCATAGAATTAAATTCTGTAAGGGCACCCCTTGCCAAAAAAGCAGAAGACTATCAATGGTCAAGCGCCAGAGCGCATATATTGATACTGGGTGCAAAAATGATATACTTTTAAAAGAAAGCTGGTTTGATGATGAAGAAATAAAAGCATACAGGTAATTTTTAAGTAAGAACGTTAAAGAGATAAATGCATTAATACGGCGCACGACATGAACAGGCAGACCGCTTGGCAGTGAGGGCTTTATAAAAGAACTGTAGAAGGTTTTGAAGCGAGACCTTTTCCCTCAAAAGGTTGGGCGTCCTAAGAAAAAAGACAAGAAATACGGGAAGTGTCCCTTATATTCCGTAAAGAACACAGGCCTGGTCTGTGTTGAGATAAGGAGGTAGTCTGTTGATTAAAGAAGCTATATCTGTTATTAATCAAATGCAAGCCGATGGAATTATCGGACGTTATGCAATTGGTGGAGCTATTGGCGCCACCTTTTATTTGGAGCCAGTTTCTACTGTAGATCTCGACATTTTTATTGCTGTTGAGCCCCAACCCGGTCAATTCATCGTAAACCTTCAGCCAATCTTCGACTATCTGAAAGCCAAAAACGCTGTCCCAGAAGGCGAATATATCCTGATTGCAGGCTGGCCAATTCAGTTTTTACTGCCTGATTCTCCCCTTGTAGAGGAAGCTTTAACTGAAGCGGTTAAGTAAGTCTGATGTGGACGGTGAACCGGCCTGGGTGTTCCGTCCTGAATACCTGGCTGCAATTGCTCTGCAAACAGGTAGAGCTAAAGACAAAAATCGTTTACTGGAATTTATTGAACAAAAAGCTTTGGATTCAGAGCGATTTTTGAAAATCGTTCAAACGCATCATCTTACGAATAAATGGAAGCAATTTGAACAGCAGTTTTTAGGAGATGACAACCTATGATGAAATATGACTTGTCTTCAATCCTTGTAAGCAAAAAAGCCTTTCGGAAAAAACTGGCCCAAATGCCCATTGGGAAGAAATTGCTACTTATAGAACAAATGCGGGAACGTGATTTAACGATAGCAAAATCTCGCAAGGGCTTGGCGGAAAAGTTAAAGAACAGTCCTGAAAAAGAAGCCAAGGGTAGCTTCAACATTGAACAAGGCTGAATTCCGCGTTGGGCTTCCATGGGGAAAATTTAGGGACAAGTGTTAATGCTCAATAATTAGGTAACTATTTTGGTATAGTAAAACATTAACCAAAGGTGCCTATTATGCGTTACGAATATCAAATTACTCTTAAAAGATGGTTACCAATCTTATATATAAAGATTATGAGAAGACGAAATCCAAAGTCACACCACGTCTTTTCAAGTTTGTAAAAGACCTTTATAAAGCTCACCAGATCAGTTCAAAAGAGCTCGGGCGATACTCCCTCAACATTAACATATTTCTTGGCTCGTTCCTTATCGTGGTTTAAACAGATATTAAGATATACAATTTTGAATTTAAAACTGCGATGTCTGACAATGGCTCTGCATTTAAGGGTTCTCTTGAGCAGGAGCATCCTTTTGAAACAATGTGCGCTGAATTGGAAATAAAACACATATGTACTAAGCCCTACCGGGGGGTCCCCCCTAAGGAAACGCGGAGGGTTGAACTATCAAAAACCTTTTATAAACTTCAAAAGGTTACCGAATTACTGAGCTAGTACAAGTTTCCCTTATGTTGTTCTACTATCGCAATCACCTACGCAACAGAGATAGGATGGGTTTATATGCGCGAAGTATCTGAATCATGGAAAGATGTTTAAGGCATTGCCCAAAACATATTTGGGCAGGGGGTAGTAATGCAATATCTTTATTTTGTTTAGTACCTCTAGCCTTCTTAGAATTCCCAGAGGCTAATGATAATCCCCCCCTAAATAGCTATTAGGTAACTTTTATTTTTGATTAATTTTTTTTATTTGATAAATGGATATCCGATAACTTACTATCACGATGTTTTGAGTTTATTAACGCTATAGAGGTGTAGAATAATGACGCCAGGCAGCTACATACCGACAGAGTATTTTCCAGTCTTTGTTCTAATGCTGATTTCTATCGTATTTGGTGTGGGGATAATCCTCATCGGGGGGTTGGTCAGACTTAGAAGGCCATATAAGGAAAAACTCCTTCCGTATGAGTGCGGTAATCCTATGGTAGGAGCCCCACGGGAGCAGTTCAGTATCAAATTCTATATAGTCGCCATGCTTTTTGTTATCTTTGATATCTTAGCGGTTTTTTTATATCCCTGGGCTCTGGTGTATGAGGGAATCGGGCTGTATGCTCTTTTAGGAATGATGCTGTTTATAGCGATTTTGCTCGTAGGCTATATTTATGCATGGAAGAAAGAAGCTTTTGAGTGGTAAGGCAGGAGGATAGATAAAGCTCTATGATAATAGATGGCACAACATCACTGGTTGAGGTAGAAAAAGGCATAAGGGTAATACCCGGCGGCAATACAATAATAGCTGCCGTTGATAAATTAGTTAATTGGGGCAGGGTTTCTTCGATCTGGCCCATGACTTTTGGACTTGCTTGCTGTGCCATAGAGATGATGGCCACAGGGGCTTCCCACTACGACCTTGATAGGTTCGGAATTATTTTCAGAGGGTCTCCGAGACAGTCAGATGTGATTATAGTTGCAGGAACGCTGACAAAGAAGATGGCGCCTATAATTAGGGCTGTTTATGATCAAATGCCAGAGCCAAGATATGTAATAGCTATGGGGAGTTGCGCCTGCACTGGAGGAATTTATAATACCTATGCCACTGTTCAGGGTGTAGATACGATTATGCCTGTGGATGTCTATATTCCCGGTTGTCCTCCAAGGCCTGAGGCGTTGCTAGAAGGCATTATAAAACTGCAGGAAAAAATGAAAAAAGAATCCTTTAAATGGAGCAGGTGGAGATAGAACATGGAACCTATGGAAATAGCCGAACAGATTAAGGGCAAATTCCCTTCAGAGGTAAAGGAAATAGTTGAGTTTCAGGGGCAGGTATCTGTCTTGATTAAAAAAGACAAGCTGCTCGAAATAATGAACTTCCTTCATAAAACACCTGAGCTTTATTTTGACTTTCTTGTCGATCTTTGTGGGGTAGATTATCTTGGGAAAAAAGAGACTCGGTTCGAAGTTGTTTATCACTTGCTTTCCATTAAATACAATAAGGCTATCCGTATTAAAGCTGAGGTATCTGAAGATGATTGTGTTATCGACAGTGTTGTCGGTATATGGTTAGGCGCTAATTGGCATGAAAGGGAATGCTACGATATGTTTGGCATAAAATTTAATGGTCATCCTGATTTAAGGAGAATCCTTATGCCTGAAGACTGGGAAGGCTATCCGCTCAGAAAGGATTATCCTCTCAAGAGCGATTTAGGCGATAAGGAATGGAAAGGGTTTAAGGAAGTAATTGCAATCGGCAAAAAGAACTTAGCATACGAGGTTCGATAAATGGCGGCAACAAAAGATTTAAAAACCAAAACATTGTCTATCAATATGGGTCCGCAGCATCCTGCGACTCACGGAGTTTTGAGGCTGGTGTTGGAGCTTGACGGTGAGACGGTTGTTAAATGTAAACCTTATGTCGGTTATCTCCACAGAGGCACTGAGAAGCTTGGTGAGAATAGAACATATCCCATGGCTCTTCCTCTGAGTGACAGGCTCGATTATGTATCAAGCATGGCGAATAACATAGGCTTTTGCGTTGCTGTTGAAAAGCTGCTTGGCATAGAGGTGCCTGAAAGGGCTAAATATATCAGAACGATTATGGCTGAACTCACAAGAATTGCCAACCACATCGTATGGATCGCCACGCATGCGTTGGATATCGGCGCTATGACAGTGTTTCTTTATTCAATGAGAGACAGGGAATGGATACTTGAACTATTTGAAATGGCATGTGGCGCAAGGCTGACCGTTACTTATCCAAGGATAGGAGGGGTTAGGGCGGATGTTGACCAGGAGTTTCTTGATCACTGTTATAAATTTACGGAAGCCTTTCCAAAGTTAGTAGAACAATATGAAACTCTCATTGATCAAAATAGGATTTGGCTTCAAAGGACGAAGGGCATTGGAGTCTTGAGCGCTGAAGAAGCCATCAACTGGGGGTTGACTGGTCCTACATTAAGAGGGTCAGGCGTCCCATATGATGTTCGTAAATTTGCCCCTTATGATGCTTATGATAAAGTCCAGTTTGAGGTGCCTGTTGGAAAAGCAGGCGATGTTTATGATAGATATAGATGTAGGATGGAGGAGTTCAGGCAGTCTAACTCGATAATAAGGCAATGCCTCGAAAAACTGCCCGGCGGCTTAGTGCTTTCCCCTGATGCCCCGGGTTATGAACTGGCAGCAGGACCGAGAAAGAAACCTGCGCCACCAGCTCCTCCGCCAAAGGCTGAAGGTGCGCCAGCACCTGATGCAGCTCAAGCCGCTGCACCACCTCCGCCTCCCCCTGAACCGCCGGCTCCTGCTTTTGAGGAGGTTTATGTAGCGACAGAGGTTCCGAAAGGCGAATTAGGCTTCTATTTTATCAGCGACGGAACAGGCAAGCCCTACCGTATGAGAATCAGATCGCCTTCTTATGTTCATGCATCAGTCTTGCCGAGAATGTGCGAAGGCTCGCTCGTTGCGGATGTTATTGCCAATATAGGATCAATTGATATAGTGCTTGGTGAATGTGATAGGTGAGGTAGGTAAATTATGAATGAACTATTAGGTGTTTTCGGCTCTGGACCAACAGCAACCTTCCTGATAGAGCTGCTGATTATCATAGTTAAGATTGCGGTCATTATAGCGATTACAATGCTCCATGTAGCATATGCCACGTATTTTGAAAGAAAGGTGATAGGGCATATGCAGGTCAGGCTTGGACCTATGAGGGTTGGCCCCCATGGGCTTCTGCAGCCAATAGCTGATGGGGTTAAGCTCTTTTTCAAGGAGGATATAATCCCTGCTCAGGCTGATCGCCCTGTTTTCCAGATTGCACCCTTTGTAGCCATTTTTGCCACGCTTAGCTCCCTCGCCGTAATTCCTTTTTTTGATCTCTTTTATTTGGCAAATATCAACATTGGCTTACTCTACCTGCTTGCCATGTCTGGTCTCGCTGCTTATAGCTTGATTATGTCAGGTTGGGGGTCTAACTCCAAGTATTCATTTCTTGGCGGATTGAGGTCAACCGCTCAGGTCATAAGTTATGAAATTGCTCTGGCTTTCAGCCTTGTTAGCGTTATGATTATGGCTGGCTCGATGAACTTAATCGAAATAGTAATGGCTCAGCAGGAATATTGGTACGGAATGTATTTAGTGCCTCAGATAGTTGCCTATATTGTTTTTCTTATAGCGATGCTTGCTGAGACGAACAGGACGCCTTTTGACCTTCCTGAAGCTGAAAGCGAACTCGTTGCCGGCTACTTTACGGAATATAGCGGAATGAGATTCGCTTTATTCTTTTTGGGTGAGTATGTCGGCATGATAGTGATGTCTTCCATAGCGGTTGTCTGCTTCTGGGGTGGATGGACGCTGCCTCCCATAGTGGTTAAGCTTATTCCTCCGCTTGCAGCAGTGCCCGGTATAATTTGGTTCATACTCAAGGTTTATATACATATATTCTTTTTCTACTGGATAAGGGCGACCGTGCCGAGATACAGGTATGATAAGCTCATGGCGCTTGGCTGGAAGATACTTATTCCAGTCGCATTGGCGAATGTTATAGCAACTGCTTTAGTAAAATTCATATTTTAATAGAGAGGGGTACTAATCGTGACTCTCAAAGAATTGATTAACAAAGCACTTTTTCTTGAAATCCTTAAAGGGATGGCGCTTACTTTTAAAATGATGTGCAGTCGAGCGGTTACCATCCAGTATCCGAAGCAACGGAGAAGGATATATGCAGGTTTCAGGGGCAGGCACGCCTTTGTCAGAGACCCTAAGACTGATAAAGAAAAATGCATTGCCTGTATGAGATGCGCAAACATATGCCCATCACAATGCATATACATCTCAAAGAAGAAGAGACCAGAGGATGGAAAATTATATCTTGCACAATATGATATAGAGGCGCTCAGGTGCATATACTGTGGTTATTGTGTTGAGGTTTGCCCGGTATGCGCCCTTGTCCTGACAGAGGAGTATGAGTACTCCGCATATACACGGCAGGAACTTTACTTCACTAAAGAAAAGCTTTTAGAAAACTGGGATGAGTTTGCAGCCAAACAGAAGGAAGAAACATACTTCAACAAGTTCTGGCGACCTGACGGACTTGACCATTCGAAAATGCCTAAGGGAAAAAGAGAGCAGGGACCTGTTCCGACGAGGCGTGTTGTTGCACAGCCTGAAAGCGCTCCTGAAACCCCCGAAGCAAGTGAAAAGAAGGAGACCGATTAGTTATGTTACCTCAAATTATCTTTGGATATTTTGCGATTGTTATGACAGTTTTATCGGTTCTAATTGTTACGAGAAAAAACCCTGTGCACAGCGTCCTGTGGATGCTTGTCCTGTTTTTTCATTTTGCCGCAATATACCTTTTTCTGAATGCCGAGTTCATAGCCGCTGTTCAGATTATTCTCTATGCAGGCGCAGTCCTTGTGTTATTCCTGTTTGTTATAATGATGCTCAATCTTAAACAGGAGGTGTCTGGCGAGAGGTATATAGGCGAATGGCCTATAGCTGTAGCTTTGGGCATATCGATTCTTCTTCTCATTATTTTTGCGATTACAAAGCTCGTTCCGGGGCCTCTTGGTGAATATACTATTGAATTGATTCAGAAAGAGACTCATACAAAGGCGGTGGGTAAATTTTTATATACTGAATATCTTTTTGTATTTATCATTGCATCTTTAATTTTACTGATAGCGATTGTGGGCGCTATGGTGCTCGCTAAAAAGAGGGCTTAGGGGGTCAGATGGTACCGTTAGACTGGTATATCATGCTTAGCGCAGTCATGTTTACGATAGGTTTGGCTGGGTTTATCGCAAGGCGGAACATAATTATAATGTTAATCTGCATTGAACTTATGCTAAATGCTGTTAACCTGAGCCTTATTGCATTTAGCCATTATCTGCAGGATCTTAAAGGGCAGATATTAGTGTTTTTTACGATATCAGTAGCTGCAGCAGAAGCTGCAATAGGGCTTGCGATACTTGTTGCTGTTTTTAGAAATAAGGCAATGGTTGATGCCGATAAACTAACGGAGATGAAGGGATAGCCATGGATAAATATATATTAATTCCATTATTGCCACTAATAGGCTTTTTCATCAATATCTGGTTTGGCAGGTTTTTTCAGGCAAAGTGCCATTGGATACCCATTCTGGCAGTGTTCGGTTCTTTTGTGATATCTGTGATTACCTTTACTGAGGTTGTGCAGGGCAAGATTATAAACTATGACGTTTATAGCTGGGTAGTTTCGGGCAACTTCAAGGTAAGCGTTGGCTTTCTTATCGATCAGCTCACAGCAGTTATGCTTATTGTTGTAACAACCGTCAGCCTGCTTGTCCATATATATTCAGTAGGTTATATGCATGGCGACCCCGGTTATTACAGGTTTTTTGCATATTTGAATCTATTTACATTTTCAATGCTGATGCTCGTCACAGGAAACAACCTCCTGCAGCTTTACTTCGGGTGGGAGGCGGTCGGACTGTGTTCATATTTCCTAATCGGTTATTGGTATCAGAAACAGAGCGCCGCTGATGCCGGTAAAAAGGCGTTTATTGTCAACCGATTTGGAGATTTTGGTTTTGGGCTCGGAGTTTTCATGGTCTTCATCTATCTCGGCACCCTGCATTACACTGACATATTTGCAAATCTTCATACCTTACAAGGGCAGACAATCAATGTATTAGGGTATGAAATTGGTCTTGTAACATTAATAGCCTTGCTGCTTTTCTGCGGAGCTATCGGCAAATCGGCTCAGCTTCCACTTCATGTGTGGCTTGCTGATGCTATGGAAGGTCCGACGCCTGTCAGCGCTTTGATCCATGCTGCAACGATGGTCACAGCTGGCGTATTTTTGGTTGCAAGATTTAATCCTTTGTTCAGCATGTCGGAAACGGCGATGATAGTAGTGGCTTTAACTGGAGCCATTACAAGCCTTATGGCTGCGACAATCGCCCTTGTTCAGAACGATATAAAGAGGATCATAGCATATTCTACCGTAAGTCAGCTTGGATATATGTTTCTCGCCTGCGGTGTTGGCGCCTATGGTGCCGGCATATTCCACCTTTATACCCATGCATTTTTCAAAGCCTTATTGTTTTTGGGCGCAGGCAGTGTTATGCACGCAATGGCTGGACAGCTTGATATCCAGAAAATGGGCGGTTTAAGGAAATACATGCCTATAACCTTTTTTACATTTCTTATCGCTTCATTCAGCATCGCTGGCATACCCGGTCTGGCGGGTTTCTTCAGCAAGGATGAGATATTGTGGTTAGCATATAATGGTGGAACGGTAGGTAAGATAGTCTGGGTTATCGGGACGATTGTGGCTGGATTAACGGCTTTTTACAGCTTCAGGGTCATATTTTTAACCTTCTTTGGAAAATTTAGAGGCACTCACGAAGAAGAACACCATCTGCATGAATCCCCGCCTTCAATGACAGTTCCTCTTTTGATTCTGGCTGTTGGCGCTGTAGCCGCTGGCTGGGTAGGGATACCACCCGTTTTGGGCGGCGGCAATTGGATTGGTCATTTCTTAGAGCCGGTTTTAGGTCATCCCCATGTTCACGGCACACATGCAGAAGAGTGGATGGTTATGGGCATCTCTGTTGCTATGGGTATTGGCGGGATATTTGTCGCTGCCGTGCTCTATCTGTGGGCTCCGGGACTGCCCCTCTTCTTTGGAAGGGCGTTTAAATCTGCTTATACTGTATTGTGGAACAAGTATTATTTTGACGAATTGTATGATTATACAATCGTTAGACCGACTAAGTGGTTTGCGAGACGTATACTTGTTGGAGTGACTGATGCAAAGATAATTGAAGGTATTGTCAACGGCGTTCCCAAACTTATAGGAGAGTTCGGAGAAAGGCTCAGGAAACTCCAGACAGGTGTGTTGCAGCATTATGAAATAGGCATGGCATTAGGCGTATTTGTAATAGCTTCATTAGTTTTTATATTTGCAAAGTAACATATAAGGAATATTAGGAGGAAAAATAATGCAAACAGGACATGATAGTCATGATGCTCACGCTCCTGTTAACACAATCGCAAGAACGCTGTTATATGTTCCTGCTATCATTGCTTTTGTATATCTTGGCGCGATATTCTCTGTCCAGATTAATTACCAGGTGCTGAGCTGGGTCATATTCCTTCCGATAATCGGCGGTTTTTTGATCTTTGCGATTCCCCGCAAACATGAGATGTATGCAAGAGCTGCATCGCTGGCTTTAAGCTTGATCGCTTTCGTCTTGAGCTTGCCACTTTATCTAAATTTTGACAAAACTACAGCAAAGATGCAGTTTACTGAGACCCATGACTGGATACCTTCCTGGAGCATTAAATATGCTGTCGGTGTTGACGGCATTAGTGTTTTATTTGTTCTTTTATCTACACTTTTAACAATATTATGCGTAACCGTATCTTGGACCGCTATTACGGATAAGGTCAAAGAGTTCTACGGCTCACTTTTGCTTATTGAAGGCTCCATGATTGGGGTTTTCTGCAGCCTTGACTTTTTCCTCTTTTATATCTTCTGGGAGGCTATGCTTATCCCAATGTATATACTGATCGGTGTATGGGGTGGCCCTAACAGGGTATATGCAGCGATAAAATTCTTCCTGTTTACCCTTGTAGGAAGCCTTCTTATGTTAGTTGGGATCATCGTCTTATACTACTATACAAATAAGAGCTTTGATATACTCCAGATGATGAATACCAATTACCCTTATGCCATTCAATTAATTCTTTTCTGGGCATTTTTCGCAGCTTTTGCTGTAAAAGTCCCGATGTTTCCGGTTCATACATGGCTACCAGATGCGCATACTGAGGCACCGACAGCAGGCAGTGTTATACTTGCTGGAATACTAATCAAAATGGGGGCCTATGGTTTCTTAAGATTCAGCATCCCGCTCTTTCCGGAGGCTGCAAAGGCAATGGCTCCATTAATGATAGTCTTATCCGTAATTGCAATAATTTACGGCGCTGTTATATGCCTCGCCCAGACAGACCTTAAGAGGCTGATTGCTTACAGTTCTGTCAGCCATATGGGTTTTGTCACATTGGGCATTTTTGCTTTGAACATGCAGGGCATACAGGGCGGCATTCTGCAAATGATAAATCATGGAATCGTCACAGGCGCCCTCTTTTTGTGCGTTGGAATCGTATATGAACGAACGCACACGAGGGAGATCGCACATTATGGAGGGGCAGCTACGGTTATGCCTGTTTATGCGGCGTTTTTTATGGTCTTCACGCTGGCGTCGATCGGGCTTCCGGGCACCAATGGTTTTATTGGTGAATTTTTAATCCTCCTTGGCGGTTTTATGGCGTGGAAATTAATGGGTATCCTTGCTTGCACAGGTATTATAATCGGTGCCGGTTATATGTTATGGCTCTACCAAAGGGTTTTCTTCCTTCAGGTCAATCCAGATGCCCATTATCATGAGGATGTTAATGAAAGGGAATTTCTGACACTCCTGCCTCTTGTAGTGCTAGTTTTGTGGATAGGCTTTTATCCAAACACCTTTCTGAGTTTTATGGAGGTTTCAGTTCAGGGTCTTATTGACCGTGTCAATATGGCAGGACAGCAACAATTAACACAAAATATTATCGAGGTAATAAAGTGAATATAACATTTGCTGATTTAACACCTATTATCCCAGAAATAATTGTGGCAGCAGTAGCAGCGTCGTTATTGCTTATAGAGTTGTTGGATAAGGATAAGACTAAAGACTATCTCGGGTTTATAGGCATAGGCGTTGCCCTCGTTACTATATATCTTATTCCTTCTAGTCAAGGAAGTGCCTTTAACGGTATGTTTATCAGCGATGGCTATAGTTCATATTTTAAGTTTATTTTCTTGATTAGTTTGGTATTGACTATATTGATTTCCTTTAAATTCCTGCAAAGGGAAGAAGCGGAATACGGTGAATATTATAGTCTTCTGTTGTTTGCAACCGCAGGCATGATGTTAATGGCTTCAGCAGCCGATTTAATCCTACTTTACGTGGGACTCGAACTAATGGCTTTAAGCACATATATACTGGCAGGCATTAAGAGGCACGACTTGAGGTCTAACGAGGCAGCCATGAAATACTTCCTGCTTGGCGCCTTTTCATCATCTTTCCTGCTCTTTGGAATCTCATTACTTTATGGACTGACTGCCTCCACCAATATTTTTCAAATTGCAGCATTTTTAAAGCAGGGAGAGACATCCCTCACATTGTTAATGGCTATGATAATGGTTGTCTGCGCTTTTGCGTTTAAGATCGCTGCAGCGCCGTTTCATATGTGGGCGCCTGATGTTTACGAAGGTGCTCCCACATCAGTCACAGCTTTTATGTCAGTGGGACCCAAGGCAGCAGGTTTTGCTGTGATCGGCAGGGTCTTTTTTACAGCTTTTGAGACAGTTCAAATGGATTGGACAGCTATTTTGATAGGATTGGCTATTCTTACGATGGCTGTGGGTAATATACTCGCAGTTGTCCAGACAAATATCAAGAGAATGCTTGCATATTCGTCGATCGCACATGCCGGTTATGCCCTTATCGGCATCATTGCTGGCACAACTGAAGGGCTTAATGCAGTTATGGTATATTTGCTTATTTATGCCTTTATGAATATAGGGGCATTTACGATCGTTATCCTTCTTGATAAAGGTGAAAGCATCAAAGGTTATAATGGTCTATCGAAAAGTCATCCTATCGTTGCTGCAATGATGCTGGTATTTATGTTCTCTCTTACTGGCATTCCACCAACAGCTGGTTTCATTGGTAAGTTCAACGTCTTTATGGCAGCTATAAATGCAGGCTATACATGGGTTGTTGTGGTGGCAATCATCTTCAGTTCCATCTCTGCATATTACTATTTGCGGGTTGTTATGAATATGTATATGAAGCCTATGGAAGAAGAGATGCTTATCCATCCGAACCCGGCTAACGGTGCAGCTCTTTTAATTTCAATCTTGATGGTTTTTGTTATCGGGATAATGCCTTCAGTTGTAGTAGGATATACATTTCAATTATTTATGTGATGAGTTTCGGTTTATAGCCAAAAGCATCCGCCCTTGTCACCATGACCCCTAAGCGCTTGTCGCAGGGTCGAAGGGTGAGATTCCGCTCGGCCCTTCTTCAAAGGCTTTTACCGTCAACTCGATACGGTTCGGGGGCAATTAATAGTAAAATCGTAAGTTACTTTGATGGAAAGTTTTCTGGATTGATTACAAACCGTGCATTTTTCCACTTTTTCTTGAATTTTGATTGTACGATGCATTCCCATCATAGCGCTGACGCCAAAAAACAAAATACAGACTGCTACTAAACACACGAATATAATTTTTCAATCTTTTTCTCCCTTTGCTGCTGCCATCTTCACTTATCGTAACATGGGGCTAATAAAGTAAAAATTAGAACTCATGCGCCAGAAATGAGACCATACGGGAAGCGGAAAGGAAACAATAGTTTGCGAAAGTGCAGAGACGTTGATAATGTAGATTTTCGATTAACAATTTTGCCTTGATTATTATATAATTTTCTAATTGATTATTTTTTATGCGGTTGGTTATCCTGAGTGGAAATATCTCTGGATTTTTAGCAGAATGCTAAAGATTGATAAAAGGCTTTGTCAGGAAATACTTGGCAGGTTTTCAGAAAAGAGATATGATGTAGCGAAATTTATAAGACAGGACAGGAGTGAACTAATGAGATTAAAAGAATATTTTGAAGGCAGGTCTGGAATCTGCATTTTATCAACAAGCAGATAGGAGCGGAAAGGTTACTGCCGCAATTTACTCTACCCCGAGGTTTTTAGAAGATGGCAATGTCTGTTTTATCATGCGTGAACGATTGACCTATCGCAATATCCTTGAAAACCCTCATGCAGCGTGCATGTATATTGAACACGGCACCAACTATAAGGGCATCAGGCTTTTTCTTACCAAGGTTAAGGAGGATAATAATCAGGCATTGATTACCGCTATGACACGCAGACATCTTTCACCCGAAGAAGACGGTGCGAAGGGTCCGAAACACTTGGTGATATTCAAGGTAGATAAGATTCTTCCGCTTATTGGCGATGGCGAGACAGGCGTTGAATCACCATAACTTATCTAAAGCTATGAAAAAACAGCTCCTTACTGAGAGAAAAAGAGGCTCCGTAGAAGTTGCCGAGAGATTGAAATTTATGAATGGCACCCAGAGACACGCAGTGCTTTCCACTGTCTCGGATGGTCAGCCTTATACTTCCCTTGTGGTTTTTGCAATGACGCCTGAAATGAAAAGTGTGGTGTTTGCAACACCAAGGAGAACAGCAAAATATAGAAATATACTCAAAAATAATAGAGTGGCTTTGCTTATTGATACTCGTTCAAATACCGATACTGCCTACATGGAATCAGAGGCAGTTACTGTAATTGGGACTGCCTTGCCAATCAGACGCTCAAGCAAAAGGGAATTCTTTGCAAATATACTTATGGAAAAGCATCCTGCCTTGAAGGGTTTTATCCAATCTAAGACAACTGCCATCATAGTTGTTGAAGCAGAAAAATGTTTTCATACGGGTTCTTTCCAAGAAGTTTCAGAATGGTGTATAAAAAATCATAGATTTACTAATGTGTAAAGTCTCATACCCGTCCAAAATAAATTCTTATATACTTTTGAATCCGAAGGATATGATGCGATTTCCGAAGCCAAAGCTGCGGGCAATCTCAAGGAGGCTGAAGACGAAGTAGAAGTCTCAACTACCGATACTTCAAAGCTAAGTATGAAGTCACACAAAGGCTTACCCATGCATGAAGATAGTTCTTTGGCAAAAAAATCGTGTCATATCCCTGCTTGAATATTATTTTGGACTCCAGTGATGTAAAGTATAAATATTGGACAAATTAAAGTTATTGCTTTTCCCTAACAACCACATCCACTTTTTTCGGGCTTTTTATCGGTATTAACTGATGTCCCGCAATCTTTAAATACACCAAAGTGTTCGCTAAAATCACCGATTACTTCAAAATAGTTCTTAAACCTTGTTTGAGAAAGCATGAGGGCTGTATTTCCGCAAACCTTTTCGGGTTTGTTTTTCTCAAATATATGAGAATCGTCAAGGGCAAAAGAAAAAGGCGCTTCTAATATACCTCCCCTGTAAATTGCCACATGTCCATAATCCTCACATGCGTCTTCTAATCCATCGAGTTTCCATAGGCGGTAAGTTATAGAATAAAAGATGGTATTGCCAATGAGAGCTTTAATTTCTTCGTTTCCAATATCGATTGTTCTTTTAGTGATAATTCTGGGGTCGGTAAATCCTGCTTTTTTTGCTAATCTCTCAAAATCTTTCCAGTATAAGGCGCCGCCAAGACATTCACCATATAATAGTGGGTTCTTTCTTAAGTGGGCAGGCAGTCTTCTGTCGGCATAGATATCTGAAAAATAGAACTCACCACCTTTTCTAAGCATCCTATAAATCTCTTTTAAAAGACTTTCTTTATTTTCTACGAGATTAACCACACAATTGGAGATTACAAGGTCGAGTGATTGGTCTGCGAAATATTTTCCAACATTTTCTATATAATCGTGGATGAAATGCACATTGGGTTTTTCATAGCCGAACCGTTCTGTCTGGATAGCTGAATACTTTTGTGCTACAGCTATTTGGCTGTCTGTCATATCAATGCCATACACAAAGCCCTTTTCGCCTATAAGCTTAGAAAGAATATAACAATCTCTTCCAGTCCCGCAACCGATATCAAGGACATTCAATCCATCCAGGACAAGGGGTATTGGTGAGCCACAGCCGTAGTAGCGATTCTTAATTTCTTCTGCAATGAAAGGAAGAACTTTCTTAATGTGTGATGGAAGCGACTCGGATGTGCAGCAGGCACTGGTCTTGAGGTCTTTTGTCCCTTTGAGTTCTGTTCCGTAGTATATCTTCACTGTCTCACGAACATCAGAAAGATGTCCTTTATCGACTAAAACACCCTGACAGCTGCTTCCGCAATTAGCTGTGCAGGCATAGCAATGTTCTGCAAATGAGATCTCAGGGCTAAAATTATCAAAGTCTATATCCCAGAATTTTATGTTTTCATATCCTTTTAATCTCATATTCAGGGCAAGATTGAAATCGCAGTCATAAATGTAGCCTTCATAATTTACAGACAAGAGATGCTTGCACATTAATTTATCCATAGTTTCAGGGTTAAAATTACTCTTGAGGGTGCGGATATAATCTTCGAGCTTGCTGTTTTGAAGAAGATAGTTCTTGAATCTCTTTATCGGGGAATTCGTGATTGCCACAAGATTATTGAAAGAAATACCATACTGGTCAGAAAGGAGTTGTTTATATTCCGCCTCTAACAACGCCTGCTCAGACGGAAGATGGTCACCAACAGGGTTATGAACAAGTTCGAGAATATATTTGCCATTTCCGTATCCAACCCCGTTAAGTTTTTTTAGCACTTTAATTGTAGATGCAAAAGTCCCATCCCCCCTTTGCTTATCAGTCAAATCCTTGAAAGGACTCGGGAGTGAAGCGATAATCTTGACACCATGCTTATGAAATAGCTCAATATAAAATTCATATTCTGGTTCATTAAGTATAGTCAAACTCGTTCTTACAGCAAGCTTATTGCTGCTATTAGAAAGCTCTTCTATGAACATTGGCAGATTAGGATTAAGTTCGGGTGTGCCGCCAGTAAACTCTATGCATTTAAAATTAAGGGTCTTTAATTTTTCTATGATCCGATTAGCGGTGTCAAAGTCCATGTTCTTATCACCCTGTGGGGATGCACCAATGTGGCAGTGTGAGCAGAGTTGGTTGCATTTATTGCCAAGATTTATCTGGATTATTTCTATTTTGCCTTTTTGAAGTTTTAGCGTATGAAAATCTTTATTTTGCAAAATCATTTATCTTACCTCGTTGATTTTTTAGCCATATAGTTAGACTTGCCAAATCATCTATGTCATACCATTCGGGCAGCAAGTAATAGTATATACCATATTGATTTGCTTTAGATAATGTTTTCTTTAATACATCATTTCTCCCCCATGTTATGCCTTTAAAAATTTGGTTTATGGGTTTGCCCATGCCAATGAGATAGTAGCCTCCATCTTTTGCCGGACCTATCACGAGTTCGAATAAATTGAGCATATCAAAGGCTTTCTGAATAAAATCTAAAGGCAGGTCTGGTGAGTCAGAGCCAATCATCACTATCCTTTTATATCTTGCCTCTAATAAATAATTTACAGCATTCGACATCCTATGGCCAAGATTTTTGCCTTTTTGTGGAATGTAGCAGACTGCCTTTGGAAAGTCTCTGGCAGACTCTAAAGAGCCTTCATAAAATCCATATATGTCTATGCCTTTTAGTTTCTGAACATTTCTCAATGTTTCATAAAGCATTGCCTGATATGCAATTAATGCCATATCATCACCAATCTGAGAGGCAAGTCTTTTTTTTACCCTGCCATATTCAGGTATTCTAAAGAAGACAGCGAGTGCGGATTTGTTTTCTTTGGGTGTCTCGGGCAAGCTAAAAAACCTTTTTCAAAAAACGTTTCAGGGCAAAAGGTAAAAGCATTGCAACTGAAGCAATTACGATGCCGATTATTATCCCCTCGATATTGCCTTTCATAATCAACTCCCCCATAGAACTGCCAAAAGCAACATAGGCAATACAGGCAGGCAGCATGAAAACGAATGTGCTCCATAAATAATGTATGAAAGGTATAGGAGTAATGCCGAAGATATAATTTAAGACTGGAAATGGAAAGATAGGCACAAGCCTTGCGAAAGCGACAGCTTTCCAGCCGTGTGTCTCTACCTTTTCCTGAAGCCATTTCCACTTTTCGTATCCAAATCTCTCCCTAATCATATTGCCTGCAATATATCTCGATACAAGGAAAGCAACAGAAGCCCCGATAGTAGCGCCTGAGATCGAAAAAACTACTCCCCAGAAAGGACCCCATAGAAAGCCGGCGCCAAGGGTAAGAGGCAGGCTTGGAACAAAAAGTGACGGTCCGACTGCATAGATGAAAATGAAAAGCAGCGGCGCGGCAACCTTATGCTTATTCAGAAAATCAAATATTCCATCTGTTGAGATATAACCACTCTCTCTTAAATGAGTCGTAAGGATTATCAAAGAAATAATAAATAAAGCGGCAAGCAATTTCTTAATATTAATCCTATGTTTTATGGCAAGAAAAAGCCTGTTTTTCCACTTGTTTATTGATGAAACAGGTTTCTCTATGGGTTTTGCGCCAGTTATTAATTCAAGAATGTGGTATGTTTTTTTGCCTCTTGAGGTTAACTTTCCCTTACACCCCGCACAATAGGTTACTATCTCGCCATTTTGAGCCATGTTTAAAATCTTATCGGTAAATTTAGATGATAAATCAGGTGAAATCTGCGCAAGTCCTCCGCCGCAACCACAGCAGAGGGGCAAATGCGAGTTAGTGTTTTTTTTGCCGCTGCCATAAACTATCGCTGAAGCCTTATCTGTGAAACTGTCAAATTTATATGAAGGACATGGATGGTGTAGATAACCACCAAATTCAAGATCTTTTTCAGCATTTTCTGGAGATAGAATTTCAAGGTAATGCTGAACTTTTATGTTGGATAAATATTTAGAAAGGATTTTCTGGCAATTCAGACAGCCTGTTATTATATGTTCTATTTTATTATGCATAAGTCTCTTTTCAATTCTTTTAATAGCCTCCCGATGGGTGTCTATATCGCCTATTTGATAAACGGGGTCAAAACAGCAATCAAGGCCAATCCCAATCTTTTTATTAAGCTGTTTTGATAAAAGCCTAACGGTTTTACTAACAAGTGTCGGATTAATTCCGGAGAGTCCGCACCCGGGCCAGAATACTGTCTCATGCTTTGAATAATATGAGAATGGGAACTTATGCCCTCTCTCTGCGAATCCATTAGCAGATGCGAGAGCCTCTGAAATCTTCGCAGGGATATTTCCGCTTCGTATTAATTGGGTCTTGAGATTAAAAATAGCGTTAGAGGGTTCAAGCCCCTGCGGACATACCAGAGAACAGGCTGAACAATTAGTACACAAGAAAGAATTTTCTGGTGTCTCTTTAATTATTTTATCAGGAGTTCCATAATCCTGCAAAAAAGGACATATTTCTGCGCAGGCGCCGCAGGACTGGCATTCATCGAGGAATTGCTCGATTGAAGTTCCATTAGTTTTATCTGATGCCTTTGAGTTCATAAAGTTATGAAAAGATAAATATTTCCTTACTTATATAAGAAAATAAGTTTATCTGGCTTGACGCCTAACATAAAAAGTGCTGCAATAAATACATTTCTCAAGCTCACAAATATGGGAGAAAGAAAATAGCCCTTTTTCAGCCTGCGGGCTGATACTGTTATGCTTACAGGTATGTATTTGAGCCTATATGCCTTTTTTAATCTTAAGATAAAATCCAAATCCTCCAAAAAGGGATACTTTCTAAAACCTCCTGCTTTCTCGAAGATATCCCTCTTAACAAAGATTGCCTGGTCGCCATAAGGCAAATGAAATAACCTAGACCGCAGGTTAGCAAAAAATTCAACAACTCTTAAAGAAGGCGAATTATCGTTAAATCTAAGCCTAAAAAAGCCTCCTGCATAACCATTATGTATTGTTGATTGTAGATAATCAGGGTTAAGATCTTCTGGCAGGCAGGCATCTGCATGGATGAACCACAAGATATCACCTTTAGCCCTCAAGGCTGCTGCATTTAATTGAGTTCCCCTGCCTTTAGGTGAATGAACAATCTTAGCGCCAGCCTCTTGTGCTAATATACATGTATCGTCGCTGCTGCCACCGTCAGAAACGATTATTTCTAAGGGTTGAAGCCTTTTAATTGACTCCAAACACCTTTTTATATTTGAGCCTTCATTATAAACTGGAATAATAACGCTTAAATTCATTGGGCAGATCTATACGAGTTTGTATTGGAAGATTACTGGCTGACCATCGATAGGTGGTAAAATCGAAAGATTACCCTTAAACCACGAGTTAGGCGAAATAAAGCGCTGAAAACTGCCTATTAAAGGATATTCAGAATTACTCGTTATGCCTATCCAGCAGCTCTCAAGACACATTATGCAACCAGTTTGTTCCTTTAAAGCAGCGCTTTTATTCCCGCCGAATCTTATTGTAAAGCCTTTATTGGACGAATCCTCTAAAACTTCTCTCAACTTATAGTGTCCTCCAGAAGTTTCCCAGTGGGCAGTTACTTCGAGTAAGTCTCCCTTAATGGATTCTCCAGTGCTTTTTTCAGTAAGATTGTTGCCAGCCTTAGCTCCTATTGCTGTCAGGGCATCGTGAAATTCAGCAGGACTGCAGTAAGATGTAAATATAGCTTTATCAACAAGCCTGCCGTCCTTAAAGACTATCCCCCAGTGCGGATTTTTCTTTTGGAGATTTTTGAGGTTGCTTTCAGTGTAAATGAGGACAGCTTTTTTATGTTTATCAAAAAGCACAGGATTATTCTTGTCAGGATAAACTGATGCCTCGCATAAGAAAGAGCCAAATAAAGGCTGCAAGAGCAGGACAGCGGCGCTGGCTCCAACCGCCTTTATAAAGGTTCTGCGCGTTAAGACATTGTTTTTAAGATTCATCCCACACTGCCCTGTGTCTTAATAATTTCCTTTTGCCACAGGCAATTTAGCAGCTTGCCAGTCTGCAAATAGAGTTTGATAAAGATTCTTATACTCCATCCTCATTAGTTTTCTGTATGCCATATAGCTCCTGCTGCCTGCGTTGCAATAGACGATTATTTTTTTCTCCTTAGGCAGGATATCCTGTTTTGAGGCTATAATATTTGCGGGGATATTGACAGCAGTAGGGATATGACCTTCCTTGAACTCGGATTCATCTCTGGCGTCAATCAAGACATAGTCCTTGATGCCTGAGTCGATCATCTTCTTTAAATCGTCTGGTTTTACCTTCGTAGTTTCAATCTTTGCCTCGTAGCTTTTACCAGGCACTATCTTGAATCCGCGCTCTTCCCATACTGGAAAGCCATCGTCATAAATAGCAAGGTTTAAATATCCCATTGTCTGTGCAATTTTTGCAGTGCGCTTGCTTTTCCCGCACTTTACACCGCTACAATACATGATTAGCAGAGTGTTTTTGTCCTTTATCAAATCAGAGGCAATTTTTTCAAAAGATTTTTCAGGTATGTTCACTGCGCTGATTATATGAGCCTCTTCGAACTCTTCTTTAGACCTTGTATCTATCAATAAAAAACCCTCTTTTTTGCCGTCCATCATTGCCTTTAGTTCATCAGTAGTAATTTTCTTAAAATTATCTGCTGATACGTTAAATGCAGACATGGAAATAAAAAGACAAATAATCAGGAATGATGCCCAAATCTTAATCCTCATAATTCCTCCAAACAAAACATGGTCTTTATATAAAGGACAATTCGGCGCCCACCTTCTCAGAAATCGGATAACAAATGTTATGACTGATTGCTCAGCCTATGTGCAGCAACAGGCACAGACAGCTTATGATAGTGAGAATGGAATCAAAAACCTATTAAGAGACGTAAAATGTAAACGGGGCGAGAATTCATCTGAACCTCTCGCCCCAATAATTGAAAACTATTCCTTTACGGGCAAAACATGAATAGCCTTGATAACGAGCTTCACTGAATCGCCCGGTTTAAGGTCAAGGTCTTCACATGATTCTGTCGTAAGCACAGATGCCATTTCTGCAGGAACGGCTATCTCATACTTAACGAGAGACATAATATCCCCCTTCTTTACCGATTTTACCTTTGCAGTTAGAGCATTTCTGGCGCCGTATTTCATATTTACTTAACCTTTCCAATAGGATAATCAGCTTCTTTCCATCCTTTTATGCCGCCGGGATGTCTATAAACATTCTTATAGCCCGATTTAACTGCCCACATTGCTCCATTATGGCTGCGGGTGCAAGTTGTGAATCCGCAGTAAAATACTATCAGGCGGTTTTTATCGGCGCCAAGCAACTTTTCTAATTCTGCCTTTGTCTTGTCATCAATTGATGTCATCTCTGGAATCGGGAATTCCATCTGTTTTGCCCCAGGAATATGCTCTTTTTTATAGCTTGCTTCATAGGGCATAGTGTCTATAAGGAGCATATCTTTCTTTGCGTCAATCCACCCTTTTAGTTCGGAAGTTGAGACGATTTTATATCCGCCGCGCTCTACCTCTCTGGCAAAATTGACAGCAATCTTTTCATTCTCAAGTTCCTTGACCCCAAAAGCCATAGCACTTGCCGCCAACCCTAATACAAAAACCAATGTTAATAAATATACAACCAGCTTTCTTAAATGCATAATACATTTCCCCCCAAAATTGGTATTTTTACCGTAAAACGGCAATCTTTAAATTATTTTTTGAAATTTCGGTTCCCTCGTAATAAAACGATAACTATACATATAAACGACACCTGCCAGCATAGCCCAGTCCCTGTAAAATGCTTCCTTGAGCGAGTTGTGAGTTTTCTGCTCCTCTAATGAGAAGCAGCCGCAGTCAATGTCAAGATTGTTCAGTATCCCATACCATAAAATTGCTATAAACATAACTATCATGGCAGTTATGGCCGTAAGGCTGCCTTTGATGTCAAAAATAAGTCCTGCGCCTGCTATTATCTCTACAATAGGCAAGCCAATCGCTACGATTATGAGGAATTGTTCAGGGACGAGATTATACTGCGAGATAACCTTTGCGAATGCTTTTGGGTCGGATATCTTTAATATCCCGGCATATGCAAAGAGTCCGCCTATAATTAACCTCAAGATAAAGTAAATCTTTGTAGATGAAAAGGCTTTTTTAATAGTTCCTTTAAAATTCATAAAATCTTTATAATCAACCTATCCAAACCGTTTTTTTGAAGTCAACCAAACCTTCAACTATATGATTTGTTGTGCCTCTGAAGCCAACCTTAAGCTCAGATTCAAGGTTGTAATGTTTAAGGCACGTCCCGCAGGAAAAAATCTCAACGCCCATAGCCTCGAGGTCTTTTAAGACAGGGAGAATTTCTTCATTAAGAGTGGTTAATCTAACGCCTGTATTGAGGAAAAAAATTGTATGAGGCAATTGCTTTGTAACCTTCATAGTCTCAAAAAACGCCTTCATTAAAATCTTGCCCAGCTCCTCATCTCTCCCCATTGTGTCAGTTCCTATAATGAGAAGCATGTCTTTTGAGAGTGCTTCCTCCGCAGCGGCAGGCAAATCTTCTGTGGTTGGTTCGCAGGCATAGCCTTTTGCTATTTTGACCTTCCAATGTTTATTTTCTTTCACAGAGTCAACATAAAAGCCCTTTTTTTTAGCAAATCTTGTAAGATTGCCGACAGATGCTTCGTTGTCAACAAGGATATTTACAAAGCCCTCGCTAATCTTATTCAATGCCTCCTCAGCCATGATGACAGGCTTTGGACAGCCTATGCCTCTCGCATCTATTGTCATTTATCCTATCCGATAAAAAATATTTATAAAAAAACTTAGCAACAAAATATTTTAAATAGCTTGAGAGATGTAATTCCAATAGTTATTATCAATCAAATTTTACATAGCCATAGAAATTGTCTATTAATTACTTGAATCTATAATATTTGCAAGTGATTCTCATGCCCTCCATCAAGGGGGAGGGGATTTTTGGAAGAGTTCTATCTCTTTTTTTGGTTATCTATTTTGTGTTGTAAAAAAATGTATTTACAATTAAAATAAAGAGCATCTGAAACCTGATCGGCAATTAGGTGCAGGTCGATGAATTTCATCGGATTTTGATGCACCTCAAGGAAAATTTAAAAAAGTTCGGATTAGAAATGGAATCCCCTTATTTTTTAACTGAGGACATGCTCAATTGGTTAAGGCAATCTCCCTCGTTGGGCGTTTTTGTAACCGACAAAAACTTAAATATTAAGAGCATGAACAAATGGCTCCGAAGCCGTTCTCAGTTAACCACCCAAGATTTCATAGACAAGCATCTGTTTGATGGCTATCCCGAAATAGTCAGCCGCAAGTTATATGATCATTATAATCAGGCTATTCAGGGGCAGATGTCTGTTCTCTCCTGTCAATCTATTGAGTATTTAATTCGACTACCTTCTCGCTTTGAAGATTATAAGTATATGCAGCAGAATATCTTAATTGCACCCCTTATTGATTGGGACAAAATATCAGGCACAATAACTATTATAGATGATGTAACAAGCAAATACCTTTCTGACATTGATGAAAAAATTTTCTTGAAGGCGATTTATACTCACAAGATGAATGGCAGTTGACATTTGATTCAGTGCCTGATTTAATAGCGATAATAGACAAGGATTACAAGTTGAAAAGAATTAACCGGGCTATGGCAAAAAGTCTTGGAATTAAGGCTGGTGATGCAGTCGGAAGGTATTGTTACCAATTATTTCATCGCACAAAAGCCCCGCCTTCCTTCTGTCCGCACAGGGCACTTTTAAGTGACGGACAGCCACACTCTTCTGATTATTACGAAGAAACTCTGAAAAAATATCTAAAAGTTACTGTTATTCCCTGTTATGATTCAAGCAGAAATTTTTTGTATTCCGTTCATATAGTAAGGGATATTTCTGAAAAGCTAAGAATGGAGCAGTTATTAAGGAATCTGTCTATCACTGATGACCTTACTGGGCTTTACAATAGAAAGGGTTTCATGACTCTTACTGAACAGCTAATCGGCACTTCAAATCGTCTTTCTTATCGTGTGTTGATTTTATTTATGAATCTGAATGGAATGAAATTTATCAATGAAATCTTTGGACACCTTGAGGGGGATCACGCACTAAGGGGAGCGGCGACGATATTGAGAAGCACTTTCAGGGAGACTGACATCATTGCCCGATATGGAGGTGATGAATTCATAGTCTCAGCTATGCAGACAGGAAAAGCTGATTCAAGCAATATAATTGATAGGTTGAATAAAAAATCTGATGTGTTTAACGCTCAAACCAATAAAATATACAAATTGTCCTTTACCACAGGGGTTGCTGTTTATGACCCCAATGAACCGGTGTCTCTGGAAGAATTGATTGCTCAAGCCAAGAACTCTATGTATGAAGCTAAGTTTATGGCAAGATTTAAGAATGAGGAAGCTTGAATTAAATAATAATTCCTTAAAAAAATACTACGATTGTATGGAGAGCTTATTTGTCCAAAATCGGAGATAGAGTAAACATTGGAAATAACTAATTTGACAATGGGAATGGCTTTGAGCAGCTTTAACCATTAAAAAAGATTCGCCACGATTGTGATGTGTGATGGTGACCTCGGAGGAAGGCAAGGACGCCTTCCGAGAATGAGCGAAAAACTATTCCCGTTGTCAGAAAAAGGTTCTATATCTGTTTTGAAGTTATTTTGGGAACTCCTCTTAGGTAAGGTTTAAATAATATTGGATATACATCGTCTGAAGGTTTTTACTTCTGTTTTCAAAAATAAAAGCTTCTCAAAGGCATCTGAGGAACTTCATCTTACTCAGCCCACGATAAGCGACCATATTAGAATTCTTGAAGACGAACTAAACTGTAAGCTCTTTGATAGGCTTGGCAGGTCAATTATTCCTACAAGAGAAGCTGAACTGTTGTGTCTTCATGCGGCTGAGATTATCGAAAAAGCTGATAACCTCAAGGATTTGATTCATAGTTTAAAGAAGGAAGTAACAGGTGAACTCATTATCGGCGCAAGCACCATACCAGGGACTTACGTGCTTCCCCGGCTGATGACAGATTTCAAGAGCCACTATCCATTGATAAAATATCAGGTAGCGATTTCAGACTCAAAGGAAATAGTTAGAAAGATTTTAGAACACGAACTGCTCTTCGGGATAGTTGGTTCAAAAATCTACAATGAGAAACTTGACTATCAATTTATGATGGAAGATGAGTTGATTATTGTTTCATCTCCATCTTTGATACAGAGAAAAGATATGACCATTAATGAATTGTTGAAATACCCAATGGTTATCAGGGAAGAAGGTTCTGGAACGAGGATAGAGTTTGAAAAGATTCTTAATAGGAAGGGATTCAGCTTCGATGATTTTCATATTGTGGGCATTTTCGGTTCCACGGATGCAGTCAAGCAGGCAGTTAAGGCGGGCATGGGGTTTTCAGTCATATCAAGACTGGCAGCGGCTGATGAATTAAGGCATAAAATGCTTCTCGAGGTACAGCTCAAAAACATGCGTATGAACAGGCAGTTTTATTTTGTAGTTCATAATATGAGGTCTCTGCCTCCTACATATAATTTGTTTCTAAATCATCTTAAAACAAAAGTTTCCAAGTTTTAAGTTCGTGACAGAAAAATCCTCTCACTATCTTCCCCTTTCAAACTTTCACAATATATATCTGCTCAAATCCTGATCTCTCACGATATCACCGAGCTTTTCTGAAACATATTTGCTGTCTATGGTAATCTTTCTTTCCTTGACATCGGGTGCCTCGAACAGGAGATCCTGAAGCAGTCTTTCCATCACGGTATGCAGTCTTCTGGCGCCGATATTCTCTGTTTTGTCGTTTACTGTCGCAGCCACATCGGCAAGGTCGTGTATGGCTTCTTCTGTGAAGTCAATCGAAATATTCTCGGTTTCGAGCAGGGCAATATACTGTTTAATCAGGGCGTTGTGAGGCTCTGTGAGTATTCTTATGAATTCATTTTTGCCGAGAGACTCTAACTCTACCCTTATAGGAAATCTGCCCTGCAATTCAGGTATCAGGTCGGATGGCTTTGCCATATGAAATGCACCTGCTGCAATAAAAAGTATGTGGTCTGTCTTAACGGTCCCGTGTTTTGTTGAGACTGTAGAACCTTCAACAATAGGGAGCAGGTCTCTCTGGACGCCTTCCCTTGAAACATCAGGGCCATAGCCATGCGACCTGCTCGCAACTTTATCGATTTCATCAATGAATACAATACCTGTCTGCTCAGTTCTTTCTATCGCCTCTTTTTTGACTATCTCCATATCTATGAGTTTGTTGGCTTCCTCCTGGGTAAGGATTGAAAGGGCGTCTGGAATCTTTACTTTCTTTCTTTTGGATTTTTCAGGCATAAAGCTGCCAAGCATCTCTTTAAGGTTCATCTCGAGTTCATCAAGCCCGACATTGGATACAACCCCAAAGGGTATTATCTTTTCCTTGATCTCAATCTCGACATATCGGGAGTTTAGCTTCCCATCATTTAGCTGATTTTTCAGCTTTTCCTTCGTGTTCTTGTAATGCTCCTTTTCGGCTTCATCAACTACGGCGCCCCTCGCATTTCTTGGAGGAGGCAGAAGTATGTCAAGTATCTTTTCCTCTGCAAGGCTTTTAGCCTTTTCATAGACCTTTTCCATGTGTTCAGCCTTGACCATATTCATAGAAATCTCTGTCAAGTCTCGTATCATTGACTCGACATCTCTGCCTACATACCCGACTTCAGTGAATTTAGAAGCCTCAACCTTTAAAAAAGGTGCATTGGCAAGTTTTGCCAGTCTTCTTGCGATTTCAGTTTTGCCAACCCCTGTTGGTCCGATCATGATGATATTCTTTGGCAGCACCTCGTCTTTGAGATCCGAGGAAATCCTTTGCCTTCTCCATCTGTTTCTGAGCGCAATTGCTACCGCTTTTTTAGCCTTGTCTTGACCTATTATATATTTATCAAGCTCCGCAACAATTTTTTTGGGTATAAGGTTATCCATTCAGTTCCTCTATGATGATATTTTTATTTGTATAAATACAGATATCGGCTGTTATTTCCATTGCCTTTGAGACTATTTCTTGAGCGCTTAAGCTCGTGTTCTCATATAAAGCCCTTGATGCAGCCTGTGCGTAAGGTCCGCCTGAGCCAATTGCAGCAATGCCTCCTTCGGGTTCAATGATATCTCCGGTGCCTGAGAGAATGAACATGTTTTCAAGATCGGCTACTATTAGAAGAGCCTCAAGCCTTCTCAAGACTTTATCAGTCCGCCAGTCCTTTGCAAGCTCAACAGCAGCCCGTTTTATGTTTCCCTTATAGGCATCCAGTTTCGACTCGAATCGCTCAAAAAGGGTGAAGGCATCAGCAGTTGCGCCGGCAAAACCGGCTAATATTTTATTATTATACATTTTTCGTATCTTTCGGGCGTTCTGTTTCAAGACTGTGTTGCCAAGAGTCACCTGCCCGTCACAGGCAATAGCTACCTTGTTGTCTCTTTTTACGCATAAGACAGTTGTGCCGTGTATCATTAGTCCTCCTTAAAAATAGCTCTGGGACGCATAAAGTTATTGTAACTCTGTATATTATGCCATAGATTTGT
>DAIQAO010000003.1:0-73663 GCA_036781645.1 Dissulfurispiraceae bacterium
TCATAATATTATCAAAATATTATCAAAAAAATTTTTGCATAAACGTCTTTTATAAAAACTCTCGCCTTTAACCCCTGTTTCGCAAAAATGCAAATGAATTTTTTGAAAATTCGCAATATTGCGAATAACAATTCATGGTTTCCATTATTTATCAATGATTTTGCAAATGGCATGGTGATTGCTCTATTTAAAGTATATAAATTAAGAATCAAAGGAGGGTTAATACCATGAAGCTCAATAAAACAGACCCTACTTACAAAGGGATGATGGCAGGAGCTATAGCCGGGATAATTATTTTTGCAATAGTTGGATTGTTTCCGAGTTCATTTATCGGTGGTGTTATTGGTCTCAACATAGCGGGATATTTATTTGGTGTGCCTGTGGGAACAGAATTATTGGCAAGGGCAATAGTAGGAATGACTATGTTTCTTGGAGTAGCAATAACGGGCTTAGCATTTATTTTAATTACTTCATTAATCGGCTGGCTATTAGGGTATGTCGGTATGTCTCTGAAAGACAAAACCGTCCCTAAAACAGCTTAAAAGAATATTAATCTTAGGAGGTTTATAAAATGAAAACAGGGAATTTTTCAAAGAAAGGGCTTTATGCAGGGGGTATCATAGGTGTTATTTTATTCGCCGTAGTTGGATTGCTCCCAAGCTCGTTTCTGGGCGGTGTTTTAGGCTTAAAAATAGCGACTCATATCTTTGGGGTCCCCCTCGGTGTGGCTTTAATGCCGAGAATCATAGTCGGCATCACAATGGTTTTAGGGGTGCTTATCACCGGGGCAATTTTTGTAGTAGGACTATCCTTTACAGGCTGGTTATGCGGGTATGTAATTGAGGTAATTAAAGATAAGAAAGCCGAAGTAACCGATCTGGCTGTAAAGGCAAAGGAACACAAGGCTTAATTTTAAGCAAATTCAGGAGGATAAAATGGCTGAAAATGTTACAAAAACACAAGAGGTTGCAGAGGTTGTAATACCAACAAAATGGGACATTCTTATAAGCCGCTTAACAGGTTTGAGCGCTTCTTATTATTCAATTTTGGCTATATGCGCGCTTATTGCAGCGGTAGGAGTGGGCGCAGGGCTTCACGCAATGTATATTGGGTACAACCATGCATATAATGTGAGCAGAGAGGTTCCATGGGGCATACTGATATCCACATATGTATTTTTTGTGGTAACCTCTACAGGGCTATGCCTCGTTTCTTCAATAGGGCATGTCTTCGGGGTAAAGGATTTTATGCCTATAGCGAAAAGGTCTGTTTTTCTTTCTATCGTTACAATTGTTGCTGGTTTCACCGTTATATTCTTTGAGATAGAGAATCCCTTTAGGATGGCAATATATAATGTAATTTCTCCCAACCTGTCTTCCAATATCTGGTGGATGGGAACTCTGTATGGGGCATATCTCTTCTTCATGACACTGGAGTTTATATTCCTGCAGATTGACAAACATAGGCTGGCGACATATGCAGGTTTTCTTGGTGTTGTCTCTGGTATAGCAGCTCACAGCAACCTTGGAGCGGTCTTCGGTATGCTGCATGGAAGGGAATTCTGGTATGGACCTTATATGCCAATATACTTTATTGCGTCAGCCATGATGTCGGGATGCGCTACGATATTGTTCTTTACATATCTTGCACATAAGGTTAATAACGAGAAATTCGACAAGCTCGCTGAAAGGGCTCTTGAGATTACATCAAAGGTTGGTATTCTCGCGATATGCATAATTATGTTCTTCACCGCATGGAAGATAATTACAGGCTTTGTAGGCGCAGAGGGCAAAAGAGAGGCTCTGATGGCGCTACTTGCTGGTGAATATGCCTTTAACTTCTGGGCTCTTGAGGTTGCTGTTGGGATGGTTCTGCCGTTGGTGCTATACATATTATCTAGGGGCAAAAATATGAAGATGATATTTGCAGGATCAGCCCTTATGATATTTGGAATCTTCTTTATGAGATACGATCTTGTAGTAGTTGGTCAGGTAGTGCCTGTTTACTACGAACTCGGGGTGGCTGAATATGAGACCTTATTGGCTTACTTCCCATCAGTCCATGAAATATTGATAGTATTGGGGGGTATGGGTATAGTAGGCACAACCTTTCTTCTGGGTGAAAAGATTTTCAGCGCCCACAAGGTTGAAGAGCATGAACACGAACATGCTGTGCACCTTGAAGCACTTGAAACTTCAAAAACTGAAACTGTGAGATAATATAAAAATCTAAACACTAAACTTTACGCCTCTTCTGCAAGGGAGAGGCGTAAATGCGTAACCTAAGTCCTTCAGCTCCATGTGAGATGGGCTTGTTGAAGTATAAAGGGGTTTGGAGCAAAACAAGATAAATTTAGGAGATATTACAATGTTTAAAAATTTCGATATAAAAAATTTAAAATCAGAATCGCTTGATTCCATTCCCGAAATGGAAAGAAGGAAATTCCTGAAGATGGGTTTTATTGTAGCAGGAGTATTTGCTGGAGGCAAGGTTCTTTCCCTCGTCTCGGCGGTAGATAAGGGCTTTGCTTCTACCAAAGATAAGTATCCTTACAAACCTCATTACAGCATGTTGATATACCAGAACAGGTGCATAGACTGCGAGCTTTGTGTAGAGGCTTGCGCAAAGACCAATAAAGTGCCTGCTTATGGATACAGAACTACTATACTTGAAAGGAAAGCGCCTAAGGCTACGGAACAAAAGGTCGAATTCATCCCTGTCCTGTGCAATCAGTGCAACAGACCACCCTGCGTTACAGGCTGCCCTACAAAGGCAACTTACAAAGACAAGCAGCATGGCATAGTCATGATGAAATATGAAAAGTGCATCGGCTGCAAAACCTGCATGGCAGCTTGCCCTTATAACGCAAGGTATTACAATGAAGAACTCCGCTCCGTTGATAAGTGTAATTTCTGCTTCGAAACAAGACTCTCAAAAGGTTTGAAAACAACCGCCTGTGAAGAGGCTTGCCCTGCAAAGGTGAGAATATTCGGAGACCTTTCAGACCCCAACAGTGAGGTTTATAAAATGGTTCATCAAATAGAAAAGACCGTATGGGTTATGCGTCCTGAAAGCGGCGCTGCTCCGAATATCTTTTATACAAGAGGATAGATGGTGAATGGTCTATAGTGATAAAAGGAGGAATAGGTGAAGGCTTTAAAGATAGCTGTGACAATAATCGTTGTTCTAACAGGACTGTACTTTTTTGGCAATGCGGTTTTTGCCCAACAACCGGTGGATGAAGGCCTTATTATATATACAAAACCAGTTAAATCCGTAATCTTCAACCATAAAGCCCACTCTGAGGACTATGGTATAAGCTGTAATATCTGTCATGACAAGTTATTCCAGATGGAGGCTTTAAGCGTTGAGAAGAAAGCCGATTTCAATCATAAAGCCTTCAGCAAGGGCAAATATTGTGGAGCCTGCCATGACGGCAAAAAAGGCTTTGCAATGGATAAGCAATGCACAAAATGCCACATCGGCGTGAAAGGCTATAATAAACTTCAAAAACAAAATAAGAAATAAAGACGGGGAAAAGGCTGGTTAGCTGAATCAGTCTTTCCCCAGCTTTTTTGCAAATATAGTTGGCTGTCACCAAAGAATAGAGAACTGTCACTTCTTCCTTGTCATAAATTCAAAAAAACCTGAAACCAAGCTCGTAAAAATACCGCCAAGCAAAGAGCTTATCAAAACCATTATACCTATTGCTATAAAAACACAGATTATTACGATAAAGTCACTGCTCTTAAAACCACCTCCAAAGAGCAGATTAAGGTCGTTTGCAACAGCATCCGCCCATCCGCCATCTCCTGAGCCGATAGTTCCTCCCATTATTAAATCCATGCCTAAAGCAATTGCCAGCCCCAAAATCCCGCCGCCTATCGCTCCATATTTGAATGCTTTTTTCAAATAATATCCCCAAAAGACAGTGAATAGTAGTTGGTAGTTAGTAAAATTTTTTGATACCATCGACTATCCACGGTCTTTTTTCAATCTTCTATCTTATATTTCTTGAATTTTCTGTAAAGCGTGGCGAGGTCAATGCCAAGTGTTGCCGCCGTTTCTTCTTTGTTTTTATTGTTCGCAAGATATGTATTGAGGAGAACCTTTCTCTCGTAATCGCTCAGGTGGGTCTTGAGAGTGGAAAGTTCTTTATGTTCCTCCTCCAACTTTAATTTATCAGGCAAATTATCCACTGTTATCATATCACCGTCAGCAAGGATTACAGCCCTTTCTATCACATTTTTAAGCTCTCTTATATTCCCGGGCCAGGAATATTCTATCATCAGATTAAGGGCTTCATTTTCTATGCCTTTAATAATTTTATTCTGCTTATCTGATAATGTCCTGACAAAATGCCTTGCGAGCAAATCAATGTCTTCCTTACGCTCCCTCAAGGGCGGTATTCTTATTTCTATGACATTAAGCCTCCAGTATAAATCTTCTCTAAATTTACCCTCTTTTACCCTGCTGTTTATATCTGTATTTGTAGCAGACACTATCCTGATATCGACAATATTAGGTTTGGTATCCCCAAGGGCATATACCTCGCCTGTCTCGATAACCTTCAGAAGTTTTGCCTGAAGATTGAAAGGCATATCGCCTATCTCGTCTAAAAAAAATGTTCCTTGATGAGCAAGGGTTAGAAGTCCGGGTTTATCGGCAACTGCCCCAGTAAAAGCGCCCTTTTTATAACCGAAGAGTTCGGATTCGAGGAGTCCTTCTGGTATGGCAGAACAATTAATACTGATAAAGGGGTTGTTGTGACGAGGACTGTTGTGATGAATTAATTCAGCTACGAGTCCTTTACCAGTTCCGCTTTCGCCTAAAATTAGTATATTGCTTGTAGTAGGTATCACCTTTTTAAGAGTTGCCAAAATCTCTTGCATAGCAGCGGAATTTCCTATAAACTCACCAAAAGAAACGGCTTGCTGGCTAACCTGCTGCCTTAAAGCAATATTTTCTCTCTGGAGTTTTTTCTGCTCTATGTTTTTCCGCACAGTCAAAAGAATTTCTTCGTTATAGAAAGGCTTGATGATATAATCACCTGCCCCCTTTTTCATGGCATCAACCGCTGACTCAATGGATCCGTATGCAGTCATGATTATTACGGGGGTATCAGGGGTTATTTCTTTTGCTCTTTCAAGAACCTCCATACCGTCAACTCTTCCCATTTTAAGGTCTGTTAAAATGACATCAAAGGCTTCTTTCTTAATCATCTCTAAAGCTTTTTCGCCGCTGTTTGCTGTCTTGACGTCATAATCCTGCCTTCGGAGAATAAACTCCAAAGCATTGCAAATATCTTTCTCATCATCAACAACTAATATCTTCGGTTTCGAATACATTTATGTCTTGTTCCCCCCGTCTTTAAGTGGCAGGGTTATCTTAAATAAACTGCCCTTGCCGGGTTCGCTCTCGACTGTTAATGTTCCGTTCATCTTCTTGATGATATTATAACTGACTGCCAGACCAAGACCTGTTCCTTTCGCCTTTGTCGTAAAGAAAGGATCGAATATCATATTAATGCAATCCTTCGGTATTCCTACTCCGGTGTCTTCGAACTCCACTACTATATTGTCAGCCTCCATATAACTTCTAATCGTCAGTGTTCCGCCATCGGGCATTGCATCTATGGCATTTAATGTAAGATTAACAAAAACCTGTGACAGCTGATTATAATCCACAAGAATTTCGGGCAAAGAATCTGAGAGCTCACTTTTAAATACGATATTTTTAGCTTTTTTATCGTATTGTATCAATTTAGTAGAATATTCTATTATCTCATTTATTTGGCAAGGTTTTAATTCGCCTGTCTGCATCTTCGAAAATCCGGATAGTTGTTTCAATATCTCTGATATTCTCCGAATATGAAAATATATTGTTTCAAGGCTTTCCTGTTTGAATTTATCGGCCTCCATCTCCCGCAATATCTGGACAAAAGAGAAGACAGAGGTCAACGGATTGCCTATTTCGTGGGCTATGCCTGCCGCAAGCCTGCCGATAGACGCAAGTTTTTCAGAGTTTATTATCTGATCCTCCAGCTTTTTAATCTCGGTAACATCCTGAATCAGTCTTATATATCTGTATATCTGACCGCTTTCATCCCTCACAGGTGCCGTTATCATCTGAAGAAATCTCTTTTCGTTGTCTATAGACATTATAGTCGTCTCAATGCTATCCTTTGCATATGTGCTCGATATATCGCAATCATGCCATAATTCCTCGCAATATTTACCAACCACCTCCATATTGAACATTTCTTTTATCTTGTCATTAGCCCATAATATTTTGCCCCTCTGATTAATAAGTATTATCCCTCCGCCTATTGCATTGAGAATCGTCGTTAACTTCTCCCTTTCTCTGATAAGCGCTGCTGTCTTGAGGTTTACGGCTTCTTCAAGCTCGGCGGCGTATTTTCGCATGCTTTCCTGCCTTATCTCGAGTTCTTTAGCCAAAATCCTTTTTTTATTTGATAGAAACAAGGCGCCAGCAACAAATATTGTAGCCAGCAGGATAGATAAAATAAGATATGAATAAATCCCCATGCTTTTTTCAGTAATATGGACAATATCGGAATAATTTGCAGAGAGGAAAACCCGCCAGGAAATCTCATCCATCCCCACCTTGGAAAATGCTATCACCTTATCAATGCCTGAAGGACCTATGACCCTGCCTTTTAAATTTTCCATGTCTTCAACAGCTATCTTCTCATAATCAAAGCTCTTATGACACTGAAGACATGTATTGTCGGCGGCATAAATATTCCTGCCAGCCATTTCGGGATGAGTCGGGTGATAAAGGAGAGTTCCTTTGTCAGTAAGAACCCATGCATTGCCCTTTCTCAAAGCCTGAAGGCGGTTGAGAAAATGTTTTGCCAAATCCGATGAACTTACAGCTAAGACAATTGCCTTATCAGAGCCGTCTATTGCCGAGAGGAAAAAAATTGTTCCCTCAGTTTCTACAAGAACAGGATTGCCGGGGGGATTTGATTTCATCTTGCTCAGCAAATGCTTTGTTGTATTTCTGAGTGAATCCATATCTCCGTCATAAAAAAATACATCGCCGCCCATACTGATTATACCCAAGTTTGTCTTTATATCTGGTTTGATTACGGGAGACCTTGATTTAAGCCACTCGATATCTCCTTGGCCTTTGATTTTCATCTTTGAGGCGATGTGCGAAATAAATGCTGTCTGTTCTTTCATATCCATAAGGTATTCCCTTAGGCTTGATGATACCGTCTCTGTGAGTATCAGTTGCTGAACATTAAAATCCTCTGCTATATCAGTCTGGAGGGAATGCTGAAAAAATATATTCAGGCTGATAAGAACAGTAGTAATCAGCAAAAGAGGTGTGATTAAGGCGAGATATCCTTTCATGTAAATATTTTAACATTTAATTTGGCTTACATGGAAAAATAGCGAGAAGTGTGTTTTTACATGCAAAGTGATTTGCTTTATATCGATTAGTGAGAGCTAAAGTTTAATCTTTTGAGTTTTAAGGGCATGGGCAAGGATTAAACCACAGATGAAGGCTACTGCGAGATTGGACGCAAGGGTGATTCCGAGCATAGTGACGGCGACGAAAATCTCTTTTTTATCCTTTAAGTCCTGTATCATTATCGCAAGCTGAGAACCGGCAAAAAAAAGTAAAACCCCTAAGACAGCCCCGGGTAAAAGCCCGAACAATGCCATTGCGCTTTTACCGAAGAAAACTCCCAAAACCACAAAAATAGTTCCTATCATCAAGTTAGCCCCACCTGTTCTCGCACCAAAGAAATAGTGGGCAGCAGCGCCTCCAGCCCCGTGACACATGGGGATTCCACCAAAGAAAAAGGCAAGAATGTTCGCAATTCCTTGACTGTTTGAAATAGAGCGGTAGGACATTTTTTCTGCCCTATTACCGAAAAGCTGTCTTGTCGTATCTACCTGAGCTATGCAGGCATTACCAATAGTCATGGGTATCTGGGGCAGGACAACAATCGGGACAATCAATAACAAGTCGCTCCATGATGGTATTCCGTATGGCATAAAGGATGGCAAATAAAATCCCACTTGAATATCATCCGCTTTGAGAGGCTTGCCCATGAAAAGTCCGGCAAGAATGCCGCCGAAAACTACGATGACAGCGGCAGGTATTTTTCGGTTGTCGAGAAGGATAAAGGTGATTACAATCCCTATAATCCCGATTATAATGCCTACATTAATAGAGGCAACGGACTGAACGACAAGATTTGGATCAGGCTGAATAATGAATTGAACACCCTTTATCATTAATAATATCCCCCCTGCAAGTTGCACACCCCGAACAGTGCTTGTTGGAGTGTATCTCCCTATAAGATGAATCAAGCCGGTTATGCCCAGCAGCAATGTAAAAATACCCATCCACAGACTGGCAGAAGTTATCTGTAGCGGGGTGAGTCCCATTGCTATAGCGTAAGCAGAAATTATCTTCATGGGCTGAACAGGGCAGGTAACCTTAAAATACAAACCCGAAATCAAATAGAAAACGCCTATCGGTATTAGAACATTGACGGCATTCATACCGTTTATTATTATTAGGGCTATAACCAATGGAAGCATGGTGCCCAAATCGCCTAATGCGCCGGCGAATTCGAACCTATTAAAAACAAAAGCGGGGAGAGTGGGCTTGCTTTGTTCAGTATTTAATGTAGGCTGCTCTTTCATACAGTTAAATTATACCTTCTACAAACGATTTCTCGATAACCCGTTTTTTAATAGGGCGATTTAACAACTTTTTACAAGAGATGATACAAAATTAGTGCGGCTGTTAATACAATCAAACAACCCGGGATTATTTTTTTATAAATCTCCCACATATCTGCCTTAAAATACTCTCTCGTAAGAACAAGACAGAGATGAACGGGCGAGAGCAATACCCCTATGAAACCTGCTGCAAAGGCAAGGGTCATCTCGTTCAGGAAGGCTCCACCGCTTATGCTTATAAGCAAAGGAAAGGTGCTGCTTACAAAGGCTATAGTTATCCCCGTCAGTAAGCCTGTTATAAATGGCAATATCAGCAAAATTGGCAAAAGGGGCATTCCCGAGTCAGAAAAATATCTACTCAACTGCCCAACCGCCCCCGAGTTTTCCATCGTCATTTTAAATAACATTGTGCCAATTATGAGAACAACAACTTCGATGGCAAAGCCATATTTTAAAAACCTTAAAATATCAGCACCCTTAAACTTGTAAAATACGAGCAAAGATAAAATAGTCAAAGCCAACGCATAGTGGAGTTCAATATCAAGAGCTATCACAAGAAATAAAATCAAAATCAAAGGGAAAAAGCTCCAATAGGGATGGCTCCGTTTTAGTTCCGACGATTCGGTATATCTCTCACTCTTTTCGTTTTTAAAAAAAACCTCCCTATCCACTTTAAATTCTCCAGATATAGACCTCATGCTAAAGATAAAGCCTGTTGCAAAGATCAAAATTGTGTATATCAGATTTGCCAATATGAAAGACCTGAGTTCTATATGGCTTATGGCGGCGGCAAGCAGGATGCCTGGATAAAGAGGCAGGATGCACTCCCACGGATGCCTGAACCAATAGTTTATAAAGCCTTTCTCTTCCTGAGACATTTTAAGCCCCTTAGTGGATTCGTCAACCATGGGGGCTGAAAAATAAGCCCCACCCAAAGAAGGCAGAAGCCCTATTAGCGCCGGCATAGAAATTATCACAAACTTTTTCTTTTTAAGCAGGATACGAGCAGACGAAGTCATCAGTGCAAGAACTTGCTTTTCTCTCAGAATAATCTCGAGAACCCTTATCAATGTTAGTGCAAAGAAGAGTTTGATTGTGACTGCATCTGTCACAGTTAGCTTGATTGTTGAAATAATAGCGTCCAGCGGCATTAGATACAAGAGCGCCAAAAGTCCTGAAGCGGTCATCAATACATAACCTATATTCCACTTGAGCCGGATTAAAACAAGAATGGCTATTAAAACAGCTGAAATCTTAATCACATCGAACATTTAAAAATTATAACATGCTTAGACTTTTCTAAAAAAAGAGAATTAGTGCCCAATTGACAGACAATAATCCTTATATCTATACTTAAACAATGAAGAAAATAGCGGTCATAGACGGGCAAGGCGGTGGAATAGGCAGCCTTATAATCAAGAGATTAAAAGAGGAATTCGGTGAATCTTTTGAAATAACAGCACTGGGGACAAACTCCACAGCAACCACCTCTATGATGAAGGCAAGGGCAAACAAAGGCGCTACGGGAGAAAACGCAATTATTCTGAATGTCAAAAAAGCCGATATAATAGCAGGACCTCTAAGTATAATCCTCTCAAACGGCTTTCTTGGTGAACTTACACCTTCAATAGCTGAAGCCGTTTCTTCTTCGCCTGCAAAAAAATTCCTTCTACCCCTCAATCAAGAAGGGGTTGAGATTATGGGTGTCTTAAAAGAACCTCTGCCTCATCTGATAGATCATTTAATTGATAAAATAAAGGAGGTAAAAGATGTGTGAAGCTAATGTTTATGTAATCAGAAATGGGCAGGAAGAATTGTATCTTGAAAATGTTGATATCCTCTTGCCGGAAGGAGATAAAATCTTTCTAAGAAACCTCTTTGGAGAGCAGAAAACCTTTGACGGCATTGTCAAGGAAATCTCTTTGCTTAAGCACAAGATCCTGCTCGAGGAAAAGAAGTGATTTTGTCTTTCAAATATCGTTCAACGGCGGCTGACCAGACTTCATAACCTTTGTCACTGATGTGAACACCATCATCGAGCAGTAGCAGGCGGTCTGCCTTGTCATTGGGCTTCGTAAAAAGGGTGTAAACATCAAGGTAGTCAGCACCATAACTACTACTGATATCCTTTAGAGAACTATTTATTGTCCGAATCAGTTTGTTGTCTATCCAATAAAGGGACACGGGCAGGACGCTCTGAACTACTATCGTTGCTGTATTATAAATGCCCTTCAATGCGCTTACAATGCCTTTATAAGAGCCAACAATATCAAAGTCCTCCATGGCTATATTATTAATCCCGGTCATGATGAATACAAAATCTATCTCTTTCACTCTGGAAACCAGGCGGGGTAGTCTCTCAAGCAATTCCTCCACTCTCTCGCCGGAAATACCCAGATTCAATACTTCGTGCTGAGGAAAACGAGCCTCCCAGTCATAAAATTCTATAAGGGAATCACCTATAAACATAAGCTTTTTCATTATGAAGTTGACCTTCTCCTTATATAAATAATGAACGCTGTGCCTTCAAAGATGCCCCGATAAAAGCCGTAAATAAAGGATGGGGCTCCAGCGGTTTTGATTTGAATTCAGGGTGAAACTGACACCCCAGAAACCATGGATGGTCTTCGAGCTCGACTATTTCAACAAGCTCTCCATCAGGAGAAACCCCGCTAATGATAAATCCTTTTTGGGTGAGTATATCTCTATAAGCATTATTAAATTCATATCTATGGCGGTGTCTCTCGGTTATCTCCCTTTGACGATACGCCTCATATGCTCTGGTTGACTCCTTGAGAATACAGGGATATGACCCGAGCCTCATCGTGCCTCCCTTCTGGGAATCTTGAGTCCTCATTTCTTTTTTGCCTGTTCTATGGTTATACCAGCTTTCCATCAGATAGATTACAGGATGTTCAACTACAGGGTCAAATTCCATACTGTTGGCTTTAAGACCGCATACATTGCGGCAGAACTCTATAACTGCGCATTGCATACCAAGACATATGCCAAAAAATGGAACTTTTTTCTGTCTCGCATATTTTACGGCTTCTATTTTCCCCTCAATACCTCTGCTCCCGAATCCTCCGGGCACCAAAATGCCGTCAACATCTGCCAAAAGCCTTCCAGCACCCTTTGCCTCAATTTCCTCTGAATCAACCCATTGAAGCATTACCCGTGCATTATTCGCTATACCGCCATGGGAGAGTGCCTCCATAAGGCTTTTATAAGCATCCTTAAGACCGATGTATTTCCCTATTATAGCTATGCGGGTTTCCTTCTCGGGGTTTTTAATTTTATTGACTACATCAGACCAAACCGACAAGTCAGGTTCTTTGTTGTTGAGAGAGAGTTTGGCTTCAATAACCTTATCAAGATTTTCTGACTTATAATGAATCGGAACCTCATACACTGTCTCAACATCAACGGCTGATATAACAGCATCGATATCGGCATTGCAGTGTATTGCGATCTTGCGTTTCATATCTTTTGGTAGGGGTATTTCAGATCTGCAGAGTAAAACATCAGGCTGGATACCTATCTCCCTAAGTTCTTTAACGCTATGCTGGGTTGGTTTGGTCTTGAGTTCTCCTGCAGTTTTTATGTAAGGAACAAAGGTCAGATGGACATACAACACATTTTCCCTGCCGACATCATATCTGAATTGCCTGATAGCCTCAAGAAACGGCAGGCTCTCGATATCCCCAACTGTGCCGCCTATTTCGACTATCAAAACGTCCGTTGAATCTGTAACGGCAGACTTTATAGCAAGTCTTATCTCATCTGTAATATGAGGAACCACCTGAACAGTATTTCCTAGATAGTCCCCCCTGCGCTCCTTTGTTATAACATTGTTGTATATCTTGCCAGTGGTGTAATTGTTAAATACAGTAGTCTTGCAGCTCGTAAACCTTTCATAGTGCCCTAAATCCAGATCGGTCTCACAGCCGTCGTCTGTTACATAGACCTCGCCATGTTCAAAAGGGCTCAATGTTCCGGGATCAATGTTGATATAAGGGTCGAGTTTCTGTATGGATACCCGCAGTCCTTTTGCCTCAAGCAAAGCGCCTATGGCAGAAGCTGCTATGCCTTTGCCAAGCGCAGAAACAACTCCGCCAGTTATGAAGATATACTTAGACATTCCCTGACCCTTTCTAAATCCTCAGGTGTATCAACGCCGATCGTTTCATGCTTTGTAATCGCAATTTTAATTTTAAATCCATGCTCGATCGCCCTTAATTGTTCGAGCTTTTCAATTCTTTCGAGCCGCGAGACGGGAAGTTTCGCGAATTTTAACAAAAATGCCCCTGAATAAGCATATATCCCAATGTGTTTGAATAGCTCGCCAGTAAAGGGCTCCATCCCGATATTATATAAGTCCTTCCACTCGTCTCTGCAATAGGGTATTGGTGACCTTGAAAAATAGAGGGCAAATCTTTCTGCATCAAAGACCACTTTAACTATATTCGCATTAATTAGTTCGTGATAACTTTCTATTTTTTTTGCGAGGGTTGCCATATTAGCCCTGCTATCATCTAAAAGCCCGACCACAGTTTCTATCATCTCGGGCATTATCATAGGCTCATCCCCTTGAACATTAACAACTATATCAGAAGGCGAGATTTCTTTGTTTATCTCGGATATTTTTAAAAAGGCTTCTGCAACTCTATCAGTCCCTGATTGATGGGTATCGGAAGTCATTACGGCGTTTCCTCCAAAGCTTTTTATAGCCTCAATTATAGCTTCGCTGTCGGTAGCCGCAAAAACCTTCTTTATGTTCTTTGCCTTTGAAGATCTTTCATATACATGCTGTATAAGGGGTTTCCCCATTAGAGACTGAAGAGGCTTTCCCGGAAAACGGGTTGAGGCGTAACGGCAGGGTATAATGACGATAGCGGACATATATGTTTTTATGATACCATAATTAGTTTTATATTTGTTTAAACTCTAATGAGCTTAAAATTCCGTGATAGGTTTTCAAAATTCCTTCAATCAACGAAGCTAATAGAGAGGGCTGGTGAGGAATTTTTATTCGACACCTTATTCTTGATATATGAAAAATAGGAAATTTTTTGGCGTTTCTCCAAGTCTTTTACCTTTTTTTTTCTCTGGTTTGCTCCTTGTCTTGTCCTTTCCAAATATAGATCTTTATTTTCTTGCCTGGTTTGCTCTTGTCCCAGCTCTTGTCTCACTTTATGACAAAGGTATGAAATTTGCTTTTACGGCTGGGCTCTCCCTTGGAATGGTTTATTTTTTTGGAACCACCTACTGGATTTACCACGCCCTGCATGTATATGGTTCTATGCATCTCTCCTTAAGTATCTTCCTAATTATCTTGCTCTGCCTATATTTAAGTCTTTACACCGCCATGTTTTGCCTTCTTTATAGCATCATTCTCAAAAAAACCCCCCTTCCTTCCCTTTTAATAGCCCCCTGCATATGGACATCCCTTGAATTCATTCGCTCTTATGCACTAACAGGGTTTCCTTGGTCAAGCTTAGGGTATAGTCAGTATAAATTTCTCCCTTTAATCCAAATTGCCGATATAGTAGGTATTTATGGCGTATCTTTCTTAATAGTAGCCTTTAATGGTCTAATAGCCGATGTATTTATTACAAAAAAAATCAGGATTGATAAACCCCTTTATTCATCTCTTCATTTTATCGTAGGTTCGCTCTGCCTTCTCATAATTTTTGTTATAGTTTTATCATATGGCTTTTTCAGACTTTATCAAGAAAGGAGTGATACGACCTTTAAAGCCGCTATTATTCAAGGCAACATAGAACAGGATAGGAAATGGGACATAGCTTATCAGAGAGAGGTTTTGGACGTGTACAAGGGATTGACCACCCAATCAATAAGCAGAGTTCCTGATATCGTTATCTGGCCCGAGACGGCACTCCCTTTTATTTTCAGAGAAGACAAATATCTTACGGAAGATCTGATATCTTTTCAAAAGGAACTTGGCTCCTATATGCTTTTTGGTAGTATTCTTATAAAGGAAAACGAGGAAACAACAAAGAACGCCTTAATAAAGAAAAATAGATTATCCAATAGTGCTGTTCTTCTGGATAAAAATGGCAATATTACATACTTATATGATAAAATGCATTTAGTGCCTTTTGGCGAGTATGTACCTCTAAGGAACATCCTTTTCTTCATAGACAAGCTTGTTTATGGTGTTGGTGATTATTATCCCGGTGACATTTATCTCACCGCCGTTACACCATTTGGAAGCTTTGCAACCCTAATCTGTTATGAAATTATCTTCCCCGGTATGGTGAGAAAGTTTTACATGCATGGGGGCGATTTTATTGTGACGATTACAAACGATGCCTGGTTTGGAGATACCCATGGACCTCATCAGCACTTCAGTATGGCGGTCTTCCGTGCTGTTGAGAACCGAAAACCCGTTCTAAGAGCCGCAAACTCAGGTATATCTGGGTTTATAGACAGTAGCGGTAGGATAATGGAGACTTCCAAGCTTTTTGAAAGGACGTATTTATTCGGTGAGGTCGCTAAAGATAAAACCATAACTTTTTACACAAAATATGGAGACATATTCTCTTTCTTGTGCATTATTATAACGGCTGCTCTGTTTATGTCTTTAAAAAAACTCTGATTTCTCTGGTAAGAATGCACAAAAGCTTATATTTTTATTGCCTGTTTTAATCTATAGAACCGATACATGAAGGGAATTCTCTCTTTACTATCTGTGAATATATCCTTTCGATAAAACGCTACATCAATGGAAACAAAAGCTTAGAGAATTAAGAAGGGGTAAGGGAAATTGATGTTACAAAAAGAACTTTCAGAAGAGTTGGCTGAATTAAAAAGAAGGATATACCACCTCAGAGGTTACCTTTGAATTTGATACAAAAAAAGAGGAATTATTAAAAATTGATCAGGAACTTTCTTTAAGCTCGTCTTGGTCTAATCCTGACAGAGTAATTGAGTTACAAAAACTCAAGTCTGATATTCAGGAGACTATTTTACCAATCGAAGAATGTCTCGATAGGATAGTTTATCTGAATAATTCGTTAAATATATTGGAAGAAGAGGGAGGGGAACTTTTTCAAGAAGAATTAAAACAGGAAATTAAGAAAGTTAAAGATATTCTTGCTGCTATTGAATTGAGACTTCTTTTTTCCGAAGAGACTGATAAAAATAACGCCATAGTTACTATCCACCCTGGAGCTGGAGGAGTTGAAAGTCAGGACTGGGCTCAGATGCTCATGCGAATGTATTTGAGGTGGGCAGATAAGAAGGGGTTTAAAACAGAGATTATAGATTTGCAGTTAGGTGACGAAGCTGGAATTAAAGATGTTACTTTTACTGTATTAGGTAGCTATGCCTTTGGTTACCTTAAGGCAGAAGCTGGTGTTCACAGACTTGTCAGGATATCACCATTTGATGCTAATAAAAGAAGACATACATCATTTTCAGCAGTTCTCGTTTACCCTGTCATAGAAGATAATATAAAAATCGATATTAGGGACGAAGATTTACAAATCGATACTTTTAGAGCTTCTGGAGCCGGGGGTCAACATGTAAATAAAGTATCTTCAGCTGTGAGGATTACTCACATACCAACAGGAATAGTAGTTTCGTGTCAGAGTGAGAGATCTCAATTAAGAAATAAGATGACAGCTATGAAGGTTTTAAAGTCAAGGCTATACAACATAAGTAAGGAAAAGAAAGAAAAGGAACTCGAAAGTATTGTAGGGGATAAAAAGGATATATCGTGGGGAAATCAAATAAGATCATATATTTTACAACCTTATAGCCTTGTTAAAGATCATAGAACGGGATTAGAAATAGGGAATGTAAGTTCTGTCCTTGATGGGGAAATTGATGTTTTTATTGATGCGTTTTTGAGGAAGTCTTTGTAGTTCTTCGCTTTTAATTTTTAAAGTCTTTTAGTAATTAGTAATATATTAATGTTGAAATGTTTATAAGAACGGAGAAGTCTTTTGAATCAGCAATTTTGTTTGTAAATATATTTGATAAATATTTCTTACTTAAAGGGTGTTTTTTGTTGAAAACTTTACACTCATAACAATTGAGATTTTATTGAAACTATTTTAACGGCTGTTTTATAATTTTGTTGCTGAAAAGACAGGTTTTTTAACAATTGTTAATAAAATGTTTATAAATATCTATAAATTAAAGTGAAATTAGCTTTTAAACCATTGATAATATTATAAAATATGAACCCTCAAGAAGTATGGAATAATTTTCTCGCTGCAGTAGAAAAGAAGGTTGGGGGTAATCTTTTTGATCTGTGGTTTAAGCCTATGAAATTGATTAGTCTCGATGACAATCGAGCAACTGTAGAGATACCTAACAGATTTTTCAAGGAATGGATAGAGGATTATTACCCTAATATTCTCGAAGAGATAATTGGTAATATCTGTGGGCGGCAGCTCAAGATTATTTATAACGTTAAAAATTCTGATCAGGAGGATGTCAAGCTAAGGAGCGTAGCAGCGGCTTTAGAAAATAGAAAGAATAAGCTTGCAAAAAGGGGTATTTTCTTAAACCCAAAATATACCTTTGAGAATTTTGTAGTTGGTCCTTCAAATCAATTGGCAAATGCTGCCGCAAAAAAGGTCGCAGAGAGCCCCGGTTCGACATATAATCCTTTATTTATTTACGGAGGGGTTGGATTAGGCAAGACACATCTTATTAATGCTATAGGTAATTTTATAATTGATGCAAATCCTTCTCTTTCAATTTGTTATCTCTCGTCTGAACAGTTTATAAGTGAGGTAGTATCTTCACTTAGGCATGATAAGATGACCGATTTCAAAGAGAAATACAGAAATCTCGATGTCTTGCTTATAGATGATATTCAATTTATCGCCAAAAAACCAGCAACTCAGGAGGAGTTTTTCCACACTTTTAATTCTCTTTATGAGAGACAGAGGCAAATTGTTATCTGCAGCGATAGGCCGCCGGTTGAAATATATGACATAACTGATAGACTACGGTCGAGATTCAATACTGGCTTAATTGTTGATATTCAAGTGCCTGAGGTGGAGACTAAGATGGCGATTATTTTTAAGAAGTCGAGTAAGGAACACCTGAAAATGCCTGAGGATGTAGCATATTTCATAGCCTCACGGGTAAAGTCGAATATTAGAGATTTAGAAGGCTGTTTGATTAAATTGGGGGCATACTGCAATTTGACAGAAACGCCTGTAAGTCTTGATGTTGCAAAAGAGGTTCTCAAAGATCTGATAATAGATGAAGATAAACCCTTGACAGTGGAAGATGTTCAAAAGGCAGTGTGCGAATATTACGGAATAAAGCTACAGGATTTGAAATCTAAAAGGAGAACCAAAGAGTTGGTTGTGGCGCGACAGGTTGCAATGTTTCTTACAAAGCAGAACACAAAACTATCGCTTTCAGAGATCGGCAATAACTTTGGGGGCAAGGAACACGCTACGGTTATATACGCCTGCAAACAGATCGAAGAGAGAAGGCTTAAAGAAGAAGACATAAGCAGGGCGATAGAAAACATCAGTAAGAAACTCGGGATAAATTAGAATTTAGAATAAGGAGTCTTTATATCTTCAAGTAGTAAACACCTTTTACCCTGTTTTATCCTGACGAATTATTGTAGAGCCGTCAAAAGTAATATTTAGGAGGGAATAATGAAGATAAAAGTGGAGAAAGACCTATTACAAAGGAAATTGGCTAATGTTCAGAGCATAGTTGAAAAGGCTGGATCAGATTTTCGCCAGATATTAAACCACTTTCTTCTTAATGCAGAGACGCATAAATCATTTATAATGGCAACAGATCTCGAGACGGCTTACAGAGAACCGGTTGAATTGGAGATTGAAAAAGAAGGAACAATCTGTATTCCCTGCAAGAAATTCTTCGAGATTATTAGGGAAATGGAGGGCCCTTTATCTCTTGAAACCATCGAAGACAAATGGTTAAAAATTACATGCCAGAGAAGCAATATACGGCTTGCTTGTCTGCCTGCAGAAAATTTTCCAAAATGGCCTGATTTACATGGAGAAATAGAGATCTATCTGACTGTTTCGCTTCTCGATCAGATAATAGAGAGGTCTCTCTATGCGGCAAAAGAAGCGGAGATAAGATTTTTTCTCAACGGATTGCTTTTTAAGATAATGCCTGATAATACACTCATTGTTGTGGGCACAGATACACACCGTCTTGCTCTTGTCAGTAGTCCTCTGGAGATAAAAGATAAAGCCATGCTCAAAGAACCAAAGGACATTTTGATATCCAAGAAAGCTATCGCAGAAATAAAAAAGATCTTGAGCGATACCTCAGACATGGTAAATATAACCATAGGGAAAAATCATGTATTATTTAAAGTTAATGAGGTGGATCTCCTGACAAGACAGGTAGAAGGAACCTTCCCCGACTATACACGGGCGATACCAGAATCCTTTGAGAAAAATCTTATTGTTGATAGAAATGCCTTTATTAAAACCTTGAGAAAGGTTTCGGTTATAAGCAAGGAAAGGGGCTATATAGTTAAATTTGACATCAGTAAAAATCTTCTGACACTCACAGCAACCGATCCTGACTATGGTGAAGCGGTGGATGAGATAGAGACTGATTATAATGCAGAGCCCTTTAGCATAGCGTTCAATGCGAGATATCTTTTAGAGGCAGCTAACGCAATGGCTACTGAGAGAGTAGTAATGAGGTTTCTCGATGCCCAGAAACCTGTAATGATGCAGCCGGAAGGGTTGGATGATTATAAATGTGTGATAATGCCTTTAAGGTCTTAAGAGGTTGTAATTATAAGTAACTTGTATTTTAAGGTGAGAAGAAGATGCACGAGTTTGAAAATGAAATAAAAGGTGTCGCGCAAACAACAGCATTCGAAAACGGTGATTATGGCGCAGAAGAAATAAAGATTTTAAAGGGGCTTGACGGCGTCAGAAAAAGGCCTGCTATGTATATAGGCTCCACAAGCATAGAAGGTTTGCACCACCTTGTTTATGAAGTTGTTGACAATAGTGTAGATGAAGCCCTTGCTGGCTATTGCAACAGTATAGAAGTGATTTTACACCATGATAATAGCTGCTCAGTCATAGACAATGGCAGGGGTATCCCTGTTCAACCCCACCCGGGAGATCCCGAAGGAAGAACGGCAGCGGAAATCGCTCTTACAGAACTACACGCAGGAGGCAAGTTCGAGTCGAAAGCTTACAAGATTTCGGGTGGTTTGCACGGTGTTGGGGTTTCGGTTGTTAATGCCTTATCTGAGTGGCTTGAGATGGAAATAAAACAGAATAACCTCGTCTATCACCAGAGGTTCGAGCGGGGGCGTCCAGTCTCGAGCCTTGTTGTTACTGGCAGGACTAAAGGTAGAGGAACGAAGATTATTTTCAAGCCAGATGCAACCATTTTTGAGACCCTTGAATATAGCTATGAAGTCCTTGCCCAAAGGTTAAGGGAGTTAGCATTTCTGAATAAAGGACTTCAGATTAGCATAACCGACGAAAGAACTGGCAAGGCAGAAACTTTCTATTATAAAGGAGGCATAGTTTCCTTTGTTGAACATTTAAATAAAAATAAAGTCCCCATTCATCCCAAACCAATTTATATGAACGGTGAGAAAGAAGGGGTTTCCGTTGAGATCGCCCTTCAATATAACGACGGATATGCGGAAAATATATATACCTTTGCCAACAACATAAACACCAAAGAGGGAGGAACACACCTTGTAGGTTTTAAATCTTCTTTGACCCGGATTGCCAACAACTATGCCATTTCTTCTGGTTTATTAAAAGAGGGCAAGGAAAGCCTTTCTGGGGAGGATATAAGAGAAGGGCTGACGGCTGTAATAAGCGCCAAACTTCCCAATCCGCAGTTCGAGGGGCAGACCAAGATGAAGCTTGGAAATAGTGAGGTTAAGGGTATAGTTGAGTCGATATCAAATGAGGCTCTTTCTACATATTTTGAGGAGAATCCCTCAGTTGCAAGAAAAATTATAGAAAAGGCGATACAGGCTGCAAGGGCAAGGGATGCTGCCAGAAAGGCGAGGGAACTTACGAGAAAGAAAGGAGCCCTTGAGGATACAGGACTTCCCGGAAAGCTCGCTGATTGCACGGAAAAGGAACCAGATAAAGCAGAACTTTTTATCGTTGAGGGTGATTCTGCAGGGGGCTCAGCAAAACAAGGGAGGAACAGGCTTTTTCAGGCAATTTTGCCCCTCAGGGGGAAGATTTTAAATGTGGAAAAGGCGCGCTTTGACAAGATGCTTACTTCTGAAGAGATTAAAATTCTGATTACAGCCCTTGGAGCAGGGATAGGAGGCGAGGAATTCGACATTACTAAATGCCGTTATCACAAGATAATCATCATGACTGATGCGGATGTTGACGGGGCGCACATTAGAACCTTACTTCTTACCTTCTTTTACAGACAGATGGTAAAACTCATCGAGAGTGGATATCTTTACATAGCCCAACCCCCTCTTTTCAGAGTTAGAAAGGGCAGAACGGATAAGTATGTGCAAAACGAGAGTGAACTAGTCAAGATGCTTATTGAACTTGCTGCTGAGGAAATTGAAATAACAACTCCTGCTGGGCAATTGGGCGGGAGAAAGCTCATACCATATTTAAAGAAGGCTTATGACTATGAAAACCTGATGAACTGGTTCAGAAAAAGCCGAAGAGATCCTTTCATAATTAATTTTTTGCTTAAAAAGGGCATACAAAAAACCGATTTAAAAAGCGAGGATTCTTTACGGTCCATAATAGGGGAGATAAAAGATACAGCAAGGGATATAAAACATGAAGATATAGTCTTTGATGAAGAGAGAGAGTCTTATTCAGTTATTCTCAAAAGCAGTAATTATAAAGTTAATCTCTCGGTACCGTTCATTCAGTCTCCCGAATTCAAAGAGGCAGCGGCTTTACATAGAGAAATAACAGAGATATTCGGCAGCGCACCTTACGGGATCAATATCAAGGGAGAAAGACAGGAAGTGTCGTCCATAGAAGAGCTTATTCAGAAGGCAACAGAGATAGCTAAAAAGGGACTTACAATTCAGAGATACAAAGGACTGGGAGAGATGAATCCAACTCAGCTCTGGGAAACCACGATGGATCCAGCAAAAAGAACCCTTAAGCAGGTTACTATTGAAGACTCCATAAGGGCAGACGAGATATTTACAGTTCTAATGGGCGATCAGGTTGAACCACGGAAAGACTTCATACAAAAACATGCCCTTGAGGCTAGGAATATAGATATTTAGAAGAGTTATGTTGCTCTCAATGTTTTGATCCCCCAAACTAAAAACCATGCATAAACGAATAGATCCGTTTGAGTTTATCTATTTTTTAGGGTATTCAATCGTCAAAAAATATAAGCTCTCAAGACAAAAAAGGCTTCCGAGCAAGGTTATAAGTATCGGCAATATTACGACAGGAGGAACTGGCAAGACCCCTGCGGTGATCGCTTTTGCACAGGAAGTCAGAAAAAGGGGGCTTTCGCCTGTCATATTAATAAGAGGCTATAAAGGCAAGGCAAAAACCCCTATGTTGGTGAACTTCCCAAAGAATTATCAACAAACATTGGATGAAGAAAAGGACAAGGCATTCTTATCAGCCGACATGCTTGGCGATGAAGCTTTCATGATGTCTGAGAAGCTGAGAGATGTCCCTCTGGTAAAATCTCCGGATAGATATCTCGGGGGACAACTCGCTCTTGAGAGGTTGAAAGGTCTCGTTCCAGAAAATAAAATAGTTTTCATTCTTGATGACGGCTTTCAGCACTGGTCTCTTTATAGGGATATTGATATTGTGCTTGTGGATGGTATCAATCCATTTGGAAACCGCAAATTGCTGCCCTTTGGGACTTTAAGGGAGCAGCCATATGAGCTAAAGAGAGCAGATTTTCTGGTAATCACCAAAAAAAGAAATGAGGAGCTTAATAGTAAGTTCAAGTTGATTAACCCTAAAGCCCCTGTTTACTTCGCAGAATACAAGGTTAGCGATGTCAGATACCCCGACGGCAGGAGTATCTCGCCAGAGGAAGTGCAAAACAAGAGATTTTTTGCCTTTTGTGGAATAGCTCAACCACTGTCATTCAAGGAACTCATCTCGTCTCTTAAGATTAATGTCTGTGGATGGGAGGAATTTCCAGACCACTACAATTATCGGGAAAAAGATATTTTGAGGGTTAAAAAAATTGCAGATAAGCTTAATTGTGATTTTCTTATCACTACCGAGAAGGATATCGTAAAAATCAGGGAATATAAAAATCCGCCCAATCTGTTATATGTGGATATTGAATTTTCCCCTGAAGCCAACTTCTACGAAGAGGTTATTAAAAAGATACTCCGGGACTGTTAATTCTATCGCCGAAATTAGACTTCCCTAATGCCAGGTTGAAGAAGTTAGCAGAGGAGAAGAAATTAACCTCTACTAGCAATTCTTAGGTTATCTTTGAGAAATCAGCAATACGCATAATGAGAGTTTGAATCTCTTTTATGATGGCAAGACGATTCATTCTTATTTCTTCACTTTTGTCCATAACCAGGACCTTTTCGAAAAAGTTGTTTATTGAATTCCGTAGGATCTTTAGGATCTTGAGTGCATTAATATAGTTGAAGATTTCTAACTGATAATTAATCTCGTCACGGACACTCTCAAAATCCTTATAAAGCAGCCTCTCTTCTTCCTGCACGAACAGGTCTTTTTTGACAGGGGCGGGAACGGATTTTGGGGCTATATTGTTAATTCTCTTAATTGAAAGTAATAATGAATCGAAATCAGGGTCGTCTTTGAAGTTAATCAGTGCCTTCATCCTCTCCTTTATTCTATGGAGAGGGGTTGTCCATACAAAAGGCATTACCGCTGCTATGATATCCCCAGGATATCCCTGAGATTGAAGAATATAATCTATTCTCTGCTCAAAAAATGCCGAAAGGGAATTCATAAGTTCACTTTTTTCCTTAATCTCATGGGGCTTTAAGGCGATATCTAACATATTTTCGAGACTTAAATCATAACCTTTTTCCATGGCGATCAGGATAATTCCGTGTGACTGCCTTCTAAGAGCAAAAGGGTCTTCAGAACCTGTTGGAGATAAGCCCAGCGTAAAGAAAGAAGCAATATTATCGAGTTTATCTGAAAGGCTTACGATCGCTCCTATATCTGTCACCGGTAGCAAATCGCCCGTATGTGAAGGAAGATACTGCTCACGCAAAGCCTTGGAGATAGATTCGTTATAGCCTTCTTTTGATGCATAATAACTACCTATAATGCCCTGTAGTTCGGGAAACTCTCTCACTACACCGGTTATGAGGTCAGTCTTTGACAAAAGCGCAGCAGTATTGACATCGTCTATCCTTTCAGGACAACAGTGGGTGCATATGGAGCTGGCTATAAATGCTATCCTTTGAGTCTTGTTGTAAAGGCTTCCGAGCCTGTCATGATAAACTACGTTTTTAAGTGCTTCAAGCCTGTTTTTTAAAGGAGTTTTTGAATCTTCTTCAAAATAAAAACGAGCATCCTCAAATCTTGCTCTGATAACCCTTTCAGCGCCCTTTCTGACGGTATCAGCGTTGGCGCTCCTTGTATTGCTGATGATAATAAAATTGTTGATAAGCCTTTTAAGGGAATCCTCCAGAGCAAAATACTTCTGATGTCCTTTCATGACGGTAACCAATAGTTCGTGTGGAAGAACAAGATGTTCAGGAGAAAAAGTCCCCAAAACAGGCACAGGATACTCTACCAAAAAAGCAACATGTTCAAGCAGGTCTTCATCCCAGATTACTTGTCCACTTACTTCAGCAGCCAATTTGTTAGCGCCTTCTATTATTAGTTTTTTTCGCTCTTCGTGATTAACTATGACATAGTTATTTTTGAGAAAGTGTATATATGATTTAGGGTCTTTTATCTCAAATGACGCAGGAGAGAGGAACCTGTGTCCCCTTGTCATTACATTGCTCGCTATACCATCTATCTCAAAACTTACCTTCTCGTTATTATAAATTGCGAGAATCCAGTGGATAGGTCTGACAAACCTAAGGTCGCCATCTCCCCATCTCATATTTTTAGGAAAGTTAAGAGTAAGAATAATCTTTTTCAGCACTTCAGGCAGAACATCTGACGCATCTTTGGCTTCTTCTTTAATAACGGCTACTATATATGTCCCTTTACCCTTCTCTTTTCTTTGTAATTCGTCGATAGATATCCCATGGGCTTTTGCAAATGCTTCAGCCGCTTTTGTTGGATTGCCCTCTTGATCAAATGCTGCATTGACAGGGGGCCCCCATATTTCTTTTTCTAAGGCTACCTGTCTTTTTTCGACTTCTACTATAAGAACAAGTCTTCTTGGAGTAGCGTAAGTTTTAATCTCACCATGAGGCAACCTGTTATCTCTGAAAACATTCTCTGCAATAGACTTCAAATTGTTTAATGCATTGGTAAGAAAACGGGCAGGAATTTCTTCCGTGCCAAGCTCCATCAAGAGTGTGCTTGTGTTGTCTGAAATTATCTCTTTGTTATTATTCATTAAGTTACCTCTGTAGTAATGGGAAGCCCATTTTCTCTCTCTGTCTTAAGAAGGCTTCTGCACAAAGCCTTGCAAGAGCCCTGACCCTTGCAATATAACCTGTTCTTTCTGTGACGGATAAGACACCCCGTGCATCAAGCAGATTAAAGAAATGTGAACTCTTCAGACAGTATTCATAAGCCGGTAAGACCAAACCCAACTCATTCATTCTTTTAGACTCTTTCTCACAAAATTCAAACTGGGTAATAAGCAGTTCAGGGTTTGAGTAATCAAAATTGAATTTAGAGAATTCTATCTCCCCCTGCTTATGTATTTCCCCATATTTAATGCCCTTACACCACTTTATCTCGAATACATTTTCAATTTCCTGTAAATACATGGCTATTCTTTCAAGTCCATATGTAATTTCCAGAGAAACAGGTTTCAAATCAATACCACCTACCTGCTGAAAATATGTAAATTGGGTTATTTCCATGCCATCCAGCCATACTTCCCATCCGAGCCCCCAGGCGCCTAAAGTTGGGGATTCCCAGTCATCTTCCACGAAACGGATATCGTGTTTTGTCGCTTCTATACCGATATAGGCAAGGCTTTCCAGATATAAATCCTGACTTTCCAGTGGAGATGGTTTTATAATAACCTGATATTGGTAGTAATGCTGGAGTCTGTTGGGGTTTTCACCATACCTGCCGTCAGTCGGCCTTCTGCTTGGCTGGACATATGCTGTTTTCCATGGTTCAGGGCCAATTACCCTAAAAAAGGTCGCTGTATGAAAGGTCCCCGCTCCCACTTCTATATCATAAGGTTGCAGAAGGATACAGCCCTTCTTTGCCCAAAACTCATTCAGTTTCATGATCAAATCCTGAAAATACATATGCCCCTCTTAACAGTCTTTATTTATACAACTAAGTGTAATGGAAATTTATGCCCTCAACCCCCCATAGCTTTAAAAGTAATTTAGGCAGGCAGAACATGGTTCTGCATAGATAGACAAACTTCCCATATTCTTCAGCGAAACATTAACAAAACCCAGGTTTATAGCCGCCTCCCCGTGATAAATAGATCGCAATCAAAGCATAAAGCTAATAGAAAACGCTTTGAGGGATTCACATAAAAGATATAAATGTTAAAGGAAAAGCAAATCCTTTGTCAATTGCCCCTTTCTACCCTAAAATAGCGATAGAAAATCATCATTGCGACTTAGAGCGAAGCGATAGAGAAGCAATCGTAGTTTTTAAAAGATAAGATTGCCACCGACCCTTTGGGTTCTCGCGATGACTGATAAATCAACCGTTTAGTGATTCTATCGATATTTTTTTAGGAAATATACTCACTATTGAAAACAAACTCTTCTTTCTGTTAACCTTTCAGAATGCACCCCGTTTTATTCAAGATAGGTCCTCTGGAGATAAGATTTTACGGTTTAATGTATCTGCTCGCAATACTTTTGAGCATTTACCTTGTCACAAAAGATGCTCAAAGGAAAGGTATTCCTTTAACTAAAGACGACATAATTAATCTCGTTTTTGTGGCTGTCCTTGCTGGTCTTATAGGCGCAAGGGCATATTACGTTATTTTCAACTGGGAATATTATGGCGCCAATTTAAAAGAAATTCCCGCCATCTGGCGTGGTGGATTAGCAAGTCATGGAGGTTTCATAGCTGGATGCATTGCCGTATTAATTGCCTTAAGGCGCTATAAAATCCCTGTTTTGAAATTCGGGGATACTGTTGTTCCCCTCGTGATACTCGGTGAAGCCTTTGTAAGATTTGGAAATTTTATGAACGGTGAGGCTCACGGAATGCCCACGAATTTGCCATGGGGGATAGTCTTTCCGAGAGGAAGTCCTGCCGGAGATGAATTTCCCAATATTCCCGTTCACCCTACAATGCTGTATCAGCTTTTTTACAATCTTGCAGTTTTTTTAATTGTATGGTTTGGGCTGAGGACAAGGCATTTCAGGGACGGTTTTATCATTGCCGTAACTGTAATACTATACTCGATCGGGAGGTTTTTCATAGAGGGCTTGAGGGCAGACAGCCTTTATATTGGCGGTTTAAGAACTGCTCAGGTAATGAGTATTCTGCTCACGTTGGCTATGGGCTATTTGATAATTGCAAAACAACTCTGGAGACGCGGAAGATGAGTCTTGAAGCTCCTAAGGGATTTCTTTTCTCAACGGCAGAGGCTGCCATTAAGAAACCTGGAAGAAAAGACATTGCCCTGATATATTCTGAAACCCCTTGCGTCATGGCGGGTATGTTTACCACAAATAAAATAAAAGCAGCGCCTGTCAGACTGGATATGCAAAGGATAAAGAGAGGCATTGGGCGTGCTGTCATTGTCAACAGTGGCAATGCAAATGCCTGTAACGGCAGCCAGGGCATGGATGATGCGTTTGAGATGAGCGAGACCATTGGGAATCTCCTTAAGGTAAAGAAAGAACATATATTCATCTGCTCAACGGGGGTTATTGGCGCACCGATGCCGATGGATAGAATCCGTCCGAAACTACCGCTGTTGGTTAAAAATCTTGGCAAATCATCGCTTGGCGATGTTGCTTCTGCAATTATGACCACTGACACTTTCCCCAAGATTGCTTATAGAAAGATAACATGTGGGGAAAAAGAGATTGTTATTTCTGCTATATGTAAAGGCGCCGGAATGATATCCCCGAATATGGCAACAATGCTTTGTTTCATCATCACAGATGCTAATATTGAGAGAGCCGCCCTCGATGCTTCTTTAAGGTCTGCAGTCTCCCAGTCCTTTAACAGGATAACTATCGACGGCGATATGTCAACGAACGATACTGTTCTTATTATGGCTAATGGGACGGCCAGCAATAACATTATAAAAAAGGGGACAAAAGATTACAGAATATTTTCCGAAGCCCTTTCAGATATTACTTTTGAATTGAGCAGGCTTATTGTTAAGGATGCTGAAGGGGCGAGCAAGCTGGTCGAGATAGAGATAATCAATGCAAAAAGCTCCTCTGACGCCTTTAAGGCTGCTTTTGCTATAGCCAATTCACTGCTCGTAAAAACGGCTATTTATGGCAATGACGCTAATTGGGGGAGGTTAATGGCAGCCCTGGGATATTCAGGGGCAATGATAAAAGAGGAGTTTGTGGATATTTATCTCAATGACCTCAAAGTAGCACAAGGCGGCATAACAACAGGCAGTGACATGGAGGCTAATGAAAAATTAAGAGACAGGGAAATAAAGATATTAATTGATTTAAATCTTGGCAGAGGCTCAGCAAGGGTATTAACCTGTGATCTCACTGAAGATTATGTAAGGATAAATGCTGAATATAGAACTTAAAAACAGTAGAGGACAAATTATGAAAATATTTGATGTCAAAAATATGGCTGTTGATGCGAAATTCGGGGAGTATATCGTTGGCTATAAGGAGACAGGCAGCCATGCCTGTTATTTGATTTATGGGATTTTGAAGCCGGGTGAAAAAGACAGGCTTGTTAAGCCGGGTAAGGGGCATGAGGAGATAATCCTTGCTATGTAGGGAGATTTGGAGGTCTTCGGCAATTACACTGGAAGGCTGAAAGAAGGCTATGCAATACATATAGTAGGTGATAATGAATGCATTCTGGAAAATGCCGGCAGTAAGGATGCTGTTTATAATATAATATGCGGGGGTCATTCAGCAGGCGGACATCATTAATGGTGGATAGTGATATAGTATCGAGAGAGAAGCCGAAAATACAAGTGAGTTTGTTAGCATATTGACTGAAAGGTTATCAATACTTGCGGCAAAGTCCGAAAAATAGAGATAAAACGGTGAACCCTTTTATTTATCCATCATTGCGAGCCCCCAAGAGGGTGTGGAGCAATCCCTTATAAAAAAGACGAGATTGCTTTCCCTTCGGATAAGCTCAGGACTGGCTCTTTCGCTTCGCTCTGGGTCGTAATGACAGTTTTCTATGTCTATTTTTCGGGCGCTTGCAATTCATTTATTTTTAGAGATAAATCGTGTATCATTATGAAATTTGTTTCTTATGTAATTCAGCAAATTAAAATAAACGGAGGGATTTTATGGAAGTTGTAAAGGCTCTTGAAGAAAAGGTTTCCTTTATTGTAGAAAAGGTCAAGGCACTTAGGGAAGAAAAGGCAAATCTCGAGAACAGGGTGAGCCAGCTTGAAGATACCGTAAGGATGAAAGAAAGGGAGATAGAACAATTAAAAGATGAGAAGGCGGCGGTTAAGGGTCAGATAGAGGAACTTTTAAAAGAACTCGATTCTATGGAATTAAGGTAATGCAGGGATGGGCAGTGTTGATGTATATATTTTAGGGCAGAAATATGTTATCAAAGGTGAGGAGTCGCCTCAGTATATTGAACAGTTAGCCAGTTTTGTGGATGCTAAACTCAAGGAAGTCTGTTCTACCACGCCGAATATTACTCCTCTAAAAGCCGCCATACTGACCTCATTAAATATAGCAGATGAACTGCATAAACTTAAAAATGAATATAGTTCTGTCACTGCCAATATCAAAAATATTGATAACAAAACTGATGCTATTTTAGGGCTTTTTGACTCATGATCTTTTTGGCTATTAAAGCTCCATTTTGAATAAATCGTTTAGTGTAGCAGAAAGGATAACTGGGAATGCATGAAATAACTATTTCCATAGGTAGCTTCACGCTCAGGGCTCAACTATTTGATACCGCCTGCTCAAGGGCAATAGTTGCTAAACTTCCTATTGAAGCCGTTCCTGAGGAATGGGGTGATGAATTTTATTTTGAGATTCCTGTGACCTTCCCCCTCGATGAAACATCAACAATCTCTGTCAAAGTTGGTGATATCGGTTATTGGCCCCCAGGCAGGGCGCTTGCTATCTTTTTTGGCCCCACACCTATGAGCAAAGACGATAACCCTGTTCCCGCAAGCGAGGTGAATCTCGTGGGTAAAATTGTTGACGATGCAACAGTCTTGAGAAAGGCAAAGGGGTCAAAAAAAATTTTAATTGAGGCTGGGCGATAGTCTCAAAATCTCAATAGTTTTAATTTAAGTTAAGGAAGTAATAATACCATGAAAATTCAATGGGAGATTACAAATGCTTGATTCAAGATTTGTGAGAGATAATATTGATTTGCTTAAAGAAGCCCTTGTAAAAAGGGGTTATGACGTCGACCTGTCAGATTTTATAAATCTTGAAAAAGAAAGACTCAAGCTGCTTAGAGAATCTGAAGAACTCAGAAATAAAAGGAATGTTGTCTCTGAAGAAATAGCAAAAATGAAGCGACAGAAGCTCGATGCGCAGTCCTTAATAGCAGAGATGAAAATTGTCTCTGACAGGATAAAGAGTCTGGAAGAAAGCCTCATAAAAATGGAAGAGAAGAACTTTTTTTTCCTTCTTAATCTGCCTAATATCCCTCATCATACGGTTCCTCAAGGAAAAGACGAGACTGAAAATAAAGAGATAATGAGGTGGGGCGAGATCAGAGAGTTTGATTTTACTCCATTGAACCACTGGGACATCGGAGAGGCTCTCGATATCATAGATTTTGAAAGGGGTGGCAAGATTGCAGGTTCAAGATTTTCAGTCCTGAAGGGGCAGGGCGCGAGACTCGAAAGGGCGCTCATGAATTTCATGCTCGACCTTAATACATCTAAGGGATACAAGGAAATATTTCCGCCGCTTATGGTCAACAGAGATACCATGATAGGCACAGGGCAACTGCCTAAATTTGAGGCTGAGCTTTTCAGGATTGCCGATCCCGAATACTTTTTAATCCCCACCGCTGAGGTGCCTGTGACGAATCTTCACAGGCAAGAGATTTTGAGAGAAGACCAGTTGCCCATTTATTATACAGCATATACACCCTGTTTCAGGAGAGAAGCGGGCTCTTATGGCAAGGATGTAAGAGGGCTTATACGGCAGCATCAGTTTAATAAGGTGGAACTTGTTAAGTTTACTAAGCCTGAAAATTCTTACGATGAACTCGAAAAGCTCACCGCAGATGTCGAAGACATTCTTCAAAGACTCAAATTGCCATACAGAAAGATTGTTCTCTGCACAGGAGATATGAGCTTTTCATCTGCAAAAACATACGATCTGGAGGTCTGGCTCCCGGGCCAGCAAAGATACAGGGAAATTTCATCCTGCTCAAATTTTGAGGACTTTCAATCCAGAAGGGCTAATATCAGATTCAAAAGAGAGGGCAAAAAAGGAACTGAGTTTGTCCACACCCTTAATGGTTCGGGGCTCGCCTTAGGAAGGACTCTCGTGGCTGTCCTTGAAAACTATCAACAAAAAGACGGAACAGTTCTTGTGCCAGAAGCCTTGATACCATATATGAACGCCGAAATAATCAAATGATAAAAGCAGGTTTTTACCAAACGAATCCCATTTTTGGCGACAAAGACTATAATATTAATAAAACACTTACCACCATTAAATCAACCGAAGCCGACCTTATTGTCCTCCCCGAATTTTTTGCCACAGGATATCAGTTTGCCTCAATGGATGAAGTTGAAGCATTGTCAGAGCCAATACCTGATGGGGAAACGACGCGTGAAATTATAAAGTTATCGGCAGAAAAAAGGGTGTTTATCGTTGCGGGCATTCCTGAGAAAAAAGGTGATAAGTATTACAATTCAGCTATTTTTATAGGCCCTACTGGTTTAATAGGTATATACCGCAAGGCACACCTTTTTTTTGAAGAAAAGCTTTTTTTTACCCCTGGAGACACTGGGTTTAAGGTCTGGGATACAGAAATTGGGAAAGTCGGCATAATGATTTGTTTTGACTGGTTCTTCCCCGAATCTGTGAGAACATTAGCCCTAAAAGGCGCTGAATTGATTGTCCATCCATCAAATCTCATACTTCCCTACTGTCCGCATGTTATGCCATACAGATGCCTTGAAAATAGGGTTTTTACGATTACAGCCAACAGAATTGGTTTTGAAAGCAGGAAAAGCGGCCAGACACTAAGATTTATAGGCATGAGCCAGATTATTTCCCCGTTGGGTGAGATTTTAGCAAGGGCATCTGATGATCAGGAGGAGTTAATCACGGTTGAAATAAATCCAGAATTAGCACGAAATAAGTCAATAAATCCTTACAATGACTTATTTAAAGACAGAAGACCAGAGATGTATGTTATCTAATATTTAAATAAACAAATATCTAAATGCAGGATGAAATACTCGAGATAGTCGATATCGAAGGCAAAACCATAAGTATAGCGCCGCGACTTCAGCTTCATAGCCAGACATATCTTTTACACAAGGTTGTCCATGTCCTTGTTTTTAATACTGAAGGAGAGCTCTTGCTACAGAAGCGCTCTAAAAATAAAGACATCTTCCCCGGCAAATGGGATACCTCGGTAGGCGGACATGTTCTGCCTGGTGAAAATATTTTAGATGCTGCCAAAAGAGAGACTAAAGAAGAACTTGGATTCATGCCTGAAGAAATCCACTTTTTATATTCCCATATTTTTTCAGGAAGCCTTGAGAGGGAATTTGTTTATACATTCTCAACAACCTTGAAAGAGAATTGCGAGTTTAACAAAGAGGAGATAGAGGAGATTAGATTCTGGAAGTTTCAAGAGATGCAAAGTCTTATAGGCAGCGGCGTTTTCACCGAGAATTTAGAATCTGAGCTTCAGCAATATTTGAAAAGATTTGAATGACCAATGGAAAAACATGCCCCCTGCAGGAGTCGAACCTGCGGCACCAGGTTTAGGAAACCTGTGCTCTATCCTACTGAGCTAAGGGGGCTCGAGCTTAAAGAATATTATATCATAGAACATCTCAGAAACTAAAAGGCAACTATAACCCTAAATCGGCGATAGAAAAAACATTGGAAACAACTAATTTGACAAGAGGAATAGATTTGAGCGGCTTGCACCATCGTAGTGAGGGGTGATGGCGATCTCGGAGGAAGGCAAGGACGCCTTCCGAGAAGGAGCGAAAAACTGTTCCCTTTGTGAGAAAAAGGCTCTATCTCTTTTGGGTAATAACTATAAATAAATCGTCTAAAGGTTTGTTGGAATCTCATAAAAAGCGATTTAGCTACAGTCATATGTATCAATAGTGGATAGCTATATTTTAAGGGATTTTGTTAATTTTAAAGAAGGAAGACTTTAATTTATAAATTGTTTGTCTTATGATTTCCGTTGTAATTCTTACAAAAAATCCAGGTAGAAGAATTGAGGAAGTGCTCACTTCAGTTTTTATGCAAAAAGTTGAGGATAAAATTGAAGTGATTGTGATTGATTCGGGATCGACAGACAACTCTCTCGACATTGTAAATAAATTTGATGTGCGGTTAATCAAGATTAATCCCAAAGATTTTGGGCATGGCAGAACGAGAAACTATGCAGTGAGTTTATGTAAGGGTAATTATATTGTGATGCTCGTGCAGGATGCTATACCTGTTGATGAGAATTGGCTTTCGGAGCTTGTTAAACCTCTAAAAAAGAGTGCGAATATCGCTGGGGTATATAGCAGGCAAATTCCCTATAAAGAGGCAAAAATTATGGAAAAATCATTCTTATCCTATAAATACCCTGATAAAGAGGCAACAAGAAATAAGAAAAATATTCTAAATATTAAGGATGTCTTTTTCTCGAACGTCAGTTCTTCTATGAGAAAGGATTTATTGATGGCTTTTAAATTTGATGAAAACCTTATCATGAGCGAAGATCAGCAATGGGCTAAAACCGTAATTGAAAATGGCTACAACGTTTTTTATAACCCGAAATCTGTTGTATATCATTCCCATAACTATTCATTAACAACTGTTTTTAAACGTTTCTTTGATTCAGGGGTAGCCTTGAAGAATTTGGAGCTTATAAATGCTGGAAACTATAAGGATGGTTTGGCTTATTTGTGTTATGAAATGAGATATTGTTTGAAAACTTCGGGGGTTGTTAACTTTTCCATATATCTTCCATATCTTACATTGTATGAATTAATGAGGATTTCGGGTTTTGTTTTGGGACAGAATTATAAAAAGTTGCCAAGGTTTCTTTTGAAGAAATTTTCTTTTCATAAATATTATTGGGATTAGACCGAGAATAATAGGCTACTCGAGTTTAAATAGTAACGACTTTATTAAAATAAAATGTTTTGGATTAGCATTTAGGGTTTTATAAAATTTCACAGGTTTCCAAAATAATATTCAAGCAGGGATATGACACGATTTCTTTGCCCAAGAACTACCTTCTCACATATGTAAGCCTTTGAGAGACTTCCTATTAGTTTTATTGATTTTGTATAACCTTTTGGTTCTATCGCCGATTTCGAAACTTAGAAGTGACTTGACACTATCCCTCAAAATAGGTTATTTTTCGGTAACTTGGGCGATTAGCTCAGTGGGAGAGCGCTTCCTTCACACGGAAGAGGTCGCAGGTTCAATCCCTGCATCGCCTACTTTATTTTGGATAAAATCACCAGTTTGCTATTAAAGGTTTATATGGCAACCTTTGCTGTTAGAATTTTTAGCGGATATTACTTAAACTGTAATTAAACAAAATAAGGAGAACAGTTACATGAAAAAGGCTTTTTGTATTTACCTTTGTTTAAGCCTTGCGCTTTTTATTACTTTTCCAGCGTATTCCCAGACAAAAGATGCTGACAATAAGTCTCTTTTTGAGAAAAAATGCAGTACCTGCCATAGTATTGATAGGCCTAAATCCAAGAAAAAGACCGAAGATGAATGGAAGAAAACAGTCATGAGAATGAAAAATGTTAATGGCGCCGCTATAACAGATGAAGAGGCTAAAAAAATTATTGATTATCTCTCTAAAACCTTACCTAAATAATTGCCGTGATTTCGATTAAGATTTTAGTGGCTTTAATGATACTTTTTTTCTCTTTTGTTTCTCTTTTTACTATCCTCGAAATATTCGGAAGGGAAGATAGAAGACTTAGCATTGACAAACTGAAGTCTTTTCATAAGATTTCGGGGAGGATGCTTTTTGTTTTAATTATTGTCAATGTGCTTTTAGGTATTTATATGCTAACAAAGTTAGCTACTGAGGGAATTAATTTTTCAGCCTTTGGAGTGATACACGCTATTTTAGCAACCGTAGTTTTAATAATCTTTTTTCTCAAGATTCTGTTCATCAAAAGATATAACAAATTTTATAATCATGCAAAGGTTCTTGGAATTTTGTTAGTCTTTTTCACTATTTTCTTATTTTCCGTAAGCGGCGGCTACAAAATCATAAATAGATTGGGGTTATATTTTTATCAATAGTCAGTCATTGTAAAGTTGCCTTGAAAAGGCTATACGGTTTTCCGTTGTGACGAGTTCCTCCATCAAAGACATTACACTCTCGTTACTCTTTAATACAGGATAGTTTTCAATCAAGGCAAATAATCTTCCAAGAGCTTGAGTCAATAGGTTTTCTGCAGCAGCTTTTTCGTGAACGCTTGAAGCTGCCATCGCTTTTGCTCTCGCTAATGTAACAGCTTCAATGGTCTGCCTCTCAAAATCCATGTAGCCTCTTACCACAGTTACAAGATTAGGAATCAGGTCATGCCTCCGCTTAAGCTGTATATCTATCTGCGACCATGCATTTCTAATATCTTTTAAGGCAATGAGCTGATTATAGACCCAGATCAACCACAAGATTGACAACACTATAATACCTATGATGACCCAGCTAATCATCGCTATTCAACCTTAATTTCACACACATAAATTATCAGAAACATTTTTATATAATTATATCTTAATTCCAAAAATGAGGTTGGGAATTTCTTTTTTCATTTTCATTGTTTATAATAGTTTATAATTATTCAATAAAAACAAATCTTATAGAAAGGCTCGGCAAAAGTGGCAGAATTAATTACAAGCAAAGATATTGGCTTTCTCAAAGAACAGGCTCGCAGGATTAGAGTGGCGATTGTAAAGATGCTCACAGAGGCAGGTTCGGGACACACGGGCGGCTCTCTATCTTCTGCGGATATAGTAGCAGCCTTGTATTTTTATAAAATGAAACACAAACCGTCAGACCCGAAGTGGGAGTTAAGAGACAGATTCATTCTCTCCAAAGGGCATGCAGCCCCTCTTTTATATGCTGCTTTAGCCCTAACAGGGTATTTCGATCAGAATCTTTTAAAAACTCTCAGAAAATTTAATTCGCCCTTACAGGGTCACCCCTCATCTAAACTCTTACAGGGAGTTGAGATATCAACTGGTTCATTGGGGCAAGGATTGTCAATCGCCAATGGTATAGCATTGGGGCTTAAGCTAAGCAATATCCACTCGAGGGTTTATTGTCTCCTTGGAGACGGGGAGATACAGGAGGGACAGGTTTGGGAGGCGGCGATGACGGCAAGCCATTATTTATTAGATAATGTATGTGCGATAGTTGATTTAAACGACCTTCAGATAGACGGAAGATGTTCAGAGGTAATGAAAATCGAACCAGTTGCAAAAAAATGGGAGGCTTTCGGCTGGCATGTATTTGAAATAGACGGGCATAACATGGAGCAGATTGTTGAAACCCTTGATGCTGCTGAAAAAATTAAGATTAAACCATCGGTTATTTTAGCAAGGACAATAAAAGGCAAGGGGGTCTCGATTTTTGAAAACAAGGTTGAATATCACGGCATCTCACCTACTGTAGATGAACTTGGGATAGCCTTGAAGGAGCTTGGAGAAGATGGGAAGTAGAACACAGGAAATTAGTGGAAAAAAAGATAACGGAAGTTTTTTCGGGGTTGCAATCGCCACAAGAGATGCATATGGTGAGGCACTCGCCGAACTCGGCAAGATAAATGAGAAAATAGTTGTGCTCGATGCAGACCTTTCCGGCTCCACAAAGACAAAAAAGTTTTCAAAGCTATTTCCTCAAAGATTTTTTAATATGGGTATATCTGAACAAGATATGGTAGGTACTGCATCTGGTTTATCCCTGACAGGCAAGATACCATTTGCTTCCACTTTTGCTATTTTTGAGACAGGCAGGGCGTGGGAGCAAATCAGGCAAACGGTATGCTATTCAAACCTTAATGTGAAACTGGTTGCCACTCATGGCGGTATTTCTGTAGGCGAAGACGGGGCATCGCATCAATCACTCGAAGACATAGCATTAATGAGGGTTTTGCCTAATATGACTGTTATTGTCCCTGCTGATGGCTTAGAGACTAAACAAGTCATTAATGCTATTTCGGAATATGTAGGACCCGTTTATGTCAGGCTCGGTAGGGCAAAAGTGCCTTCGGTAATGCCTGCCGACTATTCCTTCAATATAGGGAATGCCCATGTGTTCAATATTGGCAGTGATGCCGTTCTGATAGCAAACGGCATAATGGTAGCCGCAGCATTGGAGGCAAGGGATATTCTAAAGGCAAAGGGTATTGACGCAGGCGTAATTAATATGTCAACAGTTAAGCCCATCGATACCCGAGTTCTTCTTGAAGTCGCTAACAAAACTCCCCTGATCGTCACTGCTGAAGAGCATTCCATAATAGGCGGTCTGGGCAGCGCCGTATCAGAATTTTTGTCGGAAAATCACCCTGTTAAAATTATCAGAATAGGTGTCAGAGACTCATTTGGATGCTCGGGTAAACCTTCTGAACTTCTCAGTTTTTTTGGGTTGACAAGCGAAAATATAGCAAAAACTGTTATAAACAATTTATGACCAAATACGATGTAGCGAAAAATGATAACATTTAATAATGTCTCAAAATCTTATAACAATATAACCGTTCTAAGGCATATTACCTTCGAAGTAAAAAGGGGAGAGATGGTTTTTATAACAGGTCCAACAGGCTCTGGAAAAACAACCTTGCTAAAGCTTATTTACCACGCTGAAAAGCCGGACGAAGGGGAAATCAGGGTCGGAAATTTCAAAGTGACCTCATTGAATAAAAAAGAGATTCCATATCTCAGGAGAAATATAGGCATTATTTTTCAAGACTTCAAGCTCATTGACAATATGACCGTATTTGATAATGTTGCATTAAGCCTTCAGATAAGAAAAGCCAAAGACATTAATAATTTTGTTTATGAGGCTTTGAAAAAAGTCCATCTGAGGCATAAGGCAGACAGTTATCCTAAAATCCTTTCGGGAGGTGAACAGCAAAGGGTCGTAATTGCAAGGGCTATTGCCGCGAAAACAGAGCTCATACTCGCAGATGAACCGACTGCAAATCTCGACCCAAATACTGCAACCGCTATAATGCAGCTCATAAACGAAATAAATATTCAGGGAGCAACCGTCATAATTGCAACCCACTACAGGGAGCTCTTCAGAAACACATGGAAACGCGTTTTTAGACTCGACGAAGGCAATCTAATAGAGAGAGTCACATAGAGCTATGCATTATATACTTAAATCAACATTTCAAAGCATTCTAAAGGAAAAGTGGATTAATATCCTCTCTGCCCTCGCTATTGCCTCAAGCCTTCTTATAATGGTTGTAACTTTTCTCCTGGTTTATAATTTTCACCTTGCGACAAACCGCCTTCCCGAACTTTTCTCTGTAGTCATATATTTGAAGGATAACCTATCCAGAGAGGAAACAGATGAAATAATTAATCAGTTAAAACAAAGGAATGATATAGCGGGGGTTAAGTATATCTCAAAGGCGGATGCACTAGATGACTTTAAGAAAACAGTTAAAACTGCCAAAGCTATTTTAGAAGGAATTGATGATAATCCCTTTTCTTCTTATATAGAGCTTAAACTCAAAAGAGAATTTGTTTCACGCTCGGCTGTTGAGAACATTTCAGCGGATATCAAAAAGATCAACGGCGTAGAAGAAACCTACTTTGCCGAAAGGATTGTTGAAACTATTCACTTTCTTAAAAAATCTGTGCACGGGGTTGGTATTTTTTTATTAGCGATTATCTCTGTTGTTGTCATATTCATATCTTACAGCACCGTTAAGATCCTGTTTTACCGCAAGCAGGAAGAGATTGAAATCATGAAGCTTCTTGGGGCAACAAATAATTTTATCAAGGCTCCCTTTATTCTGGAAGGCGGGATGCTCGGTCTCGCAGGGGGGCTCTTTGCTGTAATTGAAGTTATGATTATTTTTATGGTTATAAAATATCAACTTAGCGGTATGCTGCCGGTTTTTGAGGGAATCGTCTTGCCGTTGCTAATCTTTCCTTTTTTGATTTTGACAGGCTGCTTACTTGGGATAATAGGCTCTTTTATAGCCATTGGCAGACTGAGGATTTAGAATGTCCAGAAGAAGTTCCCTGCCGTTTGTTTTTTACGCATCTCTTGTAATTCTGCCTTTAATATTACTTATTTTTTTGTTTTATTATTATGGATATGCAAACGCTAGGAATCTTCAGGAAGAATACAAGAAAACGCAGCAGGAACTCAAAACACAAAAGAAAAAGCTCGAAACCGTAAAAAAAACAGAAAGAAATATCCTCGAGGATCTGGGGAAAATTAGTGCCGAGCTTGCAGAAATTGAGAATAAACTCAATATACAAAGGACAAAGATTAGTGAGCTGCGTTCTAATATCCACACCCTGCAGGGAGAGATAAATAATTACAACAAAAAATTAGCATGGCAGAGAGAACTCCTAAAAAAGAGATTGAGAGCCCTTCAAAGGATTACTTATGAAAACGATCCAGTCCTGATAGTTTTAAGCGGTGAAGATCCTTCCCATGTTCTGAAGTCAATCAGATACCTAAAGGATATATCAGCCTATGATCAGTCCCTCATTAAACGATATCTCGCTACTGTTGCAACTCTCAGTGAAAAGGTTAAAAAACTTAAAGGTTTTGAGGTAGAACTGCAGAAAGAAGAGGATTCACTAAAGATGCTCGTTGAATCTCAAAAAGAAAAGAAAAATCAGAAGGAAAAGTTTCTCGCAAGCGTCAGAAAAGAAAAAAGTCATTATGAAAATATGGTTAAAAGCTTACAAGAATCTTCAAACAAGATACTCAAAATTATTGAAGAGGCTAATAGAAAAGAAAGAGAACTAAGGAAAAAGAAAGGCATTGAGACGAAACCCGGAACCAAAGACGAGGATTTGCCCGAATACAGCGCCTTTACTAAACTAAAAGGGAAACTTTCCTGGCCTGTAATTGGGACTATTGCACTGCCTTATGGTTCTCAGGCAGACCCCATTTTCAATCTCCCGGTTTACAGAAGCGGAATTCATATCAAAACTCACCCCAACTCTGAGGTAAGATCTGTCCATGAAGGCAAGGTTGTCTTTGCAGAGAGTTTTAAAGGTTTTGGTCAATTAGTCATAGTAAGCCATGGTGGAGGATATCATACTCTTTACGGTAATCTGGCAAGAATTTTTTCAACAAATGGAGCTATAATAAAAGATAAGCAAACTATCGGAGAAGTAGGGGAGTCGCAATTGCTGGGAACTACAGCCTTGTATTTTGAGATAAGATACAAAGGCAAACCCCTCAATCCTGAACATTGGCTCAAAAAATCTTGATTGGGTTAGTTAATTATCTATTTAAAATAAATTCGGAGGATAAATAGATGTTTTTTAAAATGACAAAAAAAAGATTGATTTTAACGGCTTTTGTATGTGCCATAAGTGTAATAGCATTCCTTGCCGGCACATATACCCTTAGAACTGTAAGCGCCCAAAGCGGCTATGAAGAATTGAAGATATTCACAGAGGTAATTACCATCATAAACAAAAACTATGTTGACGATGTTAAGACTAAAGATATAGTGTTATCAGCAATCAAGGGTATGGTAAGCTCTCTTGACCCCCATTCAGCGTATCTAACAGCTGATGCACTGAAGGAACTACAGGTGGAAACAAAGGGTGAGTTTGGAGGCATAGGCATCCAGATCGGCGTAAAGGATGGGATTCTTACGGTTATAGCCCCGATTGATGATACGCCAGCCTTTAGGGCGGGGATTAAAGCCGGGGATAAGATACTCAAAATCGGCGCTGAGAATACTAAGAAAATGGAGATACATGAAGCTGTATCAAAAATGAGGGGGCAAAAAGGGACATCAGTTACCCTCACAATTTTCAGGGAAGGCTGGAAAGAAACGAAAGATTTTACTATCGTAAGGGACATCATAAAGATTAAGAGTGTAAAGCCAAAATTACTAAGCGACGGCATCGGGTATGTTAAACTCACGCAGTTTCAAGAATCTACTGCAAACGACCTCTTAGCAGCTCTTAACAAACTCAAAAAGGACGGGATGACCTCCCTCATCTTAGATTTGAGAAACGACCCCGGAGGGCTTTTGAATATAGCTGTTGACACCGCCGACATATTTCTTCCCCCTAAAAAACTGGTTGTTTACATTAAAAACAGGAGCGGCGAGAAGATTGATTATTATACCGAAAAAGAAAATCCATACTTTGAAGAAATCCCGATGGTTGTTCTGGTTAATCAGGGCAGTGCAAGTGCATCCGAGATCGTTGCAGGCGCCTTAAAAGACTGGAATAGGGCAATAATTATAGGTGTGCAGACATTCGGAAAAGGTTCTGTCCAGAGCATCATCCCACTGAGTGATGGCTCAGGGCTCCGTCTTACAACTGCAAAGTATTATACACCAAAGGGAACAAGCATACACAATGTCGGCATTACACCCGACATTATCGTCAAACAGGAAACAAAAGAACAACCTTCACATAAAGAAAAGGAGGTTTCAAAGGAAGACAAACAAAAAGAGGATATAATGCCCGTTGAGATTGATGAAAAAGATGATACTCAACTGCAAAGGGCTATTGATACTCTTCGAGCATGGAAGGTTTTTGAGAAAATGCTTAAAAAGGCGGCTTAAAACCAATGAGCCGGTTAATCCTTGATATCGAAACATCTGGGGTAGATTTTGAATCATTAGATCCTGCCATCCAGGACTACCTTCTGAGATGGACTGAAACTCCAGAAGATATAGAAAAGGTTAAGCAGAGCCTCTCTTTTTATCCTCAAACTGCTGAAATAATTGCACTGGGAATGCTTAACCCTGATACAAACAATGGCAGGGTTTATTTTCAAGCGCCTGCAAAAAAGATTCAGTCGTTTCAACAGGACGGGATTATATTTGAGAGCGCTACCGAATATGAAATACTGACCTCATTCTGGAATACAATCAAATCCTATGACAAGTTAATTACCTTTAATGGGAGGGGATTTGACTGCCCATTTATTATAATTCGTTCTGCTGTAAATAAGATAAGACCTACAAAGGAACTCCTTCCCAATAGATATTCGGATTTGCATATAGACCTCCTCGATCAACTGTCTTTTTACGGTGCGAGTAAGAGGAAATTCAGCCTCGATATCTGGTGCAGGACTTTCAATATTAAAAGTCCGAAATCAGATGGGATTACCGGCTATGAAATAAAAGATTTATTTATGTCTGAGAGATATGAAGATATAGCGCGTTATTGTGCAGGGGACTTAAGGGCGACGAAAGAACTGCTATCAGTCTGGGAAAACTATATACGCTTTCAGTCTTAAGGCTTATTAATCCCTTGAACCGTGGCCTATAAATAGAGATTTAAGCCTCGCACTAATATCTCCATTACTGCTTCTTAAGCTCTTAATATGGATGAATATCGTTTTATAGCCGATGCCATGCTCGGCAGACTTGCCAAATGGCTTAGGGTCATGGGGTATGACACCCTCTATTTCAGTTTAATAGATGATCCCGAGCTTATCAAAATAGCAAGACAGGAGCAGAGGATAATTTTAACAAAGGATACCTTATTAGCAAAGAGCCAGAAAGCTGACCCTGTTTTACTTATCCATTCAAATTATGCCGGCGAGCAGTTAAAAGAGGTGTTAATTTTCCTGCGGAATAAAACCCCCTTCCTACCAGAATTATCTCCGCGTTGTGTATCCTGCAATGGACAACTTATAACTATTGGCAAAGAATCAGCCATGAATAATGTTCCTGATTATATATTTCTGCAACAAAAAACGTTTCTCCTGTGCTCAGATTGCGGGAAGATTTTTTGGCATGGGTCGCATAAAAAAAGAATGGATGAAATGGTCAGAAATGTATTGAGGGAGCTAAAGATATGAAAAACCGGCAGACTATTGAATATACTCTATCGATTGAAAGTTTTCTCCGAGACATTCGAGTTAGAAATTAAACAGCCGTTCAGGTTTTATACTGCCTCCTGATATCTTCCCTATCCCTATAATTTTGCCTTCAGGGTCTTTGAGTCTTAAGAAAACTGGAGGCTTAACCGCCGTTAGATTTGCTGAATCTAAGTCATTCAAATTCACTGTATTGCCGTTTTTGATTCTCCGTAGTTCGCTATCAGAAAACCTTAACTCAGGGAGATGTCCTAACGCATAATCAATTGTATATAAAGCCTTTTTCTTCAGAGGCAGTTCCTCAAGCTTAGCTGAATTCTCGATTTTGAAACTGCCAATTTTAGTTCGTTGGAGTTCTGTCATGTGCGCACCTACATGAAGAGCCTCTCCAATATCATTGCAAAGGGAGCGAATATACGTGCCTTTAGAGCAAGACACCTTTAAGGTAATTAAGGGGAGGGTGTAATCGAGTAATTCTATTGAGTATATGGAAATTTTTCTCGGCTTCAAGTCCAGTTTAACTCCACTTCTGGCAAGTTTATAAAGCGGTGTGCCGTTGAGTTTTATGGCTGAGAACATTGGGGGTGTTTGTTCGACATCTCCGATAAATTGCTTCAAAACCTCTTTTATCTCGTCTTCTGAAACTCTGAAATCCTTTACTGTTTTAATCAACTTTCCTTCGGCATCATATGTATCAGTCGTCTCTCCCAGTTTTAATGTCGTAATATACTCTTTGTCGAGCAAAGAGAGATAACCTGTAATCTTGGTTGCCTCATTCAGGCATATTAGGAGAATTCCAGTTGCGAGGGGATCGAGGGTTCCGGCGTGTCCGGCTTTTCTTGACTTAAAATATCTCTTCACGGCTTTAACCGCTTCTTGTGATGTAACATCTCTGCCTTTGTTAAAATTCACGATAATGTTCATAGTGTTCTGAGTTTGCCGATGCCAGTGAGCTCAAATATTAGCGAAACATTATATTCTGCAGACCTCGTCGAATCTTTAGGCTTTCTCGAAAAAATGGCATTCAATGCCCAGCACTGTTGCTTGTATAAGGTCCTGAGGGAGGAATCCCGAAGCCCGCCCTTCTTGGCATCATATGACAAATTAGCGCCTACAGCAAGCCTTTTAGATATTGCATTCTCTAAACCTACAGAAAAAAACTTGATATCATTAGTTCTATCATATCGTTCCCCTGCAAATAGAGAAATCTTTTCAGATACCCTGATATTTATCATTGAATTAAACCTTTCTGCATGGTTTTTATTAAAGTCATAAGCCGCCTCAAATCTCAGAATAAACGGTTCACTACTAATTGCTACATCCATTGTTAGCGGCAGCAGGTTCTTGAGGTTGGTTTTAGGATTCAGATCATATGGCTGAATCAGACGAACAGATGCATTTAGATTCTTTGCCCTGATGGAATTATAAAGGGATAATTCAAGCTGTGATGTCTTGTTCATGAGCTCGATGAAATCAAATACTTGGGGCTGGTCAATCCCTGAAATATATCTATATCCGAGAGATAATTCAACATCATGAACGAAGGAACTATAAAATTTATAAAATCTTGTCAGGGCACTTGCCCTGTATTCCATAAGTCCTTTGCGAGGGGTTGAGTTATCACCTGTGTATGAAGAAAGGTTGTAAAGAGACTGAATCAGCGAGACAGATTGAAAAAACCGTACCGCATCCCCGAAGGAATGTGAAAGCGTAGGGTTTAAAAGGAGCCTTTGTCCCTTTGTCTCTTTCTCCCTGTAAAAATTCGATATGCTCGAGGTCAAACTCAAAAGGAAAGGGCCTATTCTGGTCGGCTGAATTGTATAGCCAATTTCGGGAAGTTTCTGGATGGTGTGAGCGTCTTCATCCGCCAGATCAACCCAGTACTGGTTAAGAAAATAAAGCCTCGAATTACTAAAAGGTAGGTAGAACTCAGCAGATGACTGAAAAAACCTGTTTACATCGGTAAGCCCTCCCAGACTGGTTATCCTGCCGTCTAAGTTATATCCATATTCTTTATAAAAATCGGGATCGTTAATATAATTAATTCTTATAAAACCTTCCAATTTATTAAACTGAAAACGGTCTTCTACCCTGAAAGCAGAAAAATCTCTCTCAAGCTTTCTATCCCTTAAATGATATGCCTGCCATGTGCCAATGCCTGTTGAATCCAGATACCTGTATTCAATACCCTTGCCATATCCTCTCCTGCTCAGATAATCAAGATAAAAGGTTGCATCTCTGTCGTCATCAATCGCCCAGTAAAAGGCTGGGCTGAATTGAAAGCCTTTCTTTGAACTCGTTCCTACAATGGGCGGAAGAAATCCTGTCTGACGCTCAGTCATTATGGGTGTTAGAATATAAGGGGTATATATAACGGGCAAGCCTTTGATTTTATATGTAACATTTTTTGCGGTCAGGGTTTTACCAAGCTCAATATTCACATCCTCCCCCTTGAAGCACCAGTCAGGAGATTGAAGAATTTCATCTGAAGGCTGTTCGGAGTATCCAATCGGGAATCTTTCGGGGGTTAAATAAGGCTCTGAGTTGCAGGTTGTAAAAGATGCGTAAGGGGCGTAGTATGAACTTTCCCCCGTTTTCGATATGGTTTTCCCTGTAATCCAATAATTGTCTTTTTTGAAGAAAATGATCGCATCATGTATATTGCCCGTTTTAGTGTCAAGATTTATTAAGGCTCTCTTTGCCGTTATAGCGACATCTTTGTCTTGAAAAACTATGCTGCCTTCCGTTTCAGCCTCAGATGTTAATTCATTAAACGCTAACCTGTCAGCTGTTATTGTTATATGCTCCTTTTGAAGTCTGACATTGCCTGTGGCGATATAAACGGCATCTTCAGGATAATACTCAAGAATTTCAGCCGTGATTACAGCAGCAAGACAATCTTTTGTTGGGCAAATCAGTAATAAAAGAAAAATTAAAGATATAAAAAAAATGTTTGAAAGGCTCTTTTTTGCCTTTACAATCAAAGCTTTTCCCTCAAATCTCCGAGCACAGCCTTTTCGCCGAGGGCTTCCATTGCCTCTCCAATTGTATAAAAAGAGCCTGTAATTAAGATAAGCGGTTTGCCATTCTTGATTTGGGCTCCGTTCCCCCATGATTTTCCAATATCAAGAGCCATTTTCAATGCCTCTTTAACCGATGTAGCTGTCCTCGAATGGAAACCCTCCTTTAACGCCAGATTATGGAGTGCTTGAGGTGATGCTGCCCTGCCATAATTTGGTGAGGTAAAAATAATTTCATGACAGATGGGCATAAGAGGCTTTAGTATTCCAAGTATATCCTTATCGGACATGATACCTGTGACAAGAATAATTCTGTATTGTGAGAATTCCTTTTTCAAAAACTGAGATAGCTTGTTGGCAGCATCGGGGTTATGCGCCCCATCAACTATAATAAGCGGGTTTTTGGAGACTATTTCAAGCCTTCCCCTCCATACCGTTGAAGCCAGACCTGTTTTTATCTTCTCAATATCTATTTTATTATGATTTAGCCCAACCAACACAGCCTTGACAGCAACACAGGCATTTATCAACTGATAGTCCCCTGCAAGGGGTGTAAAAAGATTTGAGAGATTATAAGCTTTAGGGTCAAGATAATTAAATTTAACCCCATTAATATCGGATATAATCATATCGCCATTAAAATCTCTGCCATACAAATAAAGAGGCGAAGTCTGCTCCATTGAGGTTTTGAGGATCACTTCTTCAGCCTCTTTTTCCTGAACTGAAGAAACAATGGGAATGCCGCTTTTTATTATGCCTGCCTTCTCTCCCGCGATAGCGGTGAGAGTATCACCAAGAAATTCCTTATGATCGTAGCTTATCCGCGTTATTACAGACGCTGCTGGAGTTATAACATTTGTGCAATCAAGCCGCCCGCCCATGCCAACCTCAATGACACCCCAATCAATACCCTTTCTGCTGAAATATAAAAAAGCCATCGCAGTGACAAACTCAAAAAAGGTTGGTGTCTCTACATTAAGAGAATCAATGACAGATTTTACCTCCTGAGTGAGCTCTACAACCTCTGACTCGGTAATCTGGGTGCCATTGATAGTCATCCTTTCTGTGAAGCTTACAAGATGAGGTGATGTAAAAAGCCCAACACTGAAGCCGTGTGCCCTTAGAATTGAGGCAATCATGGCTGATACAGAACCCTTCCCGTTAGTGCCAGCGATGTGGAATGTGCGAAAATCTTTATGAGGCGAACCCAAACTTGCGAGAATCAATGATATTTTCTCGAGGCCAAGTTTCACGCCATACTTTTGAAGGGCATATAAATAGTCTATTGATTTTTGGTAATCATTATTCATATTTTCTATTTAATAGCCTCTCTTAAACCTTTAATCCAATCTTCAGCAGATGATGGGTTTTCATGTAAAGTTTTCACAATTGCACTGCCCACAATCACTCCATCTGCAAGATTGCTGAATATCTTGGCTTCTTCAGGAGTAGAAACGCCAAATCCGATGGCAAGAGGTTTATTCGTTGCTTTTCTTGCCAGTTCTATATGACTTCTGAAAGTCTCGTCAAGGGCGAGTTTTGACCCGGTTATGCCTGTCATCGAAACATAATATACAAAACCTGTGGAAGCAGAAACTATCTTTTCGATCCGTTCTTTCGTAGATGTAGGTGCTACGAGAAAAATTGTATCAAGCCCTGCCTTGTCTGCAAATGCTTTAAAATTAACTGCCTCCTCAGGAGGGAGGTCGGGTATTATAACTCCGTCAACACCAGAATCAATGGCATCGGATACAAATCTTTCTTCGCCGTATTTGAAAATAGGGTTGTAATAAGTCATTAAAATAATTGGGATGTCTGTATGCCCCCTTATTTCTTTTACAAAAGGAATGATTTTTTTGAGAGTTACACCAGCCTGCAAAGCCCTCTCAGCCGCCCGCTGAATTGTTGGACCATCAGCAAGCGGGTCAGAGAAAGGCACTCCAAGCTCAATGATATCTGCACCGCGCTCCTTAAGTAGCATTATATACTCAAAGGTCTTATCGAGCGATGGATCTCCTGCCATGATGTAAGGGATAAATGCCTTTTTGTTTTTTTCTTTAAGATTCTTGAATGTCTTATCGATTCTGTTCATAGTGTTATTACGCTGATCTCTTCAGTATAATGAATTAATATTATAAATTTTCTCAAAGTGATTTAATTAAGTTATAAACCTGATTCTTCCATCTAATGTAAGCCACTAATTCCCATCAGTAATCCAGAAGAAAGGGTAGCCAAGATTTTCATTTTTTAAAACCGATAAATCTATCGAGGTCTTCTTAAATTCATCTTGTATAAATTCAAAAAAAGATATTTTAGATGCAAAATCTATATATATAATCTCTTTATCCATACTATTTTTTTTGATAAACAAGCAAATATTGGTGATTTATCTGAAGATTTCCAGTCTCACATCCACTGCCAGGATGTCCATTGTCTTCATCTGTAACAATTATTATTTCTTTTAAATAGAGATTCTTATTGTCGGCAAGCATATTAAATATTCTTTTAGCTGTGAGTTCAATGTAATCGCCTATCCTTATATCTTTTGTCTGAATAACGCAGTATCCATCGAGTTCTAAATGGGCTAAATTCAATTGAATAAACTCTTTTATATCTTTGAGATATTGATTTGTTAGAGCCGCTGAAGAAGGCGAATTTAAGAGAAAAGGGGTTCTAATAAATATTAAATCATTTTTTGGGGGAATAATTTTTTCGTTATTTCTCCCCTGCTCCTTTTTTAAAAAAGAAAAATCTATAATTTGATATGTTTTCTTTTTTGAGTATCTTTTGATAACATTTTCATCTATGCTATCTTGAAAGTCCTTTGTTGGGAATATCCATACCGTTGTGCCCTCTATTGTATCTATTTTTCTTCTTGAAGTTAGTTTATCGATGTATGGGAAAACTACACTATGTTGTGTCGAGGGTTCCTCAACTTTGTAGTGGTCCTGGGAGAGCGGTTTTTCAAAAATAGGAAGATACTCATGAGCCAACAAAAGGAAATTGAATTTAATACTGTTTGCATACCAAAAACCAGTTGTCTTGCAATTATGTTGACGCTTAATTATAAGTTCTTTTAATTTAAATCCAGCATTAAGAAAAACATTTATTAACTTGAACCCTAAAGGTATTACATATTTATGTTTTCTCATGTCTCCTACGAGAATGGCACATTGGTGTCCTGGCTTTAATACTCTAAAACTTTCCTGTGCAACTTTTTCCATTTTTTTAAGAAATGCTCAATATCGAAATAAGATAAGTCCCCATCTTTATTTTCTGTGTATTGGATGATATTAGCATACGGTGGATGGGCACATATGAGGTCAATAGAGTTGTTGGATAAAAATGATAAATTACAGGCATCACCGACAAAAATCTCTGGTTCATATATTGGTTTTTTACAAAAGTGTGCGGGAATTTCAAAGTTGAGATTTTTTCTTGTCAACTCTATCGCTTTCTCATTAATGTCAAAGGCAATGCATTTCCTGCTTAATAGTTTCGATTCCACAGCTGTAGTGCCCGCTCCGCAGAAATAATCTAAGACGAGATCATCCGGTTTAGAGTATTTCAGAATCACATTTCTTGGTATGTATGGTGACCAATTGCCCCTATATTCCCCGCTATGGGTTGCCCAATTTCCTCTATTTTTAAAACTCCACACAGTAGTAGCTTCTTCATTAAAGTCCTGGGGTTGCCATGTCTTGATCTTTTTTTCAGTCTTGATGGAGCTGACAGTAATGCCAACCGCCTTTCTTATTATTTTTTCAAGTTGACGATAATTTATTTTATATTTTCTGCTTATTTCCAAATCGGTTAAGCCTTGTTCTTTATCTTTTACTATTTCTTTTTCAAGAGAACGGGTAATCATCACAACTCTATACCTTTAATCCTTGCTACATGCTGAACATCTTTATCCCCTCTGCCAGAGAGATTGATGACAATGATTTTGTCGCTGGCTAATGTAGGAGCGAGCTTTACAGCCTCGGCAATAGCATGAGCCGATTCGAGGGCTGGTATTATGCCTTCGGTATTGGATAAAAGTTCGAAGGCTGAAAGGGCTTCATCATCAGTGGCATAAGTATATTGAACCCTTTTGATATCTCTAAGATAGGGATGTTCAGGGCCTATCGAGGCATAATCCAAGCCAGCAGATACGGAGTGTGTTCCAAGGACATTGCCGTCATCATCCTGAAGAAGGTAGCTTTTGCATCCCTGAAAGACCCCTATTGAACCGTCAGCAAACCGCGCTGCATGTTCGCCTGTCTCTATACCTTTGCCTCCTGCCTCTACGCCAATCATCTTTACATTATCTTCTATGAACTCATGGAATAAACCCATTGCATTACTGCCGCCTCCAACGCAAGCGATTAGATAGTCAGGGAGTCTTCCTTCTGCCCTCATAATCTGCTTTTTAGCCTCAGCCCCTATCACCGATTGAAAATCCCTTACCATAAGAGGAAAAGGGTGTGGCCCGAACACTGTGCCTAAAACATAATGAGTAGTTCTAACATTAGTAGTCCAATCACGCAGGGCTTCGTTTATGGCATCCTTGAGGGTTTTAGAACCAATAGAAACCTCTATAACCCTTGCTCCTAAAAGTCTCATCCTAAATACATTCAGTGCCTGCCTCTGGATATCTTCAGAGCCCATATAGATATCGCATTCAAGTCCTACAAGAGCTGCACCCGTTGCTGTGGCAACTCCGTGCTGTCCAGCGCCAGTCTCAGCTATTAAGCGTTGCTTATTCATTCTCTTAGCAAGCAGCGCCTGCCCGATCGCATTGTTAATCTTGTGAGCGCCGGTATGAGCTAGGTCTTCGCGCTTCAGATATATCTTAGCCCCCCCAAGATGTGCTGTCAGGCGTCTTGCAAAGTAAAGCGGTGTAGGTCTTCCAATGTATGTTTTCTGGAGCAGGCTCAAATCCCTCTTGAATGCCCTGTCATTCTTTGTCTTTGTGTAGTGATGTTCGAGTTCTTCAAGGGCAGGCATAAGGGTTTCAGGCACAAATCTCCCTCCGTATGAGCCAAAGTAGCCTTTTTTATCTGGTGTTATATTAATTTTTAACCTCCCTTTGCAAGCTAAGACTAATTATTATATCACAATGTTCTGAGGGTATTTTTTATCTGGTTTTACTAATAAGGTCATAAGTAGGAAGACATGGATTATCAAATCCCTCCTAACCTCCCTTTGCCCCCTCGAACTGCACTCGGGGCAGGCTCCAGGAGGGAATATACCCCTCTTTGTCAAAGAGGGGTGAGGGGAGATTTTTTGATAATGATGCCTTATTTATGCACTCCTTAGTAATTACCCAAATTTAGCGATAGTAAGGGCTGTTTAGTTTTATCACCGATTTGGGTAACTATCTGGGTTTTAAACTTATTCTGCTGATTCTGCTATATTATCATGAAAAGGGGGGAAAATCCCCCCGCTTAGCAAGGTGAGCTATATTATTGAATCACTCTTCTGATCGGTTGCAAGTAAAAAACTAGATAACAGGAAACTACAAGATAAATTATCATGTCAGGCTATACAGGCAAAAGCATAATAGTTGATTTAACAAGACAGGAGATAACGATTGATAAAATTTCTCCTGAACTTTACGAGGAATATATTGGCGGCAGAGGCATAGGCGTTTCAATGGTTGCTGATAGCATTTCTGCCGATTGTTATTCCCCTGAGATGCCTATTATATTTGCAACTGGCCCCCTCACAGGCACCCCTTCGATAACATCTGGGAGGATTTCTGTCATATCCAAATCTCCCCTAACAGGAACAGTGTTTGATTGCTCAGCAGGCGGTCGTTTCGGGACGAGGTTGAAAAAGGCAGGATACGACATTATTGAAATCAGGGGGGTATCGCAAAGTTGGGTTTCCCTTATTATTGACAATGACAAAGTTGTTATCGCTGACGCATCACGTCTTGCAGGCAAAAACATTTCCAAATTGAAAGATTCTATGGATAATGATTTCTCTTCGGCACTGATCGGCATAGCAGGCGAAAAACAGGTTAGATTTGCCGCTATTGTTTTTGATGGACACTATTGCGCGGGCAGGGGCGGCCTAGGCGCTGTGATGGGCGCTAAGAAATTAAAGGCAATATTTGTCCGAGGTAATGGCGAGATAACAGTCGCTGATACCGATGGACTTCAGAAGGCAAATACAGAGATAATGAGGCTTTTGAGGGCTTCACCTGCTATTTATGGCGAATTTGGTCTATCAAAATTCGGAACTGCAGCCCTTGTTGATCTTATACACTCAAGAAGGATGGAGCCTACAAATAATTTTAGAGATACTTTCTTCAGTGAGGCTTCCAATTACTCAGGATATAATCTCAAAAAAAGCTTTAATTCTAAAAATACAGGTTGTGCCGGCTGTCCGGTGCTTTGCAAAAAAGTGGGCAAAAACGGAGAGATTATACCTGAATATGAAACGGTCTCGCATTTTGGAGCATTAAACTGCTGTGGAGATATTCAATCAATACTAATGGCGAACGATATATGCAACGACTACGGTATGGACACGATAAGCGCCGCCTCAACTATAGCCTGCTACACCGAGATTGAGGGCAAAAAACTATCTCCTTCCGAGATTATCGAACTTCTCAAGGCTATAGGAAACCGTAGCCAAATTGGAAATAAACTTGCCGAAGGGTCTTTCAGATATGCATCTTATGCTGGATGCCCAGAATTAAGCATGTCAGTTAAAGGACTCGAACTGCCCGCCTACGATCCAAGAGGCGCCTATGGAATGGCTCTTGCCTATGCCACATCTAATAGGGGGGGATGTCATTTGAGGGCTTACCCTATAAGCCATGAGATACTGCGGAAACCTGTTGCTACAGATAGATTTTCCTTCGAAGGCAAGGCAAGAATAATCAAGATAGCAGAGGATCTTAACGCTGTGGTTGATTCTATGACTGCGTGCAAGTTTATTTTCTTTGCAGCAGGGCTTGAAGAATATTCAAAAGTTTTAAAGGCAGTAACGGGGGATAATCACGATGTCCAATCCCTTTTAAGAACTGGAGAGAAAATCTGGAATCTTGAAAGAAGTCTTAATGAGTCCATCGGCTTCAATAAAACCCATGATGACCTGCCAAAGAGGTTTTTCACAGAAGAAGGCTCTTCAAGTCGAAATATCAAAATCCCGCCAATCAATAGAAAGGAATTTCTTAAGGCAAAGGAAAGATATTATCGGATCAGAGGTTACTTTTAATTTCTAACGGAGCGATAAGAAAGGCTTCTTGAGCATTTTTACCATCGAAGAATTTTTTATATTTGGCTTGATCTTTTTTAAAGCAAGGGGGTTAGCCAAAATTTCATCGAGCTTTCTTTTATAAAGGGTCGTATAAAAATTTTTCGCCAGCCTTTCTATAAAATCTTTAGAGTGCTTTATATTTCTAACTCCTCACGCAGTTCTGAGAATTCAAGAATTAATAAACTATCCCGCTATCGGTTAGCTATATAAGACGCTTTTGGTGTTTTTATCGATATTCTTCTCCATAGGTGTCTGAAATAATATTCAAGCAGGAATTATGAAACGATTTCTTTGCCCAAGAACTATCTTCGTCCATGTCCTAAAATAGCGATAAGCACCTCATCATTGCGACCCTGAGCAAAGCGAAAGGGAAGCAATCTCGCCTTTATTATTAAGATTGCCACGAACCCTACGGGTTCTCGCAATGGACAGGTATGATTTTTCTCAATATTTTAAATTACGACAAAATTCCCTTTCTTAGTAAGAATTTTTTCTTAGAAAAACTAGGCATTCTTCCAATTATATTTTCCCCGACAAACTGATATTCTTAAATTAACAAGACAGCAGGAGGTGTTACAAGGGCATTGAAACAATATCAACCGAAGGGCATGGTCGCAGATGCACATTAAGGCATCTCAATAAATCAACTAATTTAAGATTAAAAAAAGGAGGTTTAAGATGTTTTTCTACAAAGGTGGACAGACAGTCAAGAAAGGAACTTACTGGGATTCTGAGAGGAGGACAAAGATAGTTATCGATTCAGAGGGCACCCTGCCGGGAAGCAAAAGGGACATATATTTCAAGCTCCCTGAGAGCTATTTATTAATCCCGCTTCTGCTGTTAGGGTTGTTTCTCTCGATGGCTCTTCCATACGGGATGGGTGTAGTAGCGTTTATAGCCATAATAATTCTTTCAGCGACACTATACACTGCAGGACTGGCAAGCTTGCGTCTGTTTAAGGAGATGTTGGGCAAGACAGCTACTTTTGATTATACGCCTACAACTGCTTATATGGCAGGCAAGAAAGTTAAGAAGGTTAATAGGGAAAACAAAGAGGCTGATGAAAAGACAGCCGATTAAAACTCTGTATGAATTTATTTCAAGGAGGTGAGCGATGGGCATTTATCACGGTGGAATAGCTGTCACAAGGGGTGTTTACTGGAACCCAATTGATGGACAGAGTGTGAGCATCAGGAAGCGAAATATTTTGCCTGGAGATGAGAGCAGGAAATACCTTAAGGTATCTTCAGCGTGGCTTCTGCTGGTTGCACCCCTTATTGCTATGGTTTTTATACTTTTTTTACCGCTTTTGGGTATAGGCGTTCTATTATCCCTGGCGGCGATACCGCTTATCAAGCTCTCTTTTGAGGTTATTGCAAGCGCAGTTCGTATATGTTCAGGTCTTCATACAAGAAGGGTTGTGCACAAATGGAGCTTTTCAGGGAAGCTGCACAAACACAATAAAAGGCTAACTGATGACTTGAATCAAAAACGGGATGGCACAAGCAATAAGAATTGCTAAGGTAAAGGTTTTAAAGTAAAACTTTTGACGAATTAAAAGCAAACAAGGAGGACAGGATGTATTTCTTCAGAGGCGGACAGATAGTTAAAAAAGGCACTTATTGGGAGCCCGAAAGGAATGTCAAGATAGTTCTCAAGGATGATGGTGTTTTACCGGGAGACGAGAAACTTATTTACTTCAAACTGCCTGAGTGTTATCTCTTGGTGCCGGTGCTACTGTTTGGCCTCGTTCTGTCTATGGCTATCCCATACGGCATCGGGGTTGTTTTGTTCTTCCTGCTATGCGGGGTTCACAAATTTCTTTTCTCCGTGATTACAGAGATCGAGGTTCTCGCAGGAAAGGCTATAGCATATTTTACTGCTGCGTATAGACCTAATAAGGCATTCTTTTCTGGCAGCTCAAGGAAAATTAAGGGAACTAAAAAGTCTCGAAACGAGAAGTCTAATACTTCAGAGAAAATAGAAAATAAAAACAAAGAATAGGAGGTGTTTTATATGCACACCTTTATGATTTTATAAGCCAGGTAAATGAAATTCAATACCTGCTTGCAGTTTTATCCATAGTGGGTTTCATTATCTTTGTAGAGGCATTCAAACCGAAACCCTTCAAAGGGTTGAGAAAAATGGTTGCCGAAGATGTTGGATTTGTGAAAGAGCAGGGCAAGAATAATAATCTTTTGGTTATTAAAAACACTATTGCAGGTGGAGCATATACAGCGCTGTATGTTATTGCTCTACCTCTGCTGTTTTTGCACGGCGTTTCCGTTCTGATGAGCAGGTTGTTCAGTTCATTTACATATGTTGGCTGGAGCCCTGTAAGGGCATACTTCACGGGTAGAAAAGGGGTTAAAAAGTCCTCAGATAAAAATACTGGCGCTGATGCCTGAAAACTGAATACCTACAAAAGGAGGGGTTTAAATAATGAAACCTTCTGTAAAGGTGCGATGGCTGATTGCCCTTGCCGCGCCGTTATTTTTAATAGGGATTTTTATCATAACGGAGTCTCCGGTTTTAGGCAAAGGGTTAAACATGCCGCGCACTATTATCATCAAGCATATACAGAAAGAATATAGCCCGGTGAAATTTGACCATACAGCCCATGTGCCGTTGGCAAGCGGATGCGGGCAGTGCCACCACATGCATCATGATAAGCAGAACGCTACTTGCAAGGAATGTCATGCTATTGACTCTGGAACTTTCAAGTCTTCTGTCAAAGAGAGTTTTCTACCCTGTAGTGCATGTCATACGGATAATTCAGCGGACTCGCCGGGGGTGCCCGGACTTAAGGTGGCACTACATAAAAAGTGCTTTGAGTGTCATATAGGCATGGGCGATCTGGGCGTTTCGCCACAGGGATGCACCAAGACATGCCATACGAAAAAAAAGTGAAGGGAGGTTAAATTCCATGTCTGAAGAGATGAAAGATAACAAAGTCGAACAAACAGAAACGCACAAATCAGATAATCCTTCTTCTACCTCAAGAGGCGTTACCAGACGGGGTTTCCTTACACTTTCCGCTGTAACGGCATGTGCTGGGCTAGGTATTTCTTCGAAGGCTCACGCCCGCCCTGAATTTAGCGGCTGGCCCGGAAGCTACGGAATGCTCGTGGATTTCACCTTGTGTGTAGGCTGTAGAAGCTGTGAAAAGGCTTGTAATGAAGAAAATAAACTGCCGGCTCCTGATAAGCCATTTGAGGACGATTCAGTATTTAAAGAGCGCAGACAGCCTTCCGAACAGGCTTATACGGTGGTAAACAGATACGAGAATACAAAGAATCCAGAAGTTCCGGTTTTCAGAAAAATCCAGTGTAATCACTGCCTTGAGCCTGCATGTGCTACTGCATGCCCCATAAAGGCATACACAAAAACCCCGCAGGGAGCGGTTATTTACAATGAAGATTTGTGTTTTGGATGCAGATATTGCGTCATCGCCTGCCCTTTCAATATTCCGGGCTACGATTATAAGAGTGCTTTAGAGCCCAAGGTTATGAAATGCACCTTCTGTTATCCAAGGATTAAAAATAAGCAACTGCCAGCCTGCGCTGAGGCTTGTCCGAGAGGATCGCTTACATTCGGCAAGAGGGATGAATTAATTAAAATTGCGAGAAAGAGGATTATGGATAATCCCAATAAATATATCGACCATATTTACGGCGAGCATGAGGTGGGCGGAACATCCTGGCTTTATTTGTCTTCAGTGCCTTTTGAACAGCTTGGATTTCCTTCAAATCTGCCAAAGAAACCGCTCATCGAACTGACGGAGGGTTATCTTTCTATGGTTCCTGTTATTTTCACTACATTTCCTGCAATTTTTGCAGCCATATATGCGGCTACCCGGTACCGAGACAAGCACTCAAAGGAGGATTCTCATGAATAAAGACATTAACTATACAACTCATCAAGCCGAAGGAACACATATCAGTTTCAGGGCGCGACTCCTGGACAAGCTTTTTTTAGGCATGAATGTCGCAGACTACGCAAAATCTCTTGTGACGCCCTTCAATCTATTTGCGGCAGTCATCATAGCAGCATCGGCGCCCATATTCTATATGAGATATACACAGGGTCTTGCCTCCGTTGTGCATGGAACTAATGAGTATCCATGGAGCCTCCTGCTAAGCTGGGGAATTTTTGCAGGTGAACCTTTGTTTGCCGCAGGTTTTGTGGTAGCAACGGCTTATTACCTGCTTGGAATGAAGCGTTACCGTTCTCTGGTTCGTCTTGCAGTGCTGGGCGGGATGCTTGGTTATGCCTTTGCAGCATCCTATCTTATAATTGACCTGGGGCGCCCGTGGCGCATCTATTGTCCGATGGTGATAAACTTCGGTCCTTCATCTGTTTTATTTGTAGTTGCTTGGCATGTTGCCCTGTATTGCACCGTTCAGCTTCTGGAATTCTCTCCTTCTATTCTGGAATGGCTTGGCTCAAAACGATTGCACAGGTGGGCTACATCCATCACGGTTGCTCTTATAATCGGCGGGGTAATTCTATCAACGGTTCATCAGTCCGCTCTCGGCTCTATGTATCTGATTACACCTGCAAAGCTGCATCCCTTATGGTATTCATCATATTTGCCGCTCTTATTTTTCAGCTCAGCGATTTATGCAGCAATGTCTTTTGCTATTGTTCTTGGATTTGTTGCAAGGAGATATTTCAGGGATAGGTGTGATGAAGAATTCCTCACAAACCTGCCTATACTGACTCTGGGTTTAGGCAAGGGGGCAGCACTCTCAATGTATGTGTATTTTGCCCTTAAATTGCTTGCCTTAGGTCAGAGCAATCAATGGGTATTACTCGCAACTCCCTTTGGCTATTGGTATCTCGTGGAACTTTTGGGTTTTGTTGCGATTCCAATGTTTTTATTCACAGTGGGGGTAAAGAAAGAAAACTTAAATTTAATTAATTTCTCAGCAGTGTTTGCAATAGTGGGTATTGTGCTAAATAGGGTAAATGTAAACCTCATTGCATATAACTGGAATCTGCCCGACCATTTCAAGCATATAATCCCACCGTGGACTGAAATCATAATGATTATGGCGATGATAACTCTTCATATACTCGTTTTCAGGTGGATATTGAATAGATTTCCTGTTACGCGCGAACTGCCGGAATACAAAGGGATGCATTAAGGTCTAAAAAAGGATGAATTAGGCATGATACCAAAGATTCTAATACAAACAGCAATCGCCTTGAGCATTGTTGTATATGTCTTTGCAGCAACACCGTCAACGGTTAACAGTGAAGACATAAATCAATACTGCTTTTCGTGTCATGCCAAAAAAGGCTCCGTAAAAAAATTCATGGAAGGGGAGTCTATTTCAGTATATGTGAATCCTCAGGCATACGAAAAATCGGTTCACAAAAAGCTTTCGTGCACTGTTTGTCACAATGAATTTTCGGACAAAAAACATCCTGACAGGGTATTCCGCAATAAGCACCAGTACAGCATAAAAGAGTCCCAGAAATGCCTTCAATGCCATCAAGAAGACTCACTTAAATCCCGCCCTGTGCATGAGCAAATCTTTGCTAAAGGCAAATCCGGTGGCGCAGTCGTTTGCACCAACTGCCACAGCGCCCATGCGGCAACCCGCATTAGCGGAGGCGGCATAGCAGCGTCAGAAGAGGCATATTGCATGAAATGTCACAAAACAGAAAACATCATGAAATTCGCAACCGGCAAAATAGTTTCTACCAAAGTTAATACGGAATCCCTTAAAAGTTCTGCTCACAGGAATCTCAGCTGCTCCGACTGCCACTTCAATTTTTCAGCAGAAGACCATCCCAAAAGACGGTTTAGATCCGAAAGGGAGTATAGGATAGCGAGTTTTGAGATGTGCAGGAGATGCCACTTCGACAAGTATTCTCAGGTTTCAAACAGCATTCACTATGCTATGATCAGCAGTGGAAGACTCAATGCCCCAACCTGCGTTGACTGCCATGGAAGCCACGAAATTTCGCCGGCTCGCAAGAGCAAAATTTCGACCGTAAGAATGTGTGAGAAGTGCCATCATAAGCCATATGAGTTATATGTTAACAGCGTTCACGGCAGCAAACTGCTGACAAGGAACATAAAGGATACACCTGTTTGCATTGATTGTCACTCACCTCATGATATTAAGGCAGTCTCGACTTCCGACTTTCATGATAATATTCCTCAAAAGTGCAGCGGATGCCATGCCGATAAAAAGCTCATGAGCAAGTATGGCCTTTCAACCGATGTTTTAAGACCTATCTTTCAGATTTTCACGGTTTGACTCTGGAGCTTCGCAAAAAAGAAAGGCGGAATATCGGCAAGCAAACATCTCAGATGGCCGTTTGCACAGATTGCCACGGCTCCCACGAGATAGTGCCTTTTTCTGGGGCTGATACGCAGGTGATAAAGAGCAGGCTGCTTAAGCGCTGTCAAACATGCCATGCTGATGCGCCAGAAAATTTCCCTGATGCCTGGCTTTCACATTATAGCGCAACCCTTGCAGCTACACCTGTCCTTTTTGTTGTCGGGTGGTTTTATAAGATTCTGTTGTGGGTTATCGTAGCAGGTGTGCTTTTTCAAATAGCTCTTGATATCTGGAGACATATCCAGAATAGGTAAAAATTAAGACAATTAGAGGTCCTATCATGGGATTAAATGAAAAAAAGACAGATGAGGAGTTAATCAGGAGATTCGGTTTATACAGAATCATTGAACATTCCCTGCTCATTATACTTTTTATTGCTCTTCTCATAACAGGGCTTCCTCAAAAGTTTTACTTTCTTCACATCTCACATTCAATCCTGCTCATTTTAGGCGGCATTGATAATGCCAGAGCCATACATCACATAGCGGCAATGCTTTTTGTCTTATTGGCTCTACAGCACATTATTATTAATTTTTTTGGCACTATATTTTTCCAGTGGAAACCCTCCATGCTCATAACATTCAAGGATTTTCATGACGCTGTGCACAATGTCAGATATTATCTCGGCATTGTTGAGAAGCCGGCTATGTGCGGGAGATATACATACAAGGAAAAATGTATTTACTGGCTTGTCCTTACCGGCGGGCTTCAGATGATAATCACCGGCTTGATACTATGGTTTCCTATCACAATAACCAAATATGTCCATGGTCAGGTTATTCCTATCGCTAAAACAATTCATTCGAGCGAGGCGATGCTATTATTTGTCCTCGTAGTCACATGGCATATATACGATTCTATATTAAGCCCCGATGTATTCCCCCTTAACAAGAGTATCTTTACCGGATATATGCCTAAAAAACAGATGAAAAGACTTCACCCCCTTGAACTGCAATGGCAGAAAGAAGAAGCCGACTTAGAGGCAAAAGAAAGAGTTCAAGCCGTTGTGGATAGTGAATGAAGTTCAAGTGTCATGTCAGGTGTCATAGAGCCTATGAGTTTATCAAATTGAAAGCAATCCCGAATTGATGTAAGCTATAAATATGTTAAAGAAAATCCTAATCGCTGTAATCATAAACATCATAGTGATATCAGTCACTTTAGGAGTTGTAAGTTACATAACCGTCCACGAAAGCATCAACCAAGCCCTCGAAAACAGAGTTGCCCTGACTAAAATTATCGCAAAATATGTAGATATATCCCTCGACAACAGTATAAACAGGTTATATGAAATTCCTTATTCCAATAATAGCAATAGTAGAAAAAACAATGCTGAATCTCTACAGGTGCAAAAAAACTCTCGAAACCGTTTATAAGCATTCTGTTTTCAGTGAGGGCTTTTTGATATTAGATAAACACGGTAATACTCTGCACACTTATCCTGAAAGTATAAAGCACTATCTAAATCTTACCCATGTTGTGCACTTTAATGAAGCCGTTCGAGAAGGCAAGCCTGTCATCTCTAATGTTTACACAATTGAGCCAATTCAGAAAAAAGTGATATTTATATTTGTCCCTCGCAAGGATTCCTCTGGGAGGGTGATAGGCATTATAGGCGGGATGATGGGGCCTACTTCTGAATTGTTTAATGAGCTTCTTTTAAGTGCAAAAAAAGAGTGGGGTGGATTTGCAGAGATTTTAGATATCAACGAAAATATTGTTGCGTCTTCAAATCCCGCCATGACCTTTCAGTCCCATAACCACGATAATATGATAAGCAAGCTGATTAAAGAAAATAAATCTGGAATTGTTGAGTGCCGCCATTCATCCTATTATTCAGATTTTGAGATTGAAGATGTTCATTTGCTCACAGTCGTTCCTATCAGGCTTGCTTCATGGGCTGTCATTATCGGCCAGCCTGAGAGAATAATCTTTTCACCTGTCTTCAGTCTCCAGATCGACTTCCTGATTGTTGTAGTAATCTTTCTTATTATATCTACTGTTATCTCAATACATCTGAGCAAGAAAATCGTAAATCCAATCAAATCTCTTATCTGCGCTGCCAAGAAACTCGCATCCGGCGACCTTTCAACTCCTATCGGAAAATTTGGGAGTGATGAGACCCTCGAACTAAGCCATAGCTTTGAGGAAATGAGGGAGAAACTTTCTGAATCATACGAAAGGATTAAAATTTACAACACCGAACTTGAAAAAATGGTCGAAGCCAGAACTCACGAGATAGATGAAAACAGGCAGATTATCAAACAGTTGCTCATGAAGGTTATCAATTCTCAGGAAGACGAAAGGAAGCGGGTTGCCCGTGACCTTCATGATACGATATTGCAGGATGTATCTGCTTTTCTGATAAAATTGGAGATATTCAGACAGCACCCTGAGATTATATCTCCGCAGAAAATTGACGAAATGCGTGATTTAGCCGTTAAGACAATAGACAATATTCACAATATCATTAAAAATCTCAGGCCATCTATGCTTGATGACCTTGGGCTGGAAGCCGCCATAAATGTGCTCTTAAAAACTCAACTTTTATCAAAGGGGATTTCCTGCCAATTTGAGGCAAAATCTCCTATTTCAGGCAAGCTGTCTCAAAATGTAGAGATTTCTATTTTCAGGATAGTTCAGGAGGCTATAAGAAACATCGCCCGTCATTCTCAAGCAGAAAATGTCTATATTTCACTTGATATAATAGACTCATCTCTAAAGGTAGCTATTGAGGATGACGGCATAGGGTTTAATGTTGAAGAATTTATGCACCTTCCTTCAGATGACGGCAGGGGGCTTGGTATAATGGGCATGAAAGAGAGGATATCACTGCTTGGAGGCGTTTTTGATATTCAATCGATATCGGGGAAGGGGACGCAATTATACATAACTATTCCATTGGGTGTTGAGGCAAAACATGACTAAAACAAAAATCATGATTGCAGACGATCACGCCTTAGTCAGAGAAGGGATAGCCGCCCTTCTCAACTTCCATGATGATATAGATGTCGTAGGACAGGCTTCTGACGGTCTTGAGGCTATCAGGCTTGCACACCAGCTCAAACCCGATATAATCCTGATGGACATCAGTATGCCCACTTTGGGTGGCTTTGAGGCAACCCTCGAGATTAAAAAAACACTGCCTGATACAAAGATTATAATGCTCACTCAATATGATGACAGGGAATATGTCGCCCGTTTTCTGAAGGCAGGGATTTCAGGCTACCTTCTCAAGAAGGCTGTTGGAATGAACTAATCAGCGCCATCAGGGCAGTCCAGAGAGGAGAATTTTACCTGTTTTCGTCAATTGCATCAGAGATAGTCGCGGGTTATCTTGACAAAGATAAAAAACCTTCCGAAGATGATTTGTATGAAAAGCTAACCGACAGAGAAAAACAGGTTCTTAAACTGTTAGCCGAAGGCTATAGTCATAAAGAGATTGCCGCCTGTCTTAATATAAGCGCCAAGACTGTCATAGCCCATCAGACGAATATCTCCGAAAAACTCGGCGTCCGTACACGTGCAGGACTCATAAAATTCGCCATCTCCAAAGGAATCATTAAGCTCGAGACATAACGCCTTCTTTGAGAGTAAGTAGTGGGGTCAGAATTGACAGCCTGTTGAAAAACTAACTTTCTGCAAACAAATTTACACATAAAGATTGATTCCACCTTAATCTCAGAAATAAAAAGCAGAATATTCTTGAAAGATTACCTGTGGCAGAACTAACCCCTATTTCTTCCACTGCCAATGCTACTGCCTTTGGACTTGTTGCAGTCAGAAGCTTTATCATCCTCTTTATATTCTGTAATGTTCTTTCTCTGTCCCCTCTCAGATGTAATTCCGTATAGATAACCTATAAACAGCATCCTGAGTAATACCTCAGGGTCTATGGAAGGGCGGCCTGTATGACTGTATAAATGCTTTACCTTAGCCCGCATGAAAGTGCAATCAATATGCCTGTCTACCAGCCTTAATAGATGACATTCAGGAATCAAATCTTCTACTTTTACATAGTAGAACATCGGTTCACTTCTTTGTTTCTCTCCTAACAATTGCACCGCCTTAATATTGAATTACTATAGTTTATCTTGATGTGTTCTTGATTGAAATAATTTTGTTAGAAGAGTTTTTCAACAGCCTGTCAAGTCTGACCCCCCCACACACTTTCAGATACAGCTTTGCTATTAATTGCCTGTTACAAGGCGTCCCTATTACGGTTTTGCAGGAGTGGCTCGGACATAGGGGCATAAATAAAACACTCATCTACACTAAGATTCTTGCCCAAGATAGCCGTAGCTTCTTGGACAATGTGAGGATGTGACAACCTGAAGAAATAGGATTCCGCTTTATAGAAAGCATTTGTTAGTTTTCTCGTTTGTTAGCTTTGTTCGTTTGGAGAATGGTGTTTGTTTAGAAAAGTTTCTTTGAGTTGTGTGGTTTGTTGGTTAAATCCCTTTTAAAAGCTTAACTTTATAATTATAATTTACCATCTGAGAAAACCAACGGTTTTAATCTTAGGCGATAAACACCCAAAGGGTGTTTGCCTGAGAATCCTCCGCCTTTAGGCGCGGGAGAGTCAATTTTGATTGAGTCCTTGCTTTATATTTTTAATATAATATATATTTAAAATATATATTATTAGGAGGTGTTGCGTGAAGACAGCGAAAGTTTTCCAAAATGGGCAGAGCCAAGCTGTAAGACTGCCTAAGGAGTTCAGATTTGAGGATGACCGCGTTTTTATTAAAAAATCGGGCAATGTGGTGATACTTATTCCTACCAAAGAGTCTTGGGCTTCTTTGATAGACAGTCTTGATAAATTCACAAGCGATTTTATGAGCGAAAGAGACCAACCAGCGGTTCAGCAAAGGGAGGCATATTAGTGGAATTCATGCTTGACACTAACATATGTATTTATCTAATAAAAAAGAAAAGTCCAAAAATTATCGAACATCTCGAAAGGCAAGCCACGGGAGAGGTTGGCATATCATCTATCACGCTTGCGGAGCTTTTCTTTGGGGCATTTAAAAGCGAGCATATTCAGAAAAATAGAGAGGCTTTGCGTGAATTTATTTTACCTCTTGAAATTGCTGATTTTGATGAAAAAGCTGCTGAGGCGTATGGAAATATAAGGGCAAATCTTGAGAAAACTGGAACTTCTATTGGGTCAATGGATATGTTAATTGGCTCTCATGCCTTAAGTCTTGGCGTTGTATTAGTGACTAACAATGTCAGGGAGTTCAGGCGGATAAAAGGGTTAAAAGTTGCAGACTGGACTGTTTGATTGTGCTTAACCGCTGTCTCTAATACTAATATCATTAGAAGCATAAAACAGAGGAGGCGATACATATGGTGGCACAGAGAGACGATTTAGAAGCTGCGCTGAAGGAAGTAGAAAATAGTTAGTGAATAGGGTCAGACTTGACTATTGACTTTCTTTGGCTAAAGCCAATAATACACAGCCAGCTTTGACTTTCTATCTGTATCTCCTTAAAAATTAGCACATGGCTCGAAAACCTTAAAACGATGGAAGATTGAATGCGGATATAAATGACAAGGAATTAGCAGAATTTTTAGATAAAAACCCCGCTGTTATTTAACTTTATTTAAAGGTGGAAAATTCATGCCTTTCTAAGATAGAAGCAATTGTGAAGACACTTAAAAAGGAGAAAGTCAATAGTCAAGTCTGACCCTGACCCCACCGAATATTTAATCTGCACTTTTTACTCCTTCCCCTCCACAATCGCAATCTCTTCTTCTGTCAAACCGTATAATTTATATACCATTTCATCTATCTTTTGCTCAAGGGCGAAGGTGTTGGCGCTGGGGTCTTTCTTCTTGACCCCATTTGGGAACAGCTAAACAAAAATATTTTTTCATCATCCTCAACATAGGGCACAGAATAAATATAATCTTCCGTTTTTACAAGAAAAACTTTCTGATAAGTTGCATCCCCCATAATTGCTGCTGGCACTTTTAAGTTTTTTAAAAACTATGATAACTTATATTATAAAAGCGATGGGGAAATATCAATTTATTAATACTAATGGGAATGGCTTTGAGTGGTTAACCCCAGGATGGTGAGGCGTGAATGTGTTTTCGGTGGAACTCATGGATGCTTCCAAAAATGAGCGAAAAGATAATAGTATTTTTACTCTAAAGTCTTGAATGTTGAAAAATAAAAAAATATTCGGCGTCCCCCTAATTGTAATAACTATCCCTCTCATATTACTCTGTTTATTTATCTTTGTCTTTATATTTCTTCAGAGCCCCCTATTAATTAACGCCTTGGCGCAGGCTCTCGGTTTAAATATGAGTATCGGGAATATTTCAGTCTCGCCTGCCCTTAGCACAGAAGTTAGAGAATTACGCTTTGAAGAGGCAGGCAGAGGCGGTATGTCTGTTCTGATATCTCATGCCTCTATTCAGCTAGGCATCAATAAATCTCTCCAGCCAGAGGTCAGAAAGGCAGCTATCCATGAGCCAAGAGTTTTGATTAATCTTGGAGCTAAGGATAAAAAGCTGGATTTGTCTTTCTTGGGCAAACTGCCGCCTGTCCAGTTTCTCGAGATTACTAATGGAGAGGTTCATATTTCAACAGGACGAGCTGGAGAGACAATCAGGCTCTGGGATATCAATTTTACATTAAAGGATTTCTCGAGCAAGAAAGGCGGGAGCGTAAGATTTAAATGCAAGGCAAATATCAAGTCCGCAAAAAATGGAACTGATAACGGCGAGGGACTTTGTGAGGGTAATTTTCATTTCACAAAGATTGCCCCTGAACCAGCAGGAAGCGGAGTTATAAAGTTCACGCTCAATAACGGTGATTTTCAGGCGCTCAAGATTCAAAGCCTTTTTTTGCATATATCATTGCAAATAAATGCTGGAGAGCTTATTATAAGCCCTAAAAGCCCATCGGCTGCCTCTTTTACATATAAATCCGACGAGCGGGTTATTAACCTCAAAGATTTGCAGTTCATGCCCCACGCACATTACGGGATAAAAACAGGCAGTATTAATGCATCTGTCAAAAGCGGGAAAATAGGCGGTATAGGGGCTTTTGAGGCAGACATTCACTCGGTCTTGAGGCAGGATTACCCATGGAAGGCTTCATTGAGAGTCTCTGCTGTGAATATAGAAAAGGCTTCCGAGATATTCAAATCATTTCTTCCAACCCCTTACAACAACTGGTCATTTCAAGGCACTGGTGCAATCGAAATCTCTATAACAGGTGATTTTAAGGATAAAAGGTTTTCTGGCAGCGGCAGGCTAATGCTCGAGTTCAAAGACGGCGGTTTCAGCTCACCAGGCGGCGATATGGGAGGGCAGGGGGTTGGTGGAAAGCTCATCATGGATATCGAGATGCCTTCACATGCTGAAAGGGGGAATTTTGATATTTCTTCGGAAGTAAGTCTCGGCGAGTTTCTATGGGGGAGATATTACAGAGACTTCGCGGGGGAAAAGGCTTTTTTTTTGAGCAAAGGGGCGCTTAGCAGGGAAATCCTCAATCAATTAGATTTTTCTGGTAGTCTTAATTTAGGCAAAGGCGGTAGTTATTCATATTCTGCCACTATCACTCCTCAGAACTGGACATTTAACATAAACAGTAAAGATATAAATTTGCAGGCATTTTACTCCTTTTTTTTCCGTGATTACATAAAACAAGATTTCCCATCTCTGTCAAAACTCGATTTACAGGGCGAGGCAGGCTTTGAGGTGTTTTTGGAGGGCAAAGACGAAGAATTTGTCGGACAGGGAAATTTGATTATAAACAAGGGCAAATTCTCAGTAGGAGATTCTTTGTATGGAGTCATAAACCTGAATCTCCCCTTTGATTTCTTTCATCCCGAAAACCAACCTCCAGCCGTTTCCTCGGTTGTGCCAAGAATCGGCGCCTTGCAGATAGAAAGCATCGAAACTCCTTATGCAGTTGTGAAGGATACGAGCATTCCCCTCGTCTTTTCAGGAAACACCATAGCCATGTTGAGAGATTCATTTAGGCCCTTTTCTGGCTTGCCTGTAACACTGACCCACTTTAGAGGCGAGAGACTTCTTTCTCGCGACCGTTCCTTTAATTTTGGAGTTACCATAAAAGAAATGGAGATTGGTTCATTGATAGAAAAAGTATCTGGCTTGAATATACCCGGCAGACTTACTGCTGACCTGCCCGAAATAACCATTCAAAATGGTGTCCTGTCATCTAGAGGCAAGGCTGATGTCAGCATCTTTGGTGGCAAGATTGATATTGATAACTTATGGGTGGGGAAAATATTCTCACCATCGAGGGTCGTAGGATGCGATATGGCATTTGAAGGTATTAATCTGCAGGAACTTACGGGGTATGTTAAATTGGGGAGGATGTCAGGTATCATAAATGGTTCCTTTAAGGGACTTGAGGTGGAATATGGACAGCCTGCCCGTTTTATCCTCGATATCGAATCAGTCAGGAAGGAAGGGGTTTCTCAAAGCGTGAGTGTGGATGCTATCGAAAATATCTCGATAGTAGGTTCGGGCTCTGCGGGTGTAGGTATTATCTTAAAAAGCGGGCTGAATCGTTTCTTCAAGGAATATCCTTACAGCAGAATGGGCGTTCGAAGCACCCTTGAAAACGATGTCTTTACTATAAGGGGCAAGATTTTTGAGGGCGGCAGGGAATACTTGATTCGCAAGGCCTTTCTGAGGGGTATAGATGTCATCAATCAGAACCCTGAAAACACTATGAGTTTCAGGGATATGAAAGAAAGAATAAATAGGGTATTTGAAAAGGCAAGGCAGTGATGGTTTAAAATCAAAAAAAGGAGGACTTGAATGAACAAAAAATCTATTTTTTTTATTGTTGTAGCCTTGTTTGCGATAACCTCTTGTGTTACCGTAAATATCTATTTCCCGGCATCGGCAGTTCAGAAGGCGGCAGACCTGATTGTCGAGGATATCAGGGGGGTCGAAAAGGGGCAGGATAAGCCAAAAGAAAAGAAACCAGACAAAGAGAGCAGTCTCATCAATTCCCCGAGATTCAGCTTTGGGCCAACTGTAGCGCTTGCACAGATAGATATAGAGGTATCCACGCCTGCAATAAGGGCATTAAAAGAATCCCTTAAGGGCAGATTTCCTCAACTGAAACCTTTTTATGATGGGGGCGTAATTGGCGAAAATAACAAAGGGCTTATAGAGGTCAGAGATTCATCAGGTTTGAATCTCAAGCAAAAAGCTGAACTTAACAAATTGGTGGAGCAGGAAAACAAAGATAGAGAGGCTCTTTATACCGACATTTTAAAGGCTAACAAATTTGGAAAAGAGTTTTTGCCCGAAATCCAAAAAATATTCGCTAATAGTTGGAGGGAAAAATCCCTTGAGAATTGGTGGATTCAAAATGACAAAGGTGAATGGGTGAGGAAAAAATAGTTTTAGGTATGCAAGAGCATCAACAACCTTTAATGAGGCAGTATTTTAGCATCAAGGAAAAGTATCCTGATGCAATTTTATTTTTCAGGGTTGGAGACTTTTACGAGATGTTCGGCGAGGATGCAAAAACGGCTTCAGCCGTCCTTCAGATAGCCCTCACGAGCAGAAACAGGGAAAAGGACAATCCTGTGCCTATGTGTGGTGTGCCGTATTTCGCCGCCGAATCCTATATTGCACGCCTGATTAAAAACGGCTATAAGGTCGCTCTATGTGAGCAGGTTGAAGACCCAAAACAAGCTAAAGGTATTGTTAAAAGAGATGTCGTCAGGGTCATAACGCCTGGGACGCACAGCCCTCCAGAGCCTAAGGAAAATGCTTACATCCTGAGCCTTTTTCAACGGCAGGGAAGAAGAGGCTTTGCTGCAGCAGATATTTCAACCGGTGAGTTTGTTATCTATGAAACAAACAACCCTTTTGAGGACGAGATAGACAGATTCCAACCACGAGAGATTCTGTGTCCAATGAGTTTCAAATCTGATGTATCTTTCAGGCAGGCAACGAAGGGACTATTCATATCGTATATTGACGATTGGAGCTTTGAATACACAGAAGCATATAGAACTCTTTTAAGGCATTTCAAAGTTGCCACTTTGAGCGGTTTCGGCTGCGATAATCTCGAAGTAGCAATTTCTGCTGCAGGCGCCTTGCTTGGCTATCTCGAAGATACCCAGAAAGGTATCGTCTTTAAGAAAATTTCTGTTTTTAATCCGCGATCTTTCATGTTTCTGGATTCTACTACATGCAAAAATCTGGAGATTACTCATAATATGAAAGATGGCTCCAAAGAAGGCACATTACTCTGGGTTATGGACGAGACACTTACCCCAATGGGGGGAAGGTTTTTAAGGGATGCTATTGTAAAACCCTTATTGGATCATGAGCAGATTGTTATGAGGCACAACGCCGTTGAGTCGCTTTTAGCCGATTACGAATTGATGGAGCGATTGAGAACGGTTCTCGGCGGGATTCAGGATATCGAAAGACTTACAATAAAAATAAGCAATAGGACGGCAACACCAAGAGACCTGCTGGCTTTGAGAAGCTCCCTGATTAACTTGCCAGAGATAAAGGATCTCCTCACCTCGTCTCCGGATATATATCTGAGTAACATCGGAGATGGAATTAATCAATTTGATTCGGCAGTGCATCTAATTGATTCGTCTATTGTCGAGAATCCACCTTTAAATCCTACTGACGGCGGGATTATAAAGGATGGATACAACCCTGATATTGACGAACTCAGGCAGATTTCACGGGCAAGCAAGGAATTTATCTCAAGGCTTGAGATACAGGAGAGGCAGAGGACATCGATCCCCTCACTTAAGGTTGGATATAACAGGGTATTCGGCTATTACATAGAGGTGACAAAACCTAACCTCTCCCTCGTCCCACAGGATTATATCAGGAAGCAGACCCTTGTTAACGCTGAGAGATTCATAACAGAGGAGTTGAAGGAATACGAGTCAAAGGTGCTGGGGGCTCAGGACAGGTTGAAGGAACTTGAACTCGCAGTGTTTCAGGATATAATCGAACAGATGCAGCAGTATGAGGCTGCGCTCCTTAACTCTGCCCGCCTGATAGCCATCGTTGATTTCATTTATTCGCTTGCCCTGGTAGCCAAGAAATACGATTATGTGAAGCCTGTTGTTAAGGATAATGATTTGCTGGAGATTAAAGGAGGCAGACATCCTGTAGTTGAGAGGCTTATAAGCAGCCAAGCCATAGGCTTCAACGACAGGTTTATCCCCAACGACACATTGATGGATTGCGGGGATAACAGACTTATAATAATTACAGGCCCTAATATGGCAGGCAAGTCAACTTATATGCGCCAGGTTGCCCTTATAAGCATTATGGCGCAGGCAGGTTCTTTCGTTCCTGCGGAAAGCGCAAAAATCGGTTTAATAGACAGGGTCTTCACCCGCATCGGGGCTGTTGATTTCATTGCGAAAGGACAGAGCACCTTCATGGTCGAGATGACAGAGACCGCTAATATTATCAATAATTCCACACAAAAAAGCCTCATTCTGCTCGATGAAGTAGGCAGGGGAACCAGCACCTTCGATGGCGTCAGCATTGCCTGGGCTGTAGCTGAATATTTAGCAAAAAATATAAAAGCAAGAACTCTCTTTGCAACCCATTACCACGAACTGACGGAAATCGTTTTCAGCGTTGAAGGGGCTAAGAATTACAATGCCGTTGTCAAAGAGTGGGGGGATGAAATAATATTCCTTCACAAAATAGAAAAAGGAACTGCTGACAAGAGTTATGGCATACATGTTGCCAAGCTTGCCGGCTTGCCAGAAGATGTTATAGACAGGTCGAGGGTTATATTGAAAAAACTTGAGAGGAGAGGCTTGAGAGAACATACCACTGCGAGACAGCTTAATTTATTTTTCTCTGACGAGCCCCTTGCTCTTGAGCTTATTAAAATAAATACGGATTCTTTAACCCCCCAAAGGGCTCTCAATAAACTGATAGCATTAAAGAAAAGGGCTGAGGAGACTGTATGATAATAGTAGGGCTTACAGGTAATTTTGGGATGGGCAAAAGCACAGTAGCAAGGATGTTTAAGGAGTTGGGCGCCCATACAATTGACCTCGACGAGGTTGTGCACAAATTGCTCAGTGAAGTTGAGGTTATTGAAGAGGTTAAGGATGTTTTTGGGGAAGATGTATTAAAAGATGGCTTAATAAATAAAACCTGGCTTGCAGAAATTGTCTTTAACTACCCACATCTAAGAAAAGCCCTGGAAGATATCTTGCACCCAAGAGTTTTTGAGGTAATTGAGCGTGAGATTGCCGAATTAAAAAAGTTAGGCAAGGGTAATGTGGTTGTCATTGAAGCGCCTGTCATTTTTGAGCGTGGATATCAGAACAGATTTGATATAATAATCACCGTCCATACAACCAACGAAAAAGCAGTAGAAAGACTGAAGAATAAGGGTGTTTCAGAAGAAGAAACAAGAAATAGGCTTAAAAGCCAGTTTCCTGTGGAGATGAAGGTTGTCAGATCGGACTATACTATTGACAACAACGGGACAATCGAAAATACAAGGGAACAGATAAGAGATATATATGAAAAACTTTGCCTGCTTGATATCAGGCACAGGAATAATTAATAGTGAATAGTGAATAGTAGTCGGTAGTTAGGAAAAGGGGGAGATTTTGTAATCCATGCAAATTATAAAAGGACTTGGCGAAAAATTTGATTTCATAAATCCTGTTGTCACTATAGGCAATTTTGACGGTCTTCATATCGGGCATCAAAAGATATTGCAGAAGGTGATTAAGATATCCAAACAGTTTGGCGGGACACCTGTGGCAATAACCTTTGAACCTCATCCAGTAAAGGTTTTGACCCCTGAAAGAGATTTAAAAATGCTCATGACTCTTGACGATAAAATCAAGCTTCTTTCTCAGTTCGGGTTAAAGGCTTTAATAATAATTCCTTTTGACAGACAATTCTCACTAACTGAGCCAGAGACATTCATCAAGGATATACTCGTTGACAAAATCGGTATAAGATGGCTCATAGTCGGGCATAATTTCTCTTTTGGAAAAAGAAAAAAAGGCAATACAAACCTACTCAGGCAGAAGGCGAAGAAATACGGCTTTGGTTTTTCAGTCGTCAGGTATGCAATGGAGCGGGGCTGCATCGTTAGCAGCAGCAGGATAAGGAGTCTGATAGAAAAGGGAAAGGTCTTTGAAGCGTCTGAAATGCTCGACAGGGCATATCATGTTAGGGGCGTTGTTATAAAAGGAACCGGCAGAGGCGCTGCTGTATTAAACATTCCCACTGCGAATATTAAACCTGTCAATGAGATTCTACCGAAAGAAGGAGTCTATGCTGTAAGAGTTTCATTTGCAAATTCAGAAACTGGCTTGCAATCATCAGAGGTTATATCAAACTCTTCACAGTTTATTATTCCGCCAAATGTCTTTGAAGGCGCTGCAAACATAGGCAAAAACCCTACTTTTGGAGATATAGAGAATGTTATTTTGGAGGTACATATACTGAATTTCAGTCAGAATCTTCTCGGTAAAGAACTACTAATTCATTTTGTAGATAGAATCAGGGACGAAAGGAAATTTTCGTCCGTAGTAGAGCTTCAGAAGCATATAGTGGCAGATATCAACCTTGCAAAGAAAATCCTTAATAGAAAAAAACCGCGTCTGTTTCTTTCCGACCTTTATTCCCTTCAACACAAATCCATTTCGGCGTTTTCGCAAGTTTAAGGCTTTTTTACTAATTTAGCGCAGGTCATATACCTGCTTGAATATTATTTTGGACACCTATGAGTGCAAGTTCAATTTGACCAGCCC
>DAIQAO010000004.1:0-69374 GCA_036781645.1 Dissulfurispiraceae bacterium
CTGAAAATAAAATTTATCCTTACCAGCAACTAAAACAATCACCCTAATACCACATCAATGCCTCAAAATGTGAGGTGGGAACGGTCACTGTTATATAACCACGCCATGGACATCTTTCAAGAGTATCAGCCCGTTTTGCAGTATAGTCAGCAGGCAGGGCGCCGTTTGTCCCGTTGAGTATTACATCAACACAGAAGTGGATCTCGTCATTCTCTTTCACCCTGATATCAGCGAAAGGAATTTCTATCTCAAGTATGTCTTTAAATGCTGCCCTTAAAGAATCTTTGACTAAAACCCATTGTTCATCAACCTTTTCGTAAAGCGCCGCCTTATTGGATTCGGACAGGGGGTCAAAAATTAACTTAAAAACAAGGGGGTGCAGGATATTTATATGAAAAAATATCTGTCCATGGGTTTCGCGGGAGGTTTTCATCGGATCAACCCTAATATACAGATTATCCTTGTTGAAACCATAATAAATGCCTGAAACAAAGCTCTCGGATTTATGCATACTGCCGCCTGATCTTTTAACATCAATAAAAGCACCTAAAAACCATTCAAAATAACTTGTCATCAGCCCGTCAATTTTTGGATTAATAAACCCGCGTGGTTCAATTTGAGGTTTGACAATTCTTGACTCAATTTTAATTGGTATGTGCAAGTAATGGGGGATATCACTACCCATAATCTCATAAACTTTAATCAAATATCCTCTGAACAATTCGTCGAAGTCGTCATGTGTCTCGGTTGCATGCTCGTCACCGTACCACCAGTTCCAATCGCTTCCTTCAGCAACGTATATTGCCTCCCACGCCTTAGATAAATCTGCATCAGGGTGCAACGCAGCATATGATGCTAAGTCTTCTCTTGCCTGGGCAAGATAATCCCATGCCAGATTGTCTTCCTGATGTCCTATCCAGATGCTAAAATTAGCATTTATCCATGAACCCGGATGAAGATAGTGAAGGGGATCACCATACCCATGTTCCTCTAAAAATTCAGAAATCTTTACCGTCTTAAACCTTTCGTCTCTTGTAAGAGCATCGTAAAGCAAGTCAAGGAAGTCGTTTCCGTCATTTATATAATATTCCCAGGCATTCTCGCCATCAACAATTATAGGCACGAGGTAGTGACGATCATGAGGCAGGGCATTTTTTATCTCAACGAGTCTATTGATTAAATTCTTAACTGCATTCTCTGTGCTCCATCCCGAATATGAAAAGCCGATGAGATCTGATAATATGTGATCCCTGAACAATATAGACAGACCATTAAAGTTATAAGGCTTACAAAGAACTTCGGGATGAACAAGATACCCATTGGCATCTCTCAAAGGTTTCGATAAAGACCTTGACAGTATTTCCTCATCTGTTGCTATCCACTTTATCCCTTTTGACTTAATAATCCCCGCTATATCCTCGCTTACTGAGCCTTCAGAGGGCCACATCCCTGAAGGCAGATATCCAAATAATCTCTCGAAATAACTTATAGCCATCTCAATCTGTCTTTCGGCATCTTCAGGGTGAGAAAATCTCTTTTTTGGCAGCATGACATCAGGCATAGAAATTCTGGCAATATTTGTATCGTATAACAATGGCAAAATAGGGTGATTGAAGGGGCTGACAGAAAATTCAACCTGCCCCTGAGTGGCAATTTGTTTGTATGTTGGGATAATATCTCTCAAAATTTCTAATTGCTTTGAGATAAGCTCCTGCTTTTCATCTTCTGTGAAATCCCGTCCTTTTTTTATCAATCCATATAAAAAGGGGTCTGAATTTCTAAATGTTGGGTCGATCCAGCTAAGATTGAACAATACCTGAAGGTCTCTTATGTCTTTGTCTGAAAAGTATCGGGATACCTTAAACAAGTCCTTTTTTGTGAATCTGAATCCCCTTCTTGCGAGAAGTTCATAATATCTTGGGTAGGGTTTTATCATATTTTCCCAGTTAGCAAGGAAGAAGTTTTCCAATATGAAAAGCCTTTCAGCCTCAGTGAGATCAGATGGACTTTTCTGGGTAAGGAGAAGATAAACATCTTTTGCATTGTTTTCGACATAATCATTTAATTGTTCCAACAGCGAAGGGACAAGGTTGAAGGTTAATTTCAGGGATGGGAATTTTTCTGCTTTTTTAACCATATCAAGATAATCCTTTACTCCGTGAAGGCGCACCCATGGGAGCCTGTATTTATTGGTTAAAGGGTCTTTATAATTAGGCTGGTGAAAATGCCATAAAAAGGCTATGTTTAGAGGATTATCTTTCATTTTCCTTGAATTGATAAATATATTCTCCTGGTTTTGCCAACCCGAATTTTTCTCTTGCGTATTTTTCTCTTAGAAATGAGTCCTGTTTCAGAGATTCAATCTGATATTTTAAGAGGCTGTTGTCTTTTTGCAGAAACTCTATCTCGGCTTTAAGTTTATTTTCAGTATTTTTAAGTTCGTAATATTTAATCAACCCCCTGTTGCTAAAAACAGCAGAAATAATAACGTACAAAAAGGCTATTCCGATAATGAGGAAAAAGAAAAAATCCCTCTTTTTTATCTCGGAATCAATCTGCTGCCTAAGGGTTTGTTTACTATGGCTTTTTCCCATAACTAAAGGCTTAAATTATAGAAAGAGTCTTTGCCTTTGAAAACTGCCGAACCCTCTAATTCTCTCTCGATCCTTAAAAGTCTGTTATATTTTGCAATCCTTTCGCTTCTTGAGAGAGAGCCTGTTTTAATAAAGCCTGTATTACAGGCTACTGATAGGTCGGCAATCGTTGTATCCTCTGTCTCCCCCGACCTATGGGATATGATAGCGGTATATTTAGATCTTTTTGCCATCTCGATGGCCTCAAGGGTCTCGGTTACAGTTCCAATCTGATTTAGTTTTATAAGTATTGAGTTTGCAATGCCTTTTTGTATTCCTTCTTTAAGAATTTTAGTATTTGTAACAAACAAATCATCGCCGACAATCTGCACTTTTTCGCCAAGCTTTTTTGTTAGAATTTCCCATCCATGCCAGTCATTCTCTGCCAGACCATCTTCTATAGACAATATAGGATATTTATCAACTAACGCAGCGTAATAATCCACAAGATCGGAGGATGATATCGTCCTGCCTTCAAAGTTATATCTACCATCTTTGAAGAATTCAGATGATGCTACATCGAGGGCTATCAATACTTCATTGCCAGCTGTATAACCGCTTTCGTTAATCGCTTTGATTATAATTGATATAGCCTCTTCATTGGAATTCAAGTTTGGGGCAAAGCCTCCTTCATCACCGACGGCGGTATTCAACTTCTGCTTTTTTAATATTGACTTAAGCGTTTGGAATATCTCGGCTCCAGCTCTCAGAGCTGATGAAAAATCCTTAAATCCAATCGGCATTATCATAAATTCCTGAATGTCGAGATTATTATCCGCATGAGCCCCGCCATTTATAAAATTCATCATGGGTATCGGGAGTTGCCTTGCATTGCAGCCTCCTATGTATCTGTAAAGAGGCACTCCCACTTCATTTGCAGAGGCGTGGCATACAGCCATAGAAACACCCAAAATAGCGTTAGCCCCCAGTCTTTCTTTATTTTCTGTTCCATCGAGCTTTATCAATGTGTTATCAAGAGCTGCCTGTTCATGGGACTCCATTCCGATTATTTTAGGGGCAATTTCCTTAAAAATATTTTCTATAGCCTTCAGGACACCCTTGCCGTGAAATCTCTTTTTATCGCCGTCACGAAGCTCAAGCGCTTCCCTTTCACCTGTGGAAGCGCCGGAAGGGACGATTGCTGAGCCAGACGCGCCGCTTGCCAGGATGACGCTTACCTCTATGGTTGGATTGCCTCTTGAATCCAGAACCTCTGCTGCTATTATATCTACTATCTCGCTCATGATGTTCTCCTTAATATTTATAGTATATAGTATTATATAGGGTCAATCACCCTAGTTTGGAGACAAACCAATTTTTTGAGGAGCATGAATAGCAATGCCGTGCAAATCCTCCGCAGCCTCCCTAAGTCCTTCAGAAAGTGTGGGATGGGCATGAATCATATCAGCAAGCTCCATTACAGTTATTCCTTCCTTCATAGCAAGCGCCCCCTCGTGAATCAAATCGGAGGCGTGCGGACCTATAATATGGACACCCAAAATCTTGTCTGTCTTTGCATCGGCTATTATTTTAAATAACCCTATTATTTCACCTATCGCATGCGCCTTGCCCAATCCCCTAAATTGAAAATGCCCTGTTTTGAATTGAATACCCATTTCCTCAGCCTGATGCTGCCTGAGACCAACCGAGCCAATCTCTGGCGAGGTGAATATTGCTGCAGGAACTACGGAATAATCAATCGTTTTATTAATTCCGCAGGCATTGCAGGCCGCAACCATCCCCTCTTCCGATGCCTTATGGGCAAGAAGCATGCCACCTGTAACATCACCAATGGCGTAAATGTTAGGCACATTGGTCTCCATTTTTTCATTTACAACTATCTCGCCTCTTTGACCCAGTTTAACCCCTGCATTTTCTAATCCTATCTCTTCTGTATTAAAAGACCTCCCTATAGAAACGAGTAGAGTGTCTCCTACAAACTCCCTACCGTCAGAGGCATAAACATGGATGCCGTCAGCCCTTTTTTCCAACTTTTCCAATCTGATGCCTGTAAATAATCTTATGCTTCGTTTCTTAAATTCCCTCTGCAGGATGTCTGATATTTCATGGTCTTCAGTTGGGATCGCCCTCGGCATCAACTCGAACATAGTTACCTGTGTGCCGAGTTCGCTAAATATAAAGGCAAACTCCGAACCTATTACACCAGCACCTACAATAAGGAGATTTTTAGGAATGGATTTAATATGCAATGCATCGTTACATGAAATAATATTCTGACCGTCGAAGGGGAAAATAGGAAGCTGCGCTGGTTTTGAACCTGTAGCAATAATAATTTTTTCTGTCTTAATTATTTCCGAAGAGCCTTCTTTTTTTTGAATCTCCACCTGATTGGGTGATAGGAGCCGGGCTTTTCCATAAATAAGTTTTATGCCCCAGCTTTTAAAAAGTGATTTTATGCCTTTTATTTGGGTTGAGACAATCTTTTCCTTACGTGCCATTATTTTTGAAAGATTAGGGGAGATAGAGCCGGAAAAATCAATCCCGTAGTCCTCAAGTCTTCTTGCCTTGTGTAGCACTTCTGTAGAAGCTATTATTGCTTTTGTTGGAATGCATCCCCAGTTAAGGCATGTCCCGCCAACTTCGTCGGATTCTATAACAGTTGTCTTTGCCCCAAGCTGGGAAGCCTTTAAGGCAGCTACATACCCGCCCGGACCAGCTCCTATTATTGTAAGATTCACCTTTCTTCCTCTTCGAGATACGCCTCATAATCGTCAAAGTCCAACAGGTCATCAAGTTCCGAAGGATCCTTCAATTCGACAGCTACTATCCACCCTTTTCCGTATGGGTCTTCATTTATTAACTCGGGATTGTCAGCAAGTTTTTCGTTAACCTCAACTATTATACCGCTGACAGGGGAAATTACCGCAGAAGTGGTTTTGGTAGATTCAATTTCTGCCATCTCTGTATTCGCCTCAACAGTAGTATAGACATCCGGCAGGTCAATATAAACGATATCGCCAAGTGCATCCTGAGCATAATCGGTAATGCCGATCAGGGCTTTTTTCTTAGATGGCTTCACCCATGTATGTTCCTTATGGTATCTGAGATTTTCAGGATTCATATGTGTCCCCTCCACCTTTTTATTATTAAAAACTATACATGACTTTATTACCATAGTTTTTTTTCTTTGTCAAGGAAAAACTTACCTGAGTTATTAGTGGAACCTTAAAAATATTCAAAATCAATGTTAATTTAAAATTTCTTCAGAGCGCAATTTACACGTGATAGATTTTGCAACAACATATTTACTAATATATAAGTTCATTGGCGAGAGAAGACATCTCCATATCTCCCACTAAAGATTATGTTTTTTGTCCCCAAAATAGAGATAGAACTTTTTTCTGACAATGGGAACGGTTTTTCGATCATTCTCGGAAGGCGTCTTTGCCTTCCTCCGAGGTCACCATCACGCCTCACCATCGTGGTGAGTCTTTTGTGATGGTGAAAGCCACCCAAATCCATCCCCATTGTCAAATTAGTTTTTTCTATCGCCGATCTTGGCTTTGGGTTTTTATTTGCGAAATATAGTGAGTTTTGGTATATTTTATCGCTATGAGTTATTTGATAAGTTCAATATCAGGATACATTTCGGTTATCGGTGCGGGTAGCTGGGGAACTACATTAGCTTCGCTTCTTGCAGAAAAGGGCTACGATACTTTGTTATGGGCTAACGAGTTAAATGTTTCAGACCAGATCAATAAGAAAAGGACAAATGAAGTATATTTGCCTGGCGTAATCTTGCCTGAAAACCTTAAGGCGACAAACAATCTCTTTAATGCCGTTGCGAGGTCTCGTTACATTGTATGTGTTGTTCCGACGCAATATATAAGGAATGTCTTCAGCAGGATAAGCAATCTTATATTGCATGAGGCTGTAATTGTGAGCGCGTCCAAAGGCATTGAGCTTAATACTTACAAGACCCCTTCAATGATACTCGGAGAACTACTCGATAGACAGGTTTCTGTGCTGTCTGGCCCAAGTTTTGCTCGTGAAGTAATAGCTAAAATGCCTACAGCAGTAACTCTTGCCACCTATGACAAAAAGACAGGCTTAATGCTTCAGGAGATTTTCAATACGAGTTATTTCAGGGTTTATACCCATGATGACCCGATAGGCGTGGAGATTGGAGCAGCCTTAAAAAACGTTATTGCCATAGCAGCAGGGATTTGTGATGGATTAGGACTCGGACATAATGCAAGGGCAGCCCTTATTACGAGAGGGCTTATGGAGATATCCAGACTTGGGATAAAGATGAACGCTAAGGAAATTACATTTTTTGGTTTAAGTGGTATAGGCGACCTCATGCTCACATGCACTTCCATGCAGTCGCGAAATTATACCGTTGGCTATAAACTCGGCAAAGGCATGACACTTAAGGAAATAGTCGAACAAACTAAATCTGTTGCTGAAGGAATAACAACATCAAAATCTGCCTATGAACTCTCACAAAGATATAGCGTTGAGATGCCCATTACTGAGCAGGTTTATTTAACTTTATATAAAGATAAACCCCCTATGGAAGCAGTCAAAGACCTTATGAATCGTTCTCTTAAAAAAGAGTTTTATGAATATTGATAAACTCAAAAACATTCTTAATAATGTAAAAAGCGGCAAGATATCAATTGAAATCGCCCTTAACAAGCTTAAACACTTGCCTTTAGAGGATCTGTCCTTTGCTAATGTTGACCATCATAGACATCTAAGGACACAAATACCTGAGGTAATTTTTGCATCAGGCAAGAAAACCGAAGAGGTTTTAAGCATTGCTAACTCCATGCTCAAAAGAAGCGGGAGATTTCTGATAACCAGAGCATCTCAAGAAATATATGAAAAACTAAAAAAGAAAAAGGCTAAGTTTTATCCTGCTTCTGGGATAATCTGCTATGGAGAAGAAAAAACAAAAAAGGGCAAGGTGCTTGTCATCTCAGCAGGCACCTCTGATATCCCCGTTGCCGATGAGGCGGAAGTTGTAGCCTCCTATCTTGGGAGTGCCACTTCAAGACTATATGATGTCGGAGTAGCAGGGATACATAGAATACTGAGTCACCGTCAAATGCTTGAAGAGGCAAAGGTTATTATAGTCGTTGCCGGTATGGAAGGGGCATTGCCTTCAGTTGTAGGAGGGTTAACAGACAAGCCTGTCATTGCAGTGCCAACATCTGTCGGTTACGGTGCAAATCTTGGCGGCTTCTCAGCGCTCCTTACAATGCTAAATTCCTGTGTCCCTGGCATCGCAGTAGTAAACATTGACAACGGCTTTGGGGCTGGGTGCTTAGCGCATAAAATTAATATTTTGAGTGTGGGATAAATTCAATACACAAATCCCAATTCTGATGCGACTTTCCTAAGTTTCTTATCCAGAGTCCAGAGTGGCTCATTGCCTAACATTGCTGAAGCGAGTAAGGGTGTATTAATATATCTTAACATTTTTCCATAAGTGCTTGATTTTCAATAAAACGCTTTACTTCATCATGTTCTGCATGGTTAACACGTAGGAGTAATTGCAGATGTGAGAGAATCTCAGTCCTGTTTGTTAGATTACCACAGGCGAGTTCTCCGATAATGAATTGATGGATAGCTACACTGCCATTATTCAATAAATTTTTAAGCCTAATATTGCCTGAGCGGAAGTGTTCAAACCAGACCGATGTATTAACGAGCACCATGACTATTCCCCAGATCTTCTACGAGGTATCACAGGTGTCCAAATAATATTCAAGCAGGGATATGATGCGGGATATTTTTAAATTCTTTTCCGCTCTACCGGATTGTGAGAGCCTTTTATTGCTTTCTCTTGCTATGAGGGCTTTAATTCCAAGCCTCACAATTGTTGTCTTTTCTTTAATGCCAATGAGCTTTGATGCTTTTTTAATCAGACTATATTTTATGTTTAGCGTAGTTCTCACTATCCATCCATAAGAATGCATATATTTTATGCCTTCTTATGGATTAATTGTATGAAATTTTCAATTAACCAAGATTTATGATGGGACCGAAAAATAGAGATAGAAAACTGCCATTGCGACTCAGAGCGAAGCAATCTCGCCTTTTCTGATGAGATTGCTACGAACACTGGGGTTCTCGCAAGGACCTGCAAATCAATAGGTTTATGATCCTATCGCTATTTTAGGGATTGGATAAAATAAAGTTAAGTTAGGGACACTAAGTTAAGTCACCTATATTTGATAATAAAGGTTTCCTTTTAAGGGCATGAACGATGAGAAATGTTTTCCACTCTTTGTCTGTTCTACCCCAAGTTCCATCTCTGTTCTGGCTTCGATATAGCCTTTTGTAAGCCTTCTGCAACATAGTATTTGCTTGTTTGTTATCGAGATGTCCTAGGGCGTTTACTGTTTGATAAAAAGGTATGGGTGCAGGCCAACTACCATCATCCTTTTGAACTTTAAGAAGCGCTGAAAAATATGATTTTACCGCATAACTTTCTGCATAATCAGGATGAACAATACATGCCCGCATAAAATTATTGGAACATGACCAATTGCACCACTTCCCCCGTCTTCCTATCGGCATTTTTAGAAACCTTTCATATATCGAAATAACACGTTCATTATGTTCTAATCCAAAAATAGATGCAAGAAACAGTATCGCACATGTCATAACATGGTTGTAGCAGCCCTGACTAAAGGGCAGATCTCTGAGTTCATGACTATAAATTAGGTTCGTTTTTTTTCTGGAATGTTCTCCGACTTCTCTTACTAAATCCAGCGATAAGAGCCACGCCAATGCCCGATCAATTTCTTTATTTTTCTTTCTCACTGTGAGATGAAGCCCGAACAATCTGTGGATTGTGATCAAAGGAGAGTTTTCCCATGAGCCGTTGCTTTTTTGTCCTGATAGTAAGGTTTTCACAGTTTTATCGAAGTCACTCTGCCAGGAAACTGTTGAATCCTCATGAATCCATTTCTGACGGGCATAGAGTCCTGCAGGAGTCTTACTCTTTAGGAAGACCTTTAAAGGGTCATACATCAGATAGCCCAGATGTAATTTGTCATTCATGATTCAGAATGCGTGCGATTTTCTTCAGAGCGATCCAGCAAATAAGAAGGTAAATAGAAGCTATAGTTGGCACTTCAAAGATAAGCATACATCTATCTTGACCGAGAGGTTCAATTCTATGTCCTGTTGCTTGAATCCCCAGAACTCGCCACGACCAATAACTCTGGTCTTTGTAATCTGTTATGACAAAGGGAAGCCAGATGCCAAAAGGCAATTTTACTCGCCCCCGCGAACCCTGCCTTATAAAACGTTCTTTGCAATCCACATCAACAACTGATGGTCCCCATTGTGTCCAGCGAGTTGCATCGGTTATAAAATTCCAGACAGCACTGGATGATGCGGAGAGAACCTTTCCGACTTCGCTGTTTGGATATGATATCTTCAGCATGATTCTACCTATAAATGTTCAAGATATTTATCAGCAACAGTTTCATATAAATTCAATTTCTTTTTGCCCATTTCTTTAAGTCGCCTAACCATGATACTCATACGGTAGTTTGTAGCAAAAAATTTCGCGTTTTGTTTTATAAAACTCCAGTAAAGGGCATCCCATATCTCGCACCAGTTTCCATGAGAGTAATCGCTCATTTTCCTTATATAATTTGAAGAACTGATGTAAGGCTTTGTTGTGATCAAGCCACCGTCGGCATACTGGCTCAACCCATATACGTTAGGTACCATAACCCAGTCATAAGAATCTATAAACATCTCCATGAACCACCGATAGATCTCGTCTGGATTTATCCCACATAGAAGCGCGAAATTACCGATTATCATGAGTCGTTCGATATGATGAAGATATGCCTGTTTGTTTAGTCTCGAGATAGCATTGTCCAGAGGTTCGATGCCACTTGTGCCGTTATAGAAAAAAGCAGGGAGATTTCTCTCAAACCTCCAGAAGTTTGTAGTTCGTTGCTTGTTGCCCTCCATAAGATACACTGCCCTGACAAATTCCCTCCAGCCAATAATCTGTCGCATGAAGCCTTCAACGGTATGCAGTGGAATGCGGTATTCTTCTGAAAATTGCAGCGCTTGAGAAACCACCACCTCAGGTTCGAGAAGTCCTATATTTAGTGCAGGACTGATGATGGAATGAAAAAGAAAAGACTCATCTTTCTTTATTGCATCTTGATAATCGCCATAGAAAGCAAATCGTGTATGAAAAAATTCACGAAGCCATTCTTCAGCGTCTTCATGGGTAACAGGAAAGATAAAAGTCTCTGCAGAACCTGGATTATCGGGAAATTTATTTGTAATGTATGCCGTTGCTTCTTCAACAAATTTGTTCATCTTGGAGACTTTAATAGGCGGAATAGGCATTCCCTGTGGAATTTTCTTTCTATTTTCGGGGTCAAAACTCCATTTCCCGCCTATCGGTTTTGTCTTTTCGACAAGGATTCCGAGTCGCTTACGCTGATGGATATAAAAATGTGTCAGGGAATAGTGGGTAGCCTTTTGAAAAAATTCTGAAATCCAAGATGTAGGCGTTATAAAAAGAGGCGTTGGAAGAACTATAACCCTCACATCATATTGTTGCGCTGTTTTATAGAATCTGCTTTCGAGTTCGTTATCCATGATTTCCGCAGAATAGAGTCTTTCAATCTTTAGCTTACGGAGCCTTTCAAAAAAATTAAGTATTGTTTTTTCTCCATCGTGCTCGATGTATTCTATTTCATATCCCCTTTTTGCGAGTCTCTCCTCGTAGGCCTTCAGAGATGCCCTGTGGAGAATAAGTTTCTTCTTATGGAATCGGAAGGCAGAAAAAAACCTTTCCTCTTCTAATAAAAAAACTCTCCTGTCCTTGGTTAGAGCTGGGTGCTTTTGAAATAAATGGTTGGGAAATATAACAACCGATTCGTTCATACGCTAACTTCAATTTATTGGAAACACAATTATATTTAGTTGATTGTTTTTTAGGTCTGCCTGTTTTAGAATTGTAAACCTTCTGCCAAAGCCCTTTTCAATACTTCATTTATAGATTTTTCATCCCCCAAAGATCAACCCCCACTTTTGAAGCCGTGAGTGCCTGCATTTTATCCATAGTCCACAGTGGCAGATCGTTGAGTCTTGCCATCGCTATATAAAAGGAGTCATAAAAAGTGATTTCATACTTGCGTGCAATAGATAGGCTTTCTGTGGCTAATCCTTCATTTTCCCGAATGGTTACAGGAAAACGCCAGATTCTTTTTATAATGTTCTGTGCTATTTTAAAAGGCAGTTCTTTTCTTTTCCAGACAGCATTTGAGACTTCAAATCGCCAAAAAGAAGGGGCATAAATATTGTGAGATTTAACTACTCGATGAATCTCTTCAGAATCATCTTCATTCAGGAATAAAGCGCCTAATACACTCGCATCAAGGACGATATCAGCCACTGTTCCGATCTTCCCGGATGCTTTTAGCAGTTGTTCCTTTTCGAGTTTTCGGCATACCTGCAAACATCTCCTTTAATTCCTGAGCGATTTTTTTCCTCTCCTCCTGCATAATGCGTTCTTCAACAGCTTTCCTTAAATACTCGCTCCAGTCTTCAGGTATCTCTTTCATCTTCGCCTTGACTTCTTCAGGGATTCTAAAAGCTACTATCTTCATGCCAATATTTTACTTATTGTTATACATATTGTCAAACAATATTTTTCTCTAAATATTTTTCTTTCATCGAAAAGTGCCGAACACATTTCGTCCGATGACTTAGCCTTGAAGCCGACCATTATTAATGCATTTATTGAACTCCCTTTTTTAACTCCGCTTCTGACCTTCTTAAATACATAGGGGTTGCCTTAATAGGGTCATCAAAATTGCCTTGGAGGGCTTTGAGTCTGCCTAAATAAGCGACATTTGAGGGCAGGGGAGACATTAGGTGAGATGGGGCAAATAAGGCTTGATCTGAGAGTTTATTTGTAATCTTATCTTTGTAAAGAAGAGCGCCTTCACCTAAGAATATAGTTGGTTCAGTTATATTTTCAATGAGAGTTTCTATCCTGAAGGTTTGTTCTTTCAGTGTCTTTATAAATTTATCTCCTGACCACTTAAATAAAGCGGAATAAACCTCTTTTTTGCGTGCATCAAGAATTGGGCACACCTGATATGGACTAAAAGGCAAGTTCCATGCAAATGCCTCAAGGGTTGGCACAGTCACGAGTTCTTTTTTAGCTGGATAGATTAGTCCTTTCACAGTGCTTAACCCCACACGGAGCCCTGTAAAAGAACCGGGTCCTATTGCCACTGCAAAGACATCTATATCGTTTATCTCTAAACCTGTCTTTGTGATTATGTGGTTAATCTCCGTAAGTAATCTTTCTGAATGTGTTACCATTACATTGAGCCTTGATTCAGCAAGCAAGACATCGTCATTAAGCAGAGCAACCCCGCCAAACATTGTAGATGTATCTATAGCAAGTAGTTTCACTAAATATCACTCCCCTTGACTGAGCTTAATTTCAAGGCAAATATTATACTACAGAAAAGGCAAAACAACGAAAAAACCCTGAGGACAGTCATTGTGCCGAATATATCTGCTACGTAACCTGTGATAGCATTTCCAACAGGCAGGAAACCAAGAAATACGAGCGTATAAAAACTCATAACCCTGCCTCTTAATGAGTCTGGCACAGAGTGCTGTATGAAACTATTAGAAGTAGCAAGAAAACTCGTAATCCCCCAACCAACTATCGTTATCAGGATGCATGATAAATAAAAATCGTTCGATACAGCCAGTCCGAAAAGGGCTGACGGGAAGGTAAAGCCTGAGAGCATGAGAAATTGGGATTTTTTATCTATCTCCTCTCTGTATGCAATGATCAATGCTGCTGCTAAAGAACCTAACCCTGCACATGCCAATAGAGTGCTGAACCCTTGAGCGCCGACATCAAGGATATCTCCTGCTAATATCGGCAATAGTGTTAGATATGGTATCCCGAATAGGCTGAATATCGCTATCATTAACATTATGAATAATATTGCCTTTTCCCTGACAATAAACCCCCACCCTGCTATCAGGTCTGTTAAAAATCCGACTTGCTCCAATCGCCCCGTGCCTTTCGCTTTGATTGTAAGCAAAGCCAATATTACTGGAATAAAGCTTGCAGCATTAAGATAGAAGCAAGTCTGCAATCCGGCTATCGATATAATAAATACAGCGATAACAGGACCAACTATCCTTGCACCATTAAATGCTACTGAGTTCAGGGCAATGGCATTAGTAATATCCGCCCTTCCTACTAACTCTCCGATAAAGGCATGTCTTGCCGGGACATCAAATGCATTGACAAGGCCAATAATGAATGCAGCAATCCCGATATGCCAGATTGTAATCATATCAATGTCAATTAAAATTGCAATAAAAAAAGCAGGAATTATTGAAACAGCTTGGGTAACTATAAGAATATCTCTTTTGGGGTATCTGTCAGCCACCATTCCGCCTATGAGGGTAAAAAACAAGATGGGAAGGGATGAAATAGTAGCGATTATACCAAGATAAAGCGGTGATTTTGTCAACAGATAAACAAGCCAACTCTGGGCTGTTGAGTGCATCCATGTGCCTGAGAGGGATATCAACTGGGCAAACCAGAATATTCTGAAGTCTCTCTCGTAGAGCGAAGAGAATTTGTAGCGGTTCTGCATGTATTTTATTATACAGTTAAGAGGCTCTTTTGCTAAAACAGGAGTGAAAGAAAAGATTGCAGACAATAAAGGTGTGTTTTGTGTTAGCTCAATTTTAGAAGCATAGAGCCTACAGGCACTCCCAGTTCTCTTGAGACTACCTCACATTTAGACTGAAAAAGATGGCATATCTTTTTGCTATTGAATGACAAATCGGTCTGATAATCGAGGGTCTCAAAATTTCCTTGCCCTTTGCTCACTATGAGGTTTGCGTTCTCAAATTCCCTCTTGAAGCCCTCTGATGTCATCTCGATTATCGTCCCGATACAGTCAGAGCCGTTATCTAAAACCTCACAAATATCTGTTAGTCCTACTTCTGATGCGTCTTTTATAGTTGAATCATTTAAAACAGGTTCCCCTTTGACTACCGCCTTGACTTTGATGCCCATTCTAATAAATTCTTCTATCAACAGCCTGTCAAATACTATTTCTCCAGCGTTATCAAGTAGATATAATATTTCCTGTTGACCTTCAAGGATTTCTTTGAATGGCTGGGAGTTATCTACTTTAAGAGGTTCATTTAGTGCCCTGTCAATAGTTCCTTTAATGTCAATGGAGGTATAAATCCCGAAATCTATCACATTGCCTGCAATCGCCAATTTCATGGCTGTAGCAAGAGGGTCTTCGCTTTTTTGTGTGATTTTTTTTAATTCAGGATAAAGGGATAAGGCAATCTGGTTGTATCGGGTCTTTATCTCTTCATAGGGGTCTTTATGAAGAAGCTGCCTGATTTTTCTGTGCAAAAAAGTAGTTGTGTATGCTGGCGGCTTGCTGGAATCTGCTGTTTTAATTTCATCAGCTACTCCTTTTATTACAGTAATCTGAAGGGTTTCGTCTTGTGTGCAAAGTCTGACTGCAATAACTGTCTGCCTAAGAAAACAGGGAAAGCACTCCAGATGGGTTTTCATCTTAAAGCCCTATCGGCGATATCCTTTCTGTAGTGCATTCCTTCGAATCTAATCTTACCAACGGCTTCATAAGCCTTCTCTTTTGCTTCTCTTATATCGTTGCCCAATGCCGTTACGCCTAAAACCCTGCCGCCATTTGTAACAAAATTGTTGTCTTTGAAGGCTGTCCCTGCATGGAAAACAACTACATTATCGAGTTTTTTTGCTTCCTCAAGGCCATTAATGGAGAAACCTTTCTGATACTTGCCGGGATAGCCCCCTGATGCTATAACCACACATACTGCTGCGTTTTCACGCCAATCTGCGGCGATGCCTGCAAGCTTTTCATCTGCAATTGCCATAGATACATCAAGAAGATCATTATTCATTCGCATCATAACGGGCTGGGTCTCAGGGTCTCCAAGTCTGCAGTTGAACTCAAGGACTGAAGGGACGCCATCTTTTATCATCAACCCAGCGTATAGAATGCCTTTGAATTTTATCTTCTCGCTGTTTAGTCCATATATAGTTGGCCTGATAATCTTGTCCATTACGACAGACTCAATTTCTTTTGTTACCACAGGCGCAGGGCTGTATGCACCCATTCCTCCGGTGTTCGGTCCGGCGTCTTCATCAAAAACCCTTTTGTGGTCCTGAGAGCTTGCCAGAGGCATTATAGCATCACCATCGGTAACCACCATATAGGAGGCCTCTTCCCCTTGTAAGCATTCTTCAATAACAACCTTGTTTCCGGCTTCACCAAAGGCTTTTTCTTTCATTATCAGTTTAAGCCCTTCTATTGCCTCATCAACGGTAGGAGCAACTATTACGCCCTTTCCGGCAGCAAGTCCATCTGCCTTGATTACAATAGGAGCGCCTTTCATTCTTACATATTCTTCTGCATTGGAATAGGTAGTGAAAACCTTGTAATCTGCAGTTGGTATGCGATGCCTTCTCATGAATTCCTTTGCGAAAACCTTGCTCGACTCAATCTGAGCAGCGAGCTTCGAAGGACCTACTATTTTTCTGCCTTCCTTCTCAAAGGAATCTACGATTCCTTTTGAAAGAGGTTCCTCAGGTCCCACAATAGTAATGTCTATCCAGTCATATTTTACAAAATCAATTAGGGCGTCAAAATTATCAGGACTTATATCAACACATTCGGCAATTTGGGAAATACCGGCGTTACCAGGTGCACAATATATTTTATCCACCGAACGGGATTGTGCGAGTTTCCAGACAATAGCATGTTCTCTACCTCCGCTACCAATTACAAGAACCTTCATATTTAGTGCCTCCCCTATTATGATTTCATTAAAGCCTGGAAGTTATTCCGAGTGTAGCTATAAACTCAACAAAAATTCTCTGAATTTAAAGCCCTTTTAAAGTGAATGCTATTATATTAATGTAAAATTGTAATCTTAATGCCTGAAATGCCTTATTCCAGTAATAATCATTGCCATATCATATTCATCGGCAGCTTCTATAACCTCTTTGTCCTTTAATGACCCGCCTGGTTGAACTATTGCTGTGACTCCCATCTCGTGAAGGACATCTATGCCGTCCCGGAAGGGAAAGAAGCCGTCAGATGCAGCGACGCTGCCTCTCAATGGTTCACAGGCATTTAGAGCCCCAATTTTTGCTGAATATACTCTGCTTGTTTGCCCTATGCCAATTCCGACGGTATGGTCTTTCATGGCATACACAATAGCGTTAGATTTGACATGCTTGCAGACCTTCCAGGCAAAAGAAAGGGCTTCAATCTCATCATCTGTAGGTTGCCTTTTAGTGACTGCTTTCATTGACTCTATATTTTCAGTAGAGGTATCCCACTCCTGAAGGAGCATCCCGCCTGCAATTTTTTTCATGTCCCAGTAAGTAATCTTATTTTTTTCGTGGGATGATATTGATGGCAGTTCAAGAAGCCTTACACTTGGTTTAAAGGAGAATATTCTCAAAGCGCCCTTAGAAAAGGAAGGGGCAATAACTACCTCTAAAAATAAATCTGCCATTACTTCGGCAGCTTCTCCGTTTACTTCAGTATTAAATGCCACCACGCCTCCGAATGCGGAAACTGGGTCAGTCTTTTCAGCCTTCTTATAAGCCTCGGCAGGTGAAGTGCCAGTAGCGACACCGCATGGATTATTATGTTTGATTATTACACATGCAATCTTCTGAAATTCCATGACGAGCATAAGAGCTGAGTGAGCGTCAAGATAATTGTTGAACGACATCTCCTTGCCCTGCAGTATTCTGGCGTCGGTAAGAGAAATACCCCCGGTAGGATGTCTGTATATTGCTGCTTTCTGATGGGGGTTTTCACCATATCTAAGAACTGAAATCTTTTTTAATGAAGATGTGAGATAGTCAGGGAATGAGGGTTCTTTATCAGTAATACTACTGAGATAATCTGCGATAAGAGTATCGTATCTTGCTGTATGAGAAAAGACCTTTTTGGCGAGATTTAGCTTTGTTTCTTTGCTTAAGTTGCCGCCCGAAGCCTTCAACTCGCTAATTACGGCTTGATAGTCATCAGGATCAACAATGACAGCTACATCCTGAAAATTTTTCGAGGCAGCCCTTAACATTGTTGGTCCGCCGATATCTATATTTTCGATTGCCTCTTCAAAAGATACATTAGGTTTGGAAATGGTTTCTTCAAAAGGGTAAAGGTTAACAGCTAACAAGTCAATCTGCTCAATGCCATGTTTTTTGATATCCTCCATATCGGCTGGGTGGCTTCTCCTTGCAAGCAGTCCGCCGTGTATTTTTGGATGAAGCGTTTTCAGCCTTCCATCCAACATTTCTGGAAAGCCGGTGTAGTCAGAGACTTCTATTACTTTGATGCCAGCATCTCTAAGCGACTTTGCAGTGCCTCCCGTTGATAATATCTCAATTCCCATAGACTCTAATTCCTTCGCAAAAACAACCACCCCTCTCTTATCAGAGACGCTGATAAGCGCTCTTTTGACCATTTAATAACCCCCTTATTTAATTATATTTTCAGGACTTTTTAGACGTTTTAGCAAAAAAGGATGAATAAACCGGAGCAATATCTTCTGATTCACATTTTGGACATTTAACCGCAAACGTCTCTTTTTCCTTGACGCTCATAACAAGGGAAAAACCTTCCCCGCATTTCTTGCACTTATAGTCATATAAAGGCATAACTTCCTCCTTTTACTAATATGCAGCAATAATACCAAAGAGTGTGATATACAGTTGACAAGGACCCGGAAAATCTGGCAGCAAATCAAACACCAATAGCCGAAATTTTTTCTATAAAAGTATATCATAAAAATCACAGCTAATCCAGAGATTATCTTTATAAAATGAAAATGCTGATTTTATAGTGGGGCAATTTGAGAGGCTTTCATCATCACTAACGACTCACTAAGATGGTAAGGGTGTGATAGCAACTTCTAAGGAATGCGGTGATGCCTTCTGGGGATGAGCATAGAGTTATAGAGTTATTCTTAAATTGTCAAAAAACAATCCTATCGTTATTTTGTGACATGCAGGTATAGATAGTTAGTTGTGAATATATGCAATCAGATTGATTTTCGCCTTTGCCTCATAATTTTTCTCTTGAATATCAAAATGTTTGCATGGTATTATCTAATACATGAATATAATCATTGCCATAACAGTATTATTGTTCACAACAACCATTGCTTTTGCTGATATCTACCAATTCACATCGCCAGATGGCTCTATCTCTTTTACAAATGTCCCAAGCGAAAGAGGTGGAAAGATTGTTTACAAAGAACCTAAGAAAAAATCAAACCTGATAGCTATGAAAACCAGTGTTAACAAAGAGGCATTTGACGCTATTGCAACAGAAAAGGCATCTAAATACAATCTTGATCCCGACCTCGTTAAAGCAGTTATCAAGGCTGAATCGAACTGGAATCCTCACGCTGTATCTCCCAAGGGAGCGCGTGGGCTGATGCAGTTAATGCCCTCAACTGCATATGAACTTGGTGTCTTTAATTCCTTCGACCCCGAAGATAATATTGACGGCGGGACTAGATATCTTAGACACCTTTTGGAAAAATTTAATGGCAATATACAACTCGCTCTTGCTGCTTATAATGCAGGGCCAGGCCGTGTTGAGAAAACCAACTCTATCCCGGCAATACCTGAGACTATTCAATATGTAAGAAGGGTTATGTCTCTATATACGGGATTGCCTACCTTAACTTATTCTCAAAGTTTTACTGGGGGTAAAAAAGAAGTCACCCAGATTAAGAGATATCAACTTGAAGATGGAACCATTCTTTTCACCAATACCAAGCTCATTTATTAACTCAGGAAATATTTAATGCCCCCAGACAACTCACGCCTGATACAAGAAATATTGAGACTTAAAGAAAGAAGAAACGCCATCATTCTTGCTCATAATTATCAGAGACCTGAAATTCAGGATACAGCAGATTTTGTGGGCGATTCACTTGAATTATCACGCACTGCCGCCACAAAAGAGTGCGATGTAATAGTTTTTTGTGGTGTTCATTTTATGGCAGAAAGCGCCTCTATTTTATCGCCCCAAAAGACTGTGTTGCTTCCTGAATTGGAAGCTACTTGTCCTATGGCTGATATGATTGAGGTTTCATCCAGCAGGGAGGTCTGGAAAACATTCCCCGGTTATGATATTCAACCTTCTTTCGTTTTCCCTCACGAATTTACTTTGAAGGATATAAAATTAAAATATCCTGAAGCCCCTGTTGTTTGCTATGTCAATACAACTGCTCAGGTCAAGGCGGAGAGTTATATATGCTGCACTTCAGCAAATGTAATAAAGGTAGTAGAGTCATTGCCGACTGATACCGTGATATGCGTGCCTGACAAAAATCTTTCTCTGTGGGCACAAAAGCATACAAAAAAGAAAGTTATAAGCTGGGATGGCTTCTGTCATGTCCATGACAGGATAACAAAAGATGATGTTGTTATGGCAAGAAAAAAACATCCAAAGGCGCTTTTTATGGCACATCCTGAATGTAGGCTTGAGGTTCTGGAAATGGCAGATCATGTCACAAGCACATCCGGGATGCTCAGATTTGCTAAGGCTTCAGAGGCAGACGAGTTCATTGTTGGCACCGAAACCGGTATTATTCATAGGTTAAAAAAGGAAAGCCCCGGAAAGACTTTTTATCCCCTCAGAAAGGACATGATTTGTCCCAATATGAAAAAAACTACCCTTAAGAGCGTTCTTCAGGCATTGGAAAATATGAAAAATGTTATTAAAGTGCCTGAAGAGATACGCATTCCCGCAAAGAAAGCCCTCGATAGAATGCTTGAAATTAAATAGTGTAAGCGTCTATTGAAAACAAGATTCTCGTGACTCCCAAGGATAAATTAATAAAGAAAATAATGAGTGAAGGGGCTCTTAGCTTTGAGTCATTCATGGAGTTTGCGTTGTACGATTCTGAATCAGGATACTACATGAAAGACTCTATAAAAATCGGCAGAGAGGGAGATTTCTATACATCACCCCATCTACACCAAATTTTTGGTGCAATGCTTGGCAGACAGATGCTTGAAATGTGGGAGTTTATGAAATCTCCAAGTAATTTCCATGTTGTCGAGATGGGAGCTGGTAAGGGTTATCTTGCTAAAGATATGCTGGAATATCTTAAAGTGTCAAGTGTCAGGCGTCAGGTGTCAGGATTGTTTGACAATTTTAAATACACAATAGTTGAAATTAATCCGGCGATAAGGGCAAAACAGCAAGAATTATTAAAGGATTATGGTGAGATGGTTCAATGGGTCTCTACTTTGGAAGAACTGGAGCCTATTTCAGGTTGTTTTTTATCTAATGAGTTGCTTGATGCGTTTCCTGTGAGATTGGTAGAGATGGACGGAGAACTGGCAGAGATATTTATAACAGCTAAGGATAACAACTTGATCGAGATTAAAAACCCATGTTCTGATGAGGTTAAGGAGTATTTAGAAGAATTTTCAATTGACTTGTTTTCTATGGCACCATATAGAACTGAGGTTAATTTAAGAATCAAGGACTGGCTTTTTCAAATCTCTAACAAATTAAGAGAAGGATTTATTTTAACAATAGATTACGGTTATCCTGCTTCTGAATACTATTCTGAGGAGAGGAATAGGGGCACCCTTCTTTGCTATCACCAACACCAGCTTAACGAAAACCCGTATATCAATGTTGGAGAACAGGATATTACTGCACATGTAAACTTTTCATCTCTTGATAAATGGGGCTCTCAACTCGGAATTTCGACTGTTGGATTCTGCCCGCAAGGAACTTATCTTATATCTCTGGGAATAGATGAACTCATTGCCGAATTATACGGAGAGTCACCCGATGCCTTTGACCTTGCAAAAGTAAAGGGACTCATATTTTCTGAGGGCATGGGAGAATCCCACAAGGTTTTGATCCAATACAGAGGTCAGGGGAGTCCATCATTGAAGGGATTTGCACTGAGAAATCAACTGAAAAGATTGCGGTTATACGGATAACATTAAGAATATTTTTGGCTAAACTGAAAGCTTGAAATCACCCTAATTCCAGAAATTTTTACTTTTTTGACTTAAGTCAAAGCTTCCCTTCCTACACCTGCAGTAAACTTTAATCATAAAGTTTAAAAAAGGAGGCAAAAATGAAAGAACAGAAGATGTTTTGCTATCAATGTGAACAGACGGCTAAAGGAGAGGGATGCACAGTCGTCGGAGTTTGTGGCAAGCAGCCTGACGTGGCAGCGCTGCAGGATTTATTGCTTTACACGATTAAGGGGCTTTCGCTGTATGCTGTCGAAGGTAGAAAGCTTGGTATTATTGAACGAGATGTGAATGTTTTTACCGTTAAGGCGCTTTTTTCAACTCTTACAAATGTTGATTTTGACCCAGACCGCTTTGTGTTGTTGATTAAAAAGTCTACTGAGTTGAGGGATGCTCTTACGGCAAAGGTTAAGGCTGCTGGCGGAAGGGTTGATTTTACCGAAAAAGCTGCCAACTATGTTCCTCCTTTAACTAAAGAGGAGATGATTAAAGATGGCGAGAAAGTCGGTGTAAAATCTGACCCGACGATTAATCCTGATATACACTCATTGCAGCAAATTTTAATATACGGAGTAAAAGGGGTTGCAGCATATGCAGACCATGCACAGATATTAGGACAAGAGGACGATGCGGTTTATGCCTTTATCCATGAAGCGCTTTCTTCAACCTTGAGAAATGATATCGGACTTGAGGATTGGATAAAGCTCGTTCTCCGATGCGGGGAGACTAACTTAAGAACAATGGAACTTCTTGACTCAGGCAATACATCAACATACGGACATCCAGTTCCAACAAAAGTGCCTTTAGGAGTAAAAAAAGGCAAGGCTATACTTGTATCCGGTCATGACCTGAAAGACCTTCATGAGTTGCTCAAGCAGACTGAAGGTAAAGGCATATATATTTACAGTCACGGAGAGATGCTGCCCACACACGGCTATCCTGAGTTGAAGAAATATCCTCACTTCTATGGGCATTACGGCACCGCTTGGCAGAATCAGCAAAGGGAGTTTGCGAAATTCCCCGGCGCAATTCTAATGACAACTAATTGCCTTCAAAGACCACAGGAGTCTTACAAAGATAACATTTTCACCACTGGTTTAGTTGGCTGGCCTGGAGTCAGGCACATATCTGATGGCAACTTTCAGCCTGTTATAGATAAGGCGCTCGCTATGGATGGTTTTCCTGAAGACGTTGAAGGCAAGACTGTAATGGTGGGTTTTGCAAGGAACACTGTTTTGGGTGTTGCTGATAAAGTCATTGAGGCAGTTAAAAATAAAAATATACGGCATTTCTTTCTTGTTGCAGGATGCGATGGGGCGAAACCGGGCAGGAATTACTATACAGAGTTTGTTGAAAAGGTCCCAAAAGATTGTATTGTCCTCACCTTGGCTTGCGGTAAATTTCGCTTTTTTGACAAAGACCTTGGTGACATCGGCGGCATCCCAAGACTTCTTGATATAGGACAGTGCAATGACGCCTATTCAGCCATACAAATTGCTGTTGCTTTAGCCAAGGCATTTAATGTGAGTGTGAATGAGCTTCCATTGTCATTGATATTATCTTGGTATGAGCAAAAGGCGGTTGCTATACTGCTTACATTGCTTTATCTTGGCATCCAAAATATAAGATTAGGTCCTTCGCTTCCAGCTTTTGTTTCTCCAAATGTGCTTGATGTGCTTGTAAAGAATTTCAATATTAAACCGATAACGACACCGGATGAAGAGCTTAAGGCAATTTTAAGATAGGTTAGGAAGACCCAAATTCGGCGATAGAATTAATAAATTTCACAAAATCAACAAGTAAGATAGAAAGGGCTGATGTAGGATTTTTAAAGGACACCTGACTAAAAAAAATTTAAGGGATTTTGGCAAAAGACATTGCATTTAAAAATAAAGCAAAATCTAAAAATTTGTAGATTATAAAAATCCTGAAACAGCCCTTCCTATCTCTAAATGGGGGCGAAAATAAATTCCACCACTCATTTAAAGAGGTGAACAAGATGAGCATGATGAGATGTCCGGGACAGGATACCGCGTTCTGGGATTTTAAGGCTATATACGATGTGAAATGCCCTAAGTGCGGACAGCCTGTTGAGTTTTTTAAAGACGAGCCTGCAAGGATGTGCAAGAAATGCGGCTATGAGTTTGTAAATCCAAAGATGGATTTCGGGTGCGCCGCCTACTGCAAGTATGCTGAGCAGTGTTTAGGCAGCTTGCCTCCTGAGTTGATTGCAGAAAAGGAAGAGCTTTTCAAAGACCGTATAGCTATAGAAGTTAAGAAATATCTTGGAAGCGATTTTAAAAGGATTAGCCGCGCAATGAAGGTTGCCCGTAATGTTGAGCAGATTATAAAAAGTGAGATAGCTAATCCAGGAGTCATTATATCAGCGGCGTATCTCAAAGAGGTGTGTGCTAACGAAACGGAGAGTGTCATAATAGCAAAAGACATACTTAGCAAGCTCGGAGCAAAGGAAGGTTTAATTGAAGAGGTCAGTAATTTAATAACAGATTTTAATAAAGGCATTAAAGATAAGACTATAAATCATCAGATACTAAATGATGCTATACATTTAGTTGAGATTGAAGAAAAAATTAAAAAAAGAGACTCTGTAGATGAAATAGAACATAAAATTAAAAAAGATTTAGAGACTGAAACTGCTAAGAAATTAGCTAAAGAATTAACAAAGAGGAACATCAAATGAAAACAAAAAGAAAGATTATCGAAATAGATGAAACGCTCTGCGATGGCTGTGGGCAGTGCGTCCCTGCCTGTGCAGAGGGGGCTATTGAAGTAATAGATGGTAAAGCCCGTCTCGTGTCCGAGATCTATTGTGATGGGCTTGGTGCCTGTCTTGGTGAGTGTCCAAAAGGAGCATTGAAGGTCATTGAGAGAGAGGCTGATGAGTTTGACCCTGAAGCTGTAGAGGAATATCTTAAGCACAAGAAAACATTTGAAAAGCCAGAAGAAAAGCCTTGTTGTCCAGCTATGCACATAATGTCTATTAAAAAGGCGGGGCAAGACAAGGAGAAATCTTCTTACGGCGTATCAGAACTTACAAACTGGCCTGTGCAGATAAGACTTGTGCCGTCATCCGCTCCTTTTTTGAAAGGTTCTCATCTGCTTGTAGCTGCAGACTGCACAGCCTTTGCATATCCCGACTTTCACAAAGACTTCTTGCAAGGCAAGGTTCTTCTTGTGGGATGTCCTAAGCTTGATGATATAGATGAGTATGTGAAAAAATTTGCAGAGATTTTTACGGCAGCTAACATTCAAAAAATTACTGTTTTGACGATGGAAGTGCCTTGCTGCTCAAAACTGCCCAAGATAATAGAAAAGGCTATGAATATTGCTGGTAAGGACATACCCATTGAAGAAATAGTAATCAGTGTCAGGGGTAGTATTTTACAGCATGTTTAAAATTACTTGGGACTCCAGTGGTTGAAAGCATATTATGCTGGGGAAGCAATATTGCCTTTTATAATAAAATTGCGAGAATCCTACGGGTTCTCGCAATAACTTGTAAATCCATAGGTTTATAATCCTATCGCTCTTTTAGGGTGTTGCTTTTGGCTTGACACGATTAATTCCATTTTTAGCTCATAAATCCCCTATTTAAGTTATACTTAATGACCGCCGATGGCGGTCTGTTGCGATGCAGGCTTAAAAGTTTCTATAACTCTTGCAGTTTTTAGACAAATATTTGTATTTTACTTCTCAAAAAAGTCTTTGCCAATTTCAGTTTTGCTTAATACAACAAACTTATTCAGGAGAGATTTATGCCAAAAAGAGATGACATTAAAAAGGTATTGATTATTGGTTCAGGCCCTATTGTTATAGGTCAGGCTTGCGAGTTCGATTATTCGGGAACTCAGGCATGCAAAGCTTTAAGGTCGCTTGGATATGAGATTGTGCTTGTGAACTCAAACCCTGCAACAATTATGACTGACCCGGGGATGGCTGATTCCACTTATATTGAGCCTCTTACTATTGAGTATGTGACTGAGATTATCAAGAAGGAAAGACCTGATGCAATACTTCCCAATCTTGGAGGGCAGACAGGGCTTAACCTTACCGCTGCATTATCAAGGAAGGGGATACTTCACTCATACGGCGTTCAGATTATAGGGGTTCAGGCAGATGCAATAGAGCGCGGCGAGGACAGGATTATATTTAAAGAACTAATGAAAAAACTAAATATCCCCATGCCGAACAGTGAGCCTGCTTATACGGTGGAACAGGCTGAAGAAATCGCTTCAAAGCTTGAATTCCCAGTGGTGATAAGACCTGCATATACTATGGGTGGGACAGGCGGCGGGCTTGTCTATAATTTTGAGGAATTAAGAACGGTTGCGAGCCGGGGAATCGCAGCGAGTCCTATTGGGCAGATATTGGTGGAGCAATCTGTTTTGGGATGGGAAGAGCTTGAGCTTGAGGTCGTAAGGGACTCAAAAAACCAGATGATAACCGTTTGTTTTATTGAAAATGTCGATGCCATGGGCGTGCATACCGGCGACTCTTTCTGCACCGCACCTATGCTGACTATCAGCGAAGAACTACAGAATCGTTTGTAGAAGTATTCCTACCAGATTGTCGAGGCTATTCAGGTTATCGGCGGCACAAATATTCAGTTTGCCCATAACCCAAAAACTGGCGAGGTGGTTGTCATAGAGATCAATCCGAGGACATCACGCTCGTCAGCATTAGCGTCTAAGGCTACCGGTTTCCCGATAGCTCTTATTTCAGCCTTTTTAGCTGCAGGGCTTACTCTTGATGAGATACCCTACTGGAGAGAGGGAACCCTCGATAAATACACACCATGGGGAGATTATGTCGTTGTGAAGTTTCCGAGGTGGGGTTTTGAGAAATTCAAAGGTGTTGAGGACAAACTCGGGACTCAGATGCGGGCTGTGGGAGAGGTTATGAGCATAGGCAAGACATATAAAGAGGCTCTGAATAAGGCGGTCAGGGCTCTTGAGTCGGGTAGGGCAGGGCTTGGTTTTGCAAAAGACTTCAACAGTAAAACCCTCGAAGAGCTAATGGAAATGCTGTCCTTTCCAACAAGCGAGAGGCAGTTTATAATGTATGAAGCACTCCGAAAAGGCGCTTCAGTAGAGGCACTCTATGAAAAGACATTTATAAAACCATGGTTTATTGAGCAGATGAGGGAGCTTGTAAATCTTGAAGAAGAAATACTCAAATATAAAGGGAAAAAATTGCCCGATGAGCTGCTTATCAAAGCAAAAAAAGATGGCTTCGGCGATAAATATTTAGGGCAGCTTCTTGGAATAACCGAAAAGGATATACGGGATGCAAGGCAGGCTATAGGGATTACTCATGCGTGGGAACCCCTGCCTGTGAGCGGAGTCGAAAATGCATATTATTACTACTCAACCTATAACGCCCAGAACAAGGTCAGCTACAGCAGCAAGAAAAAGATAATGGTTATCGGTGGTGGTCCCAACAGGATTGGTCAGGGTATAGAGTTTGACTATTGCTGCGTCCACGCTGCTTTTACAATAAGGGATGAAGGCTATGAGTCCATAATGATTAACTGCAATCCTGAGACTGTCTCCACAGATTACGATACTTCTGATAGGCTTTATTTTGAGCCGATTACCGTTGAGGATGTCCTTGCGATCTACGAAAAAGAAAAACCGGAAGGGGTCATCGTTCAGTTCGGAGGACAGACACCGCTTAACATAGCAAGGCAATTGTCTGAGGCTGGCGTTAAGATTTTAGGCACTTCTCCTGAGACAATAGATTTAGCTGAAGATAGGGATAGATTTAGGAAGATGATGACAAAACTCGGCATTCCTATGCCGGAGTCAGGCATGGCAAGCACCCTTGATGAGGCTGTTAGGATTGCCGACAAAATTGGCTATCCATTGATGGTCAGACCCTCCTATGTGCTCGGAGGCAGGGGTATGGAGGTCGTCCATGATAGGGAAATGCTTCAGCACTATGTGAAGGGCGCTGTTGAAATTACGCCTGATATGCCCATATTGATTGACAAATTTCTGGAAAATGCAACTGAGGCGGAAGCCGATGCAATGTCTGACGGCGCAGATGCCTTTGTGCCTGCTGTTATGGAGCATATAGAGCTAGCAGGAATTCACTCAGGGGATTCAGCCTGTGTCATTCCTCCTATCAGCATCCCTGCCCAGCATATAGAGACCATTTACGAATATACCAAAAAATTAGCTATTGAACTTAATGTAATCGGGCTGATTAATGTTCAATATGCAATATCTGACAACACAGTTTATGTGCTTGAGGCTAATCCGCGTGCATCCAGAACTGTGCCGATTGTATCAAAGGTATGCAATATTCCGATGGCGAAATATGCCACACAGCTTATGCTTAACAGGAAGCTCTCCGATATAGACACAAAGGTGAGGCAGTTTGGTTATTTTGGTGTTAAGGAGTCGGTTTTCCCCTTCAGCATGTTTCCTGAGGTTGACCCTGTGTTAGGTCCCGAAATGCGTTCAACCGGAGAAGTGCTCGGAATTGCTGACTCATTTGGGCTCGCATTCTATAAGGCTCAGGAAGGGGCGCTTCAGAAACTTCCAACCGAAGGAACGATATTGATAACCGTAGCTGATGATGACAAGGCTTCATCCCTGCATCTTGCCCGCCGCTTTGAAGAGCTTGGTTTCCATATAATGGCTACGAAGGGAACATATAAATTTTTTGCTGAAAGGGGAATAAAGGCGAAGCTCATTGACAAGATACATGAGGGACGCCCGAACATTGTAGATGCGATTAAAAACAATGAAATCAGGCTTGTAGTCAATACTCCAAGCGGCAAGACCGGCAAGATTGATGATTCGTATATAAGAAAGTCTGCGATTAAATACAAGGTCCCCTATATCACGACAATCGCCGCCGCTTCGTCAGCCGTTCGGGGAATAGAGGCATACAGGAAAGGCCACGGCACTGTTAAGTCATTACAGAAATGCCATGCTGAGATTAAATAAAAATAAACCCCTTGCCCTCTCAGAACTGACGTATATTATCAGGGAGTCAATAGCAAGCTCGCTGCCTGACAGCTATTGGGTTGTGGGTGAAATAACAGGCTTGAGGGTTAACCAAAAAGGACACTGCTATCTTGAGCTCGTAGAGAGGGACGACGACAGCATAACAGCAAGGATGAGCGCCAATATCTGGTCATATGATTACAGGAAACTCGCCGCTAAATTTTTACAAGAAACTAAGGCATTTCTCAAAGATGGAATGAAGGTTCTCTTTCTCGCTACTGTGAATTTCCACGAGGTTTATGGCTTAAGCCTTAACATTATTGACATTGACCCAGCTTATACACTGGGCGATATTGCCCGAAAAAAACGCGAAATAATAACCCGCCTTGAAAAAGAGGGGCTGATTGACATCAACAAGAGCCTCCTGTTGCCGCTCGTCCTGCAGAGAATCGCCATTGTATCATCGCCTACAGCAGCAGGCTATGATGATTTCATCTCACATATTGAGAATAACAGCTATGGATATAAATTCCACCTCAAGTTGTTTCAGGCTTTCATGCAGGGCGATGAGGCTGAAAGCTCCATAATAAAGGCATTGCGTCAAATAATTACGCAAAAAAAATCATTCGATATAGTCGTTTTAATCAGGGGAGGCGGTTCTCAGATGGACTTAAGCTGTTTCGACAGCTACGAACTCGCCTCTGAGATAGCCCGTTTGCCTTTGCCTGTCATCACGGGGATAGGGCATGAGAGGGATGACACCATTGCCGATATGGTTGCGCATACCAGAATGAAGACACCTACAGCCGTAGCCGAGTTTGTTATCTCCAGCGTGAGAAGCTTTGAAGAAAGGGTTATCGACTGCAATCGGCGGATTGTGAGACAGTCAGAGCATCTGCTTAAAGACGAGGCTTACAGGCTGAAAAATGTATTGCAGGAACTGACTAATTCTGCTGTAAAGTTAGTTGCGCGTCATATTGGCAAAGTCGGTTTAATCAGCTATACTATAAAATCAGCCATTAATATCTACATTGAGCGCAGGCGCTATGTTCTTTTGTCAGTTCAGAAAAAACTCCAGATAGTTACAGAAAGCAAGCTGACAGGATATACTAATAAACTTAACAGGATTGAGCAGGCAGTGCATTATCTCGACCCAGTCAACATTTTAAAGAGAGGCTACAGTATTACCCACTATCAGGGCAGGGTTATAAAAGATATAGAAGGACTCACAAGGGGCGGGATAGTTAAAACGAGGCTTTATCAGGGTGCAATAACATGCAAAATAGAAGATATGGAGGCTCACAACAATGAAGCAGCCGAAAAAACCGACATATAACGAAGCTATTGCTGAACTCGAGGCTATAGTCCGAGAGATAGAGGGTGAGGAAATTGACCTTGACATTCTCGCCGAGAAGGTAAAAAGGGCTGACTTCCTTTGCAAATACTGCAGGAGCAAGCTCAAAAGCACTGAAGAAGAGCTTAAATCCATTATCAAGAATATGGAGCAGGAAGGTGAGCCTGATGAGCAGTAAGCCCGCTAATTAAATTAAGGATGCAAAACAGATTTTCTTATATAGTCCTGGTTTTTTTTGTAGTTGTTTTGGGCTATCTCAACTATGAGATATTCAAACCCTTTCTGTTTCCTATAGCATGGGGCATTGTCTTTTCACTCCTTTTTTACCCCGTTCATGTTTTTCTAAACAGGTATATAAAATGGAGGTCCCTCGTCTCACTTATAGTGATTATTATCATAATATTTCTCATGATAGCTCCTTTCTCTTACTTTTCAGTGATGCTTGTAAAAGAAGCTAAAGGGCTTCTTAAGTATGCAGGACCCGACAAGGAAAACTTGCTGCATTCAGTTCTTGAGAAAGAGCCAATAAAAACAATTGTAGAAAAGGGTCTGCAAATTCTGCAGATTAACGAAGAAGAGCTCAGCAAAAATGTATCCGATATTGTAGCAAATGTCAGTAAAGAACTTACCGGGATTGTAACAAAAGGCATAAGCGGAGTTTTTGCAGGCGTTTTCGATTTTGTCATTATGGCGATTTGCCTTTTTTTCTTTCTCAGAGATGGTCCAGCGATACTTGCAAAAATTCAGGAATACCTCCCTTTCTCCGACGAACAGAAGGAGCGGATGAGCAGACAGGCAAAAGATATAATAGTATCCACAATGTATGGCGGCGTGATTATTGCCCTTGTGCAGGGAAGCATAGGGGGACTTGCCTTTGCCCTTTTAGGCATTTCATCACCGGTTATGTGGGGTCTGGCAATGGCTATAGCTTCTTTCCTGCCTCTCGTAGGGGCTTTCATAATATGGATGCCGGCTGCGGTATATCTGTTTTTTTCGGGTTATACATTAAAGGCTTTCATTTTGCTTATAGTTGGTTTTTTCGGCATCAGCATGGTGGACAACTTTCTGCGTCCCCTTATAGTCGGCAGCAGGACAAAAATGCCTTTTCTCCCGCTTTTCTTTACAGTTTTGGGCGGCATTAAATTCTTTGGGCTGCTTGGAATCATAATGGGACCGTTGATTTTCGCCCTCTTTGTCTCGATATTTGAGATATTCAGAAAGGTCGAGACAGAAACCTGACACCTTTTTAAACAGCAAAATATTCTGTTATAATTTCTGTAATTTAATTTATCCCATAGAACCCAAAATACTATTTGAGTTCAGATACGAAGGGATTTCTTTGTAAAAAACTTTTTTGTCCTATTATGCTATACTTTAAGGTTAAATAAGGAGGTTTATGTGCTGCGAGTTGCCATAACCGATCTGAAACCTGGGATGAAGCTGGCCAAGCCCATTCAGAACGAAAGCGGTATGGTTTTGCTGCCTGAAGGCACAGAGCTAACCCCATCAGTTATCGATCGTATAGATGCGATGGGGATATCATCAGTTTTAATCGAAGGCAAAAAGATTCCTCTCAAACCTAAAGAGGAACTTCTTGTAGAGGTAAATGAGAGATTCAAAAAGACGGAAAACGAAAGGCACATGGATTTGATTAAGAGACTAACAATTGAACATATTAATAAACTTTATGAATAGCCATGAAATTCGATATAAAAACACTACAAAATGAAATCACCAAATTAGATACTCTTCCGACAGTTCCTTCAAGCTTAAAAAAAATATTCGCTGTTTTAGAAAACCCAAAGATATCACTCTTAGATATTGGAACGTTGATATTAAATGACCCTGTTCTGACTTCAAGGGTTCTTAAAATTGCCAATTCAGCCATTTACGGCTTTCCCGGCAGGATATCCACAATTAATCAAGCCTTGCTGCTGCTCGGATTAAACATTGTCAGGGGATTGCTCCTTGGTGTGGCGGTATTTGAGGTAATGCAAAAAACAATATATGGTTTGTGGGAACACTCTATAAGCGCTGCTGTGGCTGTAAGGTATATAGCGATTATGAATGGGCTTGAGGAGCCAGAAGAGGTCTCTGTTGCCGCTCTTCTTCACGATATTGGGAAGGTCATCTTTAGGCTTAAATTTCCATCTGACTACCAAAATGTTCTGGAAAAAGTTGATACAGAAGGCATGTTTATTTTTGAAGCTGAAAAGGCAATTTTCGGTATAACTCATGCAGAGGCTGCTGCATGGGTTGCGAGAAAATGGAATTTCCCTTTTAACCTTGTTGAGGCAATTGAATATCATCACAAGCCAGAATTATCTAAGAATGTGCCTATGCATACAGCAATTGTTCATATATCAGATATTCTCGTAAGGGCAAGGGGGCATGGTTTTGCAGGAGACAACTTTGTCCCACCTGTTAATTGCAGGGCATGGGACATTGTAAATCTGTCAGAAGCCGACATAAAAGAAATATTCATACATATGGAAGACTCTTTGCAGGAAGCAGAAAGTCTCGATTTTTCAGATGGCTAATTCAGTATTTGTAATAAGCAGCAATACTTCTTTTTTGACTCTTATCAAAACTACCATTGATAAAAGATTTCAGGTTAGTATATTTGAAGATAAAAAGTCGGCGCTTTCCAGTATATTTGATGCATTTCCAGATTTGATAATCCTTGAGATAAATCTTATCAATGACCCATTAATCAGAATTATCAATGATATCAAGTCTGACTCTATCTTTGGACAGATTGGGATTTTATGTATCGTACCCGATGATTTTGATTTCCCTTCATGGGATGCGCTGTTGGTTGATGACTACATCAGACTTTCCGATGTCGAAAAAGATTTAAATCTGCGCATCGAACTATTCTTCCAGAGAAGACAAAGGATTATGGAGGTTAATCCCCTTACCCGTCTGCCCGGCAATATATCTATACAAAAACAAATAGATCAGAGAATTTTAAAAGGGGAAAAATTCGGCATCGCCTATGCAGATATAGATTATTTTAAGCCTTATAACGATAAATATGGCTTTGGCCGCGGCGATGAAGTAATAAGGATGCTCGGAAGGCTCATATTCAATATGGTAAGGTTAGATCAGCCCCAAAACAGCTTTATTGGTCATATAGGGGGCGATGACTTTATTTATATTATGGATATTGATTTGATTGAACAGACTTCACAGAAGATAGTCGAGCAGTTCGATAAAATAATACCCATTTTCTACGAGCAGTCAGACAGGGAACGGGGTTTTATTGAATCTATAGACAGGAGCGGAAAACTGATGAGATTTGCACTTATGAGCCTGTCTGTAGGCATTACTCACAATAAATACAAGAAATTCCAGCATTATGGTCAGATATCCGAAGTTCTTGCTGAGATGAAGCAGCATGCCAAATCAATCAAAGGCAGTTATTTAATAATAGACAGGAGAAAGTGAGTATCGCTATTTTGTTAATTTGCTTACTTTCTTGACAGGCGGAATTTTATTTAGGCATAAATTCAATTCGTCTCATTGTTTTTGGTACAATAAAATAAGATTTTTAGACACAGGTGTCCAAAATAGTATTTAGCAGGGATATGACACAATTCCTTTGTCAAAGAACTATCTTAGTCCATGTGTAAGCCTTTGTGAGACTTTATATTTAGTTTTGAAGTATTGGTAGTTGAGGCTTCTGCTTCGTCTTCAGCCTCTTTGAGGTTACCCGTGGCTTTGACTAAAGAAATCGTGTTATATCCCTCAGATCCGTAAAGTATATAAGAATTCATTTTGGTCGGGTATGATTTTTAGAGCTTATTCACTTCGTTATTATCCTTAGTTTTTCGTATATAGATAGTAGTGCAAATTTGATATAAATTTTAATTTCTAAGAGGCGAGGTGATTTATCATGGAAAAACAAGAAAGGCGGGATAATGTTAGGGTTAAATATTTGAATACTCTTTTTTTAAAACCATGGGATTTTGTATCAAACAGACAAAAAAGCCTTTTATAGAGGCTGATATTATTGATATATGCAGTGATGGGGTCAGGATAAGAACTCGCAGTTCTGATACTAATTTTGAAGTTGGTTCAACGCTTTGTCTGAAAATCCCCTTTCCAGCAATGCCGGTGATGGTCACCCTTTTCGGAAAAGTAAAATGGCTTAAGACATTGAATTTGACCACAAGGGAAGCGGGGATTCAATTTGTGACATGGGAATAATTTATCATCAAAAAAGATAAATCGGCAACTTCTGTATTTTTATGTATTCCTCTTGTTTCAGTTTTCTTCCTGTTTTGCTTCTAATACCTATTTTTAAAATTTGATATCTCATGCCATATTTTTAATAGTATATAATCCCAGAATTGTCATTTGAAGATCTAATTCGTTGTTTTATAGTTATTTTTTCTAATGTCCGCAATTAGGAAAACCGTTTGATTTTTATAGCATATTTTGTTTGACGACAATTTTGGGATAATTGCCTTTTCTGCCACTATTTATATTACTTTAAAGGGCATAAAACTTTTTAAATACCGAAAAACCACAGGTGTCCAAAATAATCTTCAAGCAGGGATGTGATACGATTTCTTTGCCAAAGAACTACCTTAGTTCATGTCCTAAATAGAGATAAGCACCTCGTAATTGCGAGCAGAGCGAAGCAATCTCGCCTTTTCTGATGAGATGCCACGAACCCTATGGGTTCTCGCAATAACCTGTAAATCAATAGGTTTATGATCCTATGGCTATCTTAGGGGCATGGGTAAGCCCTTGACAGACTTCATATTTAGTTTTGAAGTATCGTCAGTTGAGGCTTCCGCTTCGTCTTCAGCCTCCTTGAGGTTACCTGTGGCTTTGGCTCCAGAAATCGCATCATATCCCTCGGATTCGAAAGTATATAAGAATTTATTTTGGACAGGTATGCCGAAAGACAATATTTAAAGTCATATTATTTTGCCGTTTTTGCTTTATTTATAGTTTCGGCTTTTTAAAAAATGGAAAAGTTTTCTCAAAGAAATCTATAATTAAAGTTATGGATATTATCAGGGAAATAGTGAGAAAGAAAGCCGAGCGTTTAAACTATACAAAGGGTAAATTGACGGTTGGCGAATTGAAAAGTAGATTAAGCAGCCTCGAGGGCGCAAGGGACTTTAAAAGTTCTATTATACGGCAAGATTCTGTTATTAAACTTATTGCGGAAGTGAAAAAGGCTTCTCCATCAAAAGGGGTTATAAGGGAGGTTTTCGACCTCGAAGGGATTATTTCGATATATGAAAATAAGCCTGTTAATGCTGTGTCTATAATAACTGAGGAGGATTTTTTCATGGGTGAACTATCGTTCATTCCTCAAGCCAGAAACATTTTAACCAAGCCAATACTTAGAAAGGATTTCATATTCGACGAGTACCAAGTATACGAATCGAGGGCAAATAGAGCAGACGCCATATTGCTCATAGCTTCTATACTTGAGAGAAGCCGTGCAGAAGATTATTCTCATCTTGCTTATGAGCTAGGAATGGATGTGATCTTTGAGGTTCACGACGAAGATGAATTGCAAAAGGCTCTTGATATAAAGGCTGAAATAATCGGTATAAATAACAGAAATCTCAGAACTATGGATGTTGATTTAAATACTACCTTAAGGCTTAAAAAATACATCCCGACTGGGAAAATTGTTATTGCTGAGAGTGGGATAAGAAGCAAAGAAGATGTAATGAAGCTGAATGAGGCGGGTATTGACGCTATGTTAGTAGGGACATCCCTGATGCAGTCTCCTGATATTGCAGCGAAAATTGATGAACTGACATTGATTTTTTAATGATTATTAGGCAAAATATCACAAAAAATAAAGCGATTGCTATTTTGAAACCAAAAAGCATCCAGGTTGTTTATCATCGGTATTAATTCATGCGCATAAGATAAGTTAAAAAATCTCCTTTTGATATCTCTTTGCTAAAATGTGAGATTTTGAGAATAATTTTTTAAGCATGCTCATTGCAGTGGCATTAATTCGGATTTACATAACCCGTGAGTAAGGAGGTTGTCTTGAATACATACCCCAAAGGCGTATCATTAAAAAAGGCTGTGCTTCCTGCCGCTGGACTGGGGACTCGTTTTTTGCCCGCTACAAAGGCTTCACCAAAAGAGATGCTGCCCATAGTAGATAAACCCTTGATTCAATATGCCGTTGAAGAGGCGGTAAGGGCGGGTTTGGATGAGTTTATTATTATTACTGGTAAGAATAAAAGGTCTATCGAAGACCATTTTGACTGCGCCTATGAACTTGAAGAAAAATTAAAAACAACAGGAAAGGAAAAGCTTCTCAAAGATGTCAACAAGCTAAACAACATAAAATTTGGTTATATCCGCCAGCGCTCTGCCCTTGGATTGGGGCACGCCGTTTTATGTGCCAAACCTTTTGTCGGAAATGAACCATTTGCTGTCATCTTGAGCGATGACTTGCTGGAGCCAGACTGCCGTTTGCTTGAGGAAATGATAAGTATTTATAACCAAAAAAAATGCTCTGTTATTGCTTTGGAAGAGGTGCCTGAAACTCATGTTAATCGTTACGGAATTATTGATGGAGAACCTGAAGGGGATATTTACAGAATTAATGACCTCATAGAAAAACCTGAGCCTGCAAAAGCTCCTTCAAATCTCGCCATCATAGGTAGGTATATATTGACTCCTGAGATATTTGATATCCTGGAGAGGCAAAAACCAGGGGTGGGCGGAGAGATTCAGCTTACTGATGCCCTTAGAAAGATAGCAGGTAAAATCCCGATCTATGGCTATCCTATTAAGTGTAAAAGGTATGATGCTGGAGAAAAACTTGGATATTTGAAAGCCGTGGTTGACTTCGCCCTTTCAAAAAGCGAACTTTCTGAAAAATTTAAACAGTTTCTTATCGAGAGGGTTAAAACTTTATCATGAAAAGAAACCTGTTTTTTTATGAGGTTAAGACTTATAAAGAGCCCCTTATTGACCTTTACGAGACTGATGATGAACTCATTTTTAAGATAGATATACCCGGAATAGATATCAGGAATATCTCTGTGAAGGTATACGAAGATTTATTGATTATAGAGGGATTATTCCTTGTTGGGAAAGAGGAATACTTGGAGGAGGGGATCAAATTTTTATGTATGGAGAGAAATATAAAGACCGTCAGGAGAGTGATGAGAATACCTATCCTTGTCAATACTGTCGCTGGAACTGCTTTTTACGAAAACGGGGTGGTAACAATTAAATTCCCCAAGCTAAGGGATAAACTAATCAAAATTAAAATAGAAACAAGATGATGGGAATTCATTTTTTCCTGATGCGCTAAAGCTACTATTAATATGGAGGATACACTAATGAATGAAATAATTAAAGATTCTGATTCTAAAGATGTTGAGATTCCAGATGAACTCCCAGTTTTACCGGTCAGGGATGTCGTTGTCTTTCCTTATATGATACTCCCTCTTTTTGTAGGCAGAGATGTCTCTATAAAGGCTATTGACAGTTCCTTAAATTCACACCGTATGATTTTGCTTCTTACTCAGAGGGATGTCAATGTAGAAACACCTACACCTGAAGACCTATATGCCGTCGGAACCGTTTGCATGATAATGCGGATGCTTAAACTACCCGATGGAAGGGTTAAAATACTAGTTCAGGGACTTGTCAAAGCAAGGGCATTGATGTTTTCGCAGAGAGCCCCCTTTTTCATGGCAGAGATAGAGAAGATTGTTGATGATAAGATAGAAGAGCCCCGCCTGGAAAATGAAGCCCTTATAAGAAATGTGAAAGAACAGTTTGAGAAAACAATTTCTCTGGGCAAGGCAGCACCCCCTGACATAATGATAGCTATAGAGAATATAGATGACCCTGGTAGGCTTGCTGATCTCATATCGTCAAATCTTGGATTAAGAACTGAACAGGCTCAAGAAATACTTGAGATGTCAAACCCTATGGCTCGTCTGACCAAAATAGGGGAGATATTAAGCAGAGAGATTCAACTCCTTACCCTTCAGCAGAAGATACAGACCGAAGCGCGAGGAGAAATAGACAAGACTCAGAGAGAGTATTTTTTGAGGGAGCAGCTTAAGGCGATTCAGAGGGAACTTGGAGAAATAGATGAGCGCGGTGAGGAGATAAGAGAGTTTAAGAGAAAGATAGAAGAAGCTAAAATGCCTGAAAAGGTTATGAAGGAAGCCGAAAAGCAATTAAAGCGGCTCGAAAAGATGCACCCTGATAGTGCAGAATCTGGAACTATAAGGACTTATCTCGAATGGCTTACCGAACTGCCATGGTCTAAAAGCACGCCGGATCAATTGGATATTAAAATGGCAGAAAAGGTGCTCAATGAAGACCATTATGACCTGGAAAAGATAAAAGAGCGGATTCTTGAGTATCTAAGCGTAAGGAAATTAAAGGCAAAGATGAAGGGACCTATTTTATGCTTTATTGGTCCGCCGGGAGTAGGTAAAACATCCCTTGGACGTTCTATAGCAAAGGCGCTTGGTAGGGAATTCATAAGGATGTCCGTTGGAGGTGTCAGGGATGAGGCTGAGATACGGGGGCACAGAAGGACGTATGTTGGAGCCCTTCCAGGAAGGATTATTCAGGGAATTAAAACTGCTGGAACGAACAATCCTGTATTCATGCTCGATGAAATTGATAAGATAGGCACAGATTTCAGGGGCGATCCCTCTTCAGCCCTCCTGGAGGTTCTTGATCCTGAGCAGAATAATTCCTTTATGGATCATTACCTTGCAGTGCCCTTTGACCTCTCTAATGTAATGTTTATTACAACAGGCAATCTGGCTGACACCATACCAGGCCCTTTGAAAGACCGTATGGAAATTCTCTATCTTTCTGGCTACACCGATGAGGAAAAACTCCAGATAGCCAAGAAATATCTTATACCCAAACAATTTGATGAGCATGGAATAAATACCGAAATATTGAAAATAGGAGAATCGGCTATAAGGCAGATAATTTCTCAATACACAAGGGAGGCTGGGGTAAGAAACCTTGAGCGTCAGATAGCTAACCTCTGCCGTAAAGTTGCAAAAAAAGTGGCGGAAGAAAAAGCTACAAAGTTTAATATTTCAACAAAAAATATCCATAAATATCTCGGTGCCCCGCTCTATCTGCCTGAAGAAGAGATGAAAAAGGACATCGTAGGCGTAGCCACAGGCCTTGCCTGGACCGAGGCTGGCGGGGATGTGATATATATTGAATCTACAACTATGAAAGGTAAGGGTAGTTTAACTCTTACGGGGCAATTAGGCGATGTTATGAAGGAATCTGCCCATGCAGCGTTGAGCTATATTAAATCACGCGCAAAGGATTTGGGTATTAGTGAAAAAATGCTGTCCAAAACAGACCTGCATATTCATGTACCTGCTGGCGCAATACCAAAGGATGGACCTTCGGCAGGTATAACTATGGCTGCTACGATAGCATCTATCCTGACAGGAAAACCTGTCAAGAGAGATGTCGCAATGACTGGTGAGGTAACTCTTAGGGGAAGAGTTCTACCTGTAGGCGGACTCAAGGAAAAGACCCTTGCAGCCAAAAGAATGGGCATTAAGACAGTCATCATACCCCACAGAAATAAGAAAGATCTGGACGAACTTCCTAAATACGTTAAAGAAGGTGTAAACTTTGTTCTTGCTGAGACAATGGACGATGTATTAAAAGTTGCCATAGGAAACAGTAATATAAGGAAGGGGAAAAATGAAACTGCGCTCTCTCGGGGAACTGAAACTGCTAAACGAAATAAGAAAAAGGTTTAGTCCTGTTACAGTTCAAAAAGGCAGCGGTATAATCGTCGGCATAGGGGATGACGCTGCTGTATTTTCCTGTGCTGAAAATAAAATATTGGTTACAACTGATATGATGAATGAAGGTGTGCATTTCGACCTTAGTTATACTTCTGCCTACCAGATTGGCTTCAAACTTATCTCTGTCAATGTAAGCGATATTTATGCCATGGGCGGCACCCCGAGATTTGTTTTTCTCGATACAGCCATGAGAGAAGATACCGACGAGGAATTTTTCAGGGACTTTTTTGATGGAGTCTTATCTGCTTTAGACAAATATAGTTTACAACTCCTTGGAGGGGATATCTCATCAGCCATCAATGAGATGTCCTTTTCCGCAACTTTAGTAGGTTTTACTGATACCTTCATTACAAGGGCTGGAGCAATGCCCGGCGATAAAATATACATCACTGGCACTTTAGGCGACTCTGCATGCGGGCTGGAGATATTGAAAAGGCTCACATCTATTGATAGGGGCATAATTAAAAACTACAAATTCATAACATCAAAAAATCTTGTTAAACACCCCAAAAGTCTATCTTTGACTATCAATTCAGAGCTCAAACAAATAGACTTCTCCATAGCAGAACCCCTTATTAGAAGGCATTTAGTGCCAGCGGCAAGAAGCCTCGGTTCTATCGCTGACAATGCAACCTCAATGATAGATATCAGCGATGGACTCTTTATCGATTTAAACAGAATATGCGATGAGAGCAATGTCGGGGCAAGGATTTATTTAAGCCGAATACCCCTTAGTTCTCAGATTAAGCTGGCTGCTGAAATCATTGGATTTGATGTTTACCCTCTTGCAACTTCAGGTGGAGAAGACTATGAACTACTTTTCACGCTCCCTCCAGAAATAGCTGCAGATAACTTAGAATCCCTACCAGCTTCTGACTTTACTGCAATAACCTGTATCGGTGAAATTGTCTGCAATGAGAGAATCTTGATAGCCTCTGATGGTAGCGAATCTCCGTTAAAGGTGGAGGGTTATCAGCATTTTAGCGCTTCTCGATAGAATCAAACAGTTAATGATAGTAAACGACTCTCCTAAGAAAGTGGCTTTGTCTTTTGGTGTAGGGGTTTTCATCGGCATGTCACCGTTTTTCGGTATTCATACCCTTTTAGGCATAGCGGCAGCATGGATTTTTAAACTCAATAAATTTGTCACCATTGCAGGCGTATATGTTACAAATCCATGGACAATTGTGCCTATCTACACCTTTGCTACATGGTTCGGGGCTCAGTTGCTAGGAGTCAGGCAAATAATCCCTGATATTAACTGGAACGAAATTACCTTTTATCAGTTTTTATATGAGATGCAGTCACTTCTGCCTTCTTTTTTATTAGGTACTACTGTTTTAAGTTTCATATCTGGAATTTCGGGGTATGTTATCATTTATCATACTATTTTAAGGAAAAAAAAATGTGGGTCTTTCAAAACCTGAAGGATCCTTATTTTTATGGAGAGATTCTTTTATGAAAATGATTTTGATCACCTTGATATTATTTTTAAGCGGTTGTGTCGGAATACCCGAAAATGTCAAGCCCATAGATAATTTTGAGTTAGACAGATATTTAGGTAAATGGTATGAGATTGCACGGCTTGATCACTCATTTGAAAGAGGCTTGACTCGTGTAACTGCAGATTATACCTTGCTCGAGGATGGCGGTGTTAGGGTATTAAACAGAGGATTTTCAAAAAAGGATAATAAATGGAAGCAAGCAGAAGGTAAGGCATATTTTGTAAAAAGTTCTCAACAAGGTTTTCTGAAAGTCTCCTTTTTTGGTCCCTTTTACGGGTCATATATAATATTTGAACTTGACCACAAAAATTATCAATATGCACTTGTTTGCGGTCCTAATAAATCATATCTATGGATTCTCGCCAGAACCCCTCTTATAGATGAAAGTATAAAAGACATGCTCATCGCCAAGGCTCAAGCAGCAGGGTTCGATACAAGTAAGCTAATTTTTGTTGAGCATGATTGAGAGCTTGAATCACTTTAACGGTAAACCATTTGTTGAACTCAAAAAGAAAATGCACAATTGTCATTAGGGAAAAATAAGAAAAAAATCAAATGGTTTTTCTAATGGCGCTCATATCCCTCGGATTGTAAGGCATATAAGAATTTTTTAGAAGGGCATGGTCGATGATATAAATCCTGAAAGAGCCTTTCCTAATTGATAAATTTTAGTCAATTTAAATGAGCACCATACCTATTCCCACTCTATTGTCCCGGGCGGTTTGGAGGTAATATCATAAACCACCCTGTTTATACCCTTAACCTCATTGATTATTCTGTTAGAAATGCTTCCCAATACATCATAAGATATCTTTGCCCAGTCGGCTGTCATGCCATCTATGCTTTTGACGACTCTGACAGCAATTGCATTTTCGTATGTTCTTTCATCACCCATTACGCCTACACTTTTCACTGGAAGAAGAACAGCAAATGCCTGCCATACCTCATTGTAAATGCCCGCTTTTTTGATCTCCTCAAGAACTATCATATCCGCTTTCCTAAGCAGTTCGATTTTTTGAGCCGTAACATTACCGATACATCTTATCGCGAGCCCTGGACCGGGAAACGGATGTCTGTTAATAATCTCATCAGGCATACCCAACTCACGCCCTAAAAGCCTAACCTCATCCTTGAAAAGCTCTCTCAATGGCTCAATCAGTTTAAGCCTCATCTTCTTGAGAAGCCCCCCTACATTATGATGGCTTTTGATTGTAGCCGATGGTCCCTTGAAAGATGTGCTTTCGATAACATCGGGATAGAGGGTGCCCTGCGCAAGAAATGCAGCATCTTTTATCTTCTGAGCCTCTTCTTCAAAGACCCGAATAAACTCGTTTCCTATAATTTTCCTTTTTCTTTCAGGTTCCTTTATACCGCTGAGTTTTTTCAAAAACCTCTCAGAGGCATCTACACATATAATATTCATATGGAAATTTTGCCTTAAGGTCCGCTCAACCTTAAAAGCTTCATTGTGTCTTAGTAGTCCGTTATCGACAAAAATGCATGTCAGCGCATCCCCTACAGCTTCATGAAGAAGGACGGCTGTTACCGATGAATCGACTCCGCCGCTTATACCGCATATTATTTTGCTGTTTTTTGTCTTTTCAGCGATATCCTTTTTTGCTGTTTCTATAAAGGATTTCATTGTCCACTCAGGCTTGCATCCGCATATTTTAAAAATGAAATTAGACAAAATATTCTGACCCTCATCTGTATGAACAACTTCTGGATGAAATTGGAGGGCATAAAATCGTCTCTTGGGATCAGCCATTGCCGCTATAGGAGAATTAACGGTATGACCCACAGCAAAAAAATCTTTAGGGAGTTTTTCAATACGGTCTCCATGACTCATCCAGACATTGGTTCTTGAAGGTATTTGGGCGAATATGTCTTTATCGTCGTCAATAAAGAGTTCAGCCTTTCCGTATTCCCTTCTTGAGGCTTTCGCAACTCTCCCGCCGAGAAGATGCGCCATCAACTGCATCCCATAGCATATACCTAAAACAGGCAATCCTAAATTGAATATCCCAGGGTCAGGAATAGGCGAGCCTTGTTCATATACGCTTGATGGACCGCCCGAAATTATAATGCCTTTAGGTTCAAAGTTTTTTATCCTCTCTATAGGAACGTTAAAGGGATATATCTCTGAATAAACCTTCTGCTCTCTGACCCTTCTGGCGATAAGCTGTGTATATTGAGAGCCAAAGTCCAGAATAAGTATTTTGTCGGTATTAAGCATTTTATTGCTCTATCCTGTAATTGGGAGCTTCCTTAGTAATAATGACATTATGTACGTGGCTCTCTCTGAGCCCGGCATTTGTGATCCTTATAAACCTTGCCTTGGTTCTCATCTCATCAAGGCTGCTACACCCACAGTAACCCATGCCTGCTCGAAGCCCTCCGACAAGCTGATGTATGCTGTTAGCAAGAACCCCCTTATAGGGAACCCTGCCCTCAACACCTTCTGGAACAAGCTTTTCAGATTCCACCCCTTGCTGTCCATACCTGTCCTGTGCGCCCTGTTGCATCGCCCCCAGGGAGCCCATACCTCTGTATTCTTTGTATGTTCTGCCCTGATAGAGAATTAATTCTCCTGGTGACTCATCCGTTCCAGCAAAGAGACTCCCTATCATCACACACTGGGCACCTGCGGCAATTGCCTTGGAGATGTCCCCAGAATATTTGATTCCACCATCAGCTATAAGCGGTATATTAGCTTTAGAAGATACTTTGTAACAGTTGCTTATAGCCGTAAGCTGGGGAACGCCTGCGCCTGCAACTATCCTTGTCGTGCAAATAGAACCAGGTCCTATTCCTATCTTCAAGGCATCAGCGCCGGCACGTATTAATTCCTCCGCTGCCTCAGCAGTTGCTATGTTACCGGCTATCACATCTATATCAAAGAGCCTCTTAATTTCCTTCAATGTCTCTATTACTCCCTTTGAGTGGCCGTGTGCAGTATCTATAACTATTACATCAACGCCGGCTTTAACAAGCAATTCCGCCCTATAAATGGCTTCTTCCCCCACTCCGACGGCTGCGCCAACCCTCAGCCGTCCCATGTGGTCTTTGCAGGCATTTGGATACTTCCTCTTTTTTTCGATGTCTTTTATAGTTATGAGTCCTTTTAAATTAAACTCATCATCCACGATGGGGAGTTTCTCTATTTTATACTCGTGAAGTAAATCCTTAGCCTCTTCAAGGGTTGTGCCGACCGCTGCAGTTATTAGTTTTTCCCGAGTCATAACCTCTTCAACTCTTCTATCCAGATTTGTCTCGAAGCGTAAATCCCTATTAGTAAGAATGCCTACAAGCTTATCTTTAACGGTGACAGGAACGCCAGAAATCTTATACCTTTCCATTAATTTAACCGCTTTTGATATAGGTTCATCAGGCGATATTGTGATAGGGTCAACAATCATACCGCTTTCAGACTTTTTGACCTTATCTATCTCAAAAGCTTGCTTCTCGGGCGGCATAGCCCTGTGCACAATGCCCAAACCACCCTCTCTTGCTATTGCAATAGCCAACTTAGATTCAGTGACAGTATCCATAGCGGCGCTTATAATCGGGATATTGAGGGTAATATTTCTGGTCAGTTTGGTGCTTATATCGGTTTCTTTGGGAATTACATCGGATTTGGCAGGCATTAAAAGAACATCATCAAAGGTTAAACCTATAGGCAAATTATCTTCAAGCATATCTAAACCCCTTTCTGTGTGATGAGTTATAAATTATAACATTTTTAAACCCCAAAATCAGCGATAGAACTGATAAATTTAATAAAATCAACAAGATAGATGGGAAGGGCTGTTTTTGGGTGCATAATTAATGTTTGTTTATTAACAATCACTGGTGTCATAATAATATTCAAGCAGGGATATGACACGATTTTTTTGTCGAAGGATGAGCCAATAAAGATAATATCATTGCTCATGGATATGCTTGTCAAGCTATGTTTTTTTAGAACTTTTTCAGGATGCAGAGGAAAGATTGCACACTTTAAAATAAATTAGACAGACTTTACACATACAGGTGATAAACGGAGTTTCCCGTGAAGGCATTCTTGAAAAAACAGTGGTTTTTTGTAGGCATTGCAATAATGATTATTCTCGCCTACGTTTTCCCCGATATCGGCAGATGGGTCAGAACTTACAGCATACTTAACATAGGCATATTCCTCGCTTTTTTTATCACAGGGCTTACCCTTGAGACATCGAGCATTACCGGAAACCTAAAAAATTTCAAAGCGCCTCTTGCCGCAATGATTTCATCCCTCATACTCTTTCCACTTTTATCATGGCTAATTGCACAGCCAATACTGCCTGCCGAGTTCGTCATAGGTGTCTGCATTATTGCAACAGCCCCTGTTACAGTTGCTTCGGGAACCGTCATGACCGCCATTGGAAGGGGCAATGTCCCCCTATCGCTATTCATCTGCGTGCTTGGAAACCTGCTTGCACTATTTACCATTCCCTTTTCGTTAAGCCTGCTTATAGGTATAGGAACAGACATTGAACTGCCCGTTTTGAAAATGCTATTTGGGCTTATCACTACAATCCTTGTCCCAACTATGCTTGGGCAGTTTGTCCGTCCTTTTGTAAAGAATAAACTTGAGCCATACAAACAAACCTTTTCTATTTTTCAACAATCCGTTGTGCTTATTATTATTTTTAATGCTGTTGCAAGTTCGAGCGACAAAATTATTCAGGCTGGCGCTTCAGTGGTTGTTGTTGGTGTCTTTATGCTTATTCTGCATTCGGTTATATTAATTATGAATTATGGCATATCTAAAGGCATCACGCTTGACAGGGCTTCGACAGTCGCCTTTACTATTCACACATCACAAAAGACCCTGACAGTATCATATATTATCTGGGCGGGTTATTTTGCAGCAGATTACCCTATGGCTTTAATACCCGGGATTGTTTATCATATGGTTCAGATGATAATGGACACGGTTGTTGCTGAGAGATTCAGAATACAAGCGGAAAAAGCGGATATGAATATTTCAAATAGATAAAATTTTAACCTGTAAAAATAGACTATTTGTCTTTGCAAATGTATAATCTTACATAAACAATTCAAAGGAGCTTTCAAAAATGTCCGAATTCATAGTGCCAGGCGATAGGGAAATGGATGTATGCAGTTTCGTTTGCGAAAAATTATGCTCAGAGGTTTGCTGTAACGGGGCAACAATTATAACAGTTGAGGAAATCAAAGATTTTTATGAAATTTTCCCGATTTATATTGGGTTCAGAAAATATTCCCCCCTTGATAAGGAACATAAGACCTTTCTCAGAAATATGGGAGGCGAGATTGACGATTATTATATTTTAGGCGATTTCATTGCAGGCAACAGATTCAGAAAAAACTGTCTCGCCCTTGACGAAGATAGATTATGCAGACTGCATAAATTCGGCAAAAAACCTCTTCAGTGCCGTATTGTCCCGTTCTGTGCTGTTTACCCTGAGGGTTTGCAGGATTTTGTTTTTATGGAACAGAAGAAGACGAAATTCGCCAGATGCGAAGGATATAAGGACAGGTCTTATACTGACGCAATCATATGGAAAGATGGAAGCTTCACAGAGCCAGCTCTCAGGAACGCCTTTTATGATTTTCAGAGGGGCTTTAAAAAGCAGTCTTCTATAATGAAGGATATTTTGCTGATAATATATAAAGAGGATTTTTTTAAGGACTTCCTTGAAGGAGAGGGCATATTGGAAATGCCTATCCCGTTGCAATTTCTTTTCAACGTTCTGGAATTGGCGGGCTTTTCTGACAATGAATCAATAAATTTTATAATCGCACAGACAAGGATATGCCATAAAGAACTTAAGGATGAGTCAACCCAAGACACAGTGATTGAGGACTGGTTCATGGAACTTAATGAACTGATTAAGACATACATGGAATATCTTCAAGGCGATAATAAATAGTTCCGGTAACGAAAATAATGACGAATTGGAAAGAAAATGTTTATTTTGTTCTCGTTGAGCCCATAGAGACAGGTAATATAGGCGCTTCTGCAAGGGCTATAAAGAACATGGGTTTTAAAAACCTCTTGCTTATAAAACCGAAAGCAGTTATCAACAATGAGGCAAGATGGCTGGCTCACAATGCCCTTGATGTGCTCGACAACGCTAAGATATATGAAACTCTGGAGGAGGCTCTTGAAGACAAATCCATAGTAGTTGGAACATCAAGGCGAAGAGGGAGAAAAAGGGGGGTATTTTTGAGCGCCAGAGAGGGCGCTGGCAGACTTTTTAATGCAGCTTTAAGTAATAACAAAATTGCGATACTCTTTGGAAGAGAGGATAAAGGACTTTTTAACACAGAGATTGAAAAGTGTGGATTTATGATGACGATTTCTGCAAATGTTGAACAACCATCCCTGAATCTTGCACAGGCTGTATTAATCATTGCATATGAGCTGTCAATCGCAGGAGTTGAAAACCAAGCAGATATTCCAGCTAAAGGGACTGAATTTGTAAATCAAAAAGAACTCGATTATCTATACACGAGAATACAGGAAACTTTACATAATCTCGGTTATTTTCCGAAAGGCAATAAAGACTTTCAAAAAAAGATGATGCAAAATTTAAGGCGTTTTATCGGAAGGGCGGGCATTTCTGAATGGGAAATGAGAATGTTGCACGGCATATGTTCACGGATAGAAAAGAAAATCAGGTGAATAGTGTCAGGTGTCGAGTAACTGAAGGTTCCTGAATTTCTATAAATTAAGATCATTCCCCGATTTGTTCTGAGGATCCATGGTTCGACAAACTCACCATGACAGTTGTCACTTGAGCCCTTCTCTACAAATCGTGTCATCCTGAGCCTGTCCAAGGGTGGTATCATCGCTCATGACACTGGTCTGTCTAAGGGTGGATTTTCTGGTCAAGTATTTGATAGCTTTGTCAGGCTGAGCCTGTCGAAGCCTCATTCTGGAGCCTGTAGAATGACACAAGAAATCCTTGTAGCAAGAATACAAGGAATCATCAAGTTAAACACTCCGGCATTAAAGAGAATACCTTTTTACAAAAAAGAACATCCGGGCTAATTTCCCGGATGTTCTTTTTAAAGGTTTATATCAGAAAATTTTAGAGCCTGTTGGCTACAAGATTGTCAACGACGGCAGGATCAGCAAGCGTGCTGGTATCGCCTAATTGGTCGATATCTCCCGATGCAATCTTCCTCAAAATCCTTCTCATTATCTTGCCGCTTCTGGTCTTTGGCAGACCCGGAGCAAACTGAAGCTTATCTGGAGTTGCGATAGGTCCTATAACTGTTCTGATGTGAGCTACAAGCTTCTTTTTGAGTTCATCAGTAGGCTCTACTCCTTCTTTTAGAGTAACATAGCAGTAAATGCCCTCACCTTTAATATCATGGGGGAACCCAACAACAGCTGCCTCAGCAACTGTTTCATGTGCAACAAGTGCAGATTCTATCTCGGCGGTTCCAAGTCTATGGCCAGATATATTAATGACATCGTCGATTCTCCCCAGCAGCCAGTAATAGCCGTCTTCATCCATCCTCGCTCCGTCACCCGTGAAGTAATAACCGGGGAAGCCCGAGAAATAAACCTCTTTGATTCTCTTGTTCTCGGGGTCTCCGTAAGTGCCTCTTAGCATTCCAGGCCATGGCTTTTCTATCAGCAGGATGCCGCCTTCATTTACATCAGCCGGAGAGCCGTCCTGCCTTACAATCTTTGGAACTATGCCGAAGAATGGTCTGGTCGCAGAGCCTGGTTTCTGCGGGATAGCTGCTGGAAGGGGAGTAATCATAAATCCACCGGTTTCTGTCTGCCACCAGGTATCAACTATTGGACATCTCTCCCTCCCAACATTCTTGTAATACCACATCCATGCTTCTGGGTTAATAGGTTCTCCGACAGAGCCAAGAACCTTGAGTGAGGATAAATCATAGCTTAAGGGCCATTTTTCGCCTTCCCTCATGAGCGACCTTATAGCTGTAGGCGCTGTATAGAAGATGCTTACCTTATGTTTATCTACTATCTCCCAGAATCTGCCAGGGTTGGGATATGTAGGAATACCCTCGAACATGAGGCTTGTAGCGCCAAAAGATGTAGGGGCAAAGAGAACGTAGCTGTGGCCTGTTACCCATCCGATGTCAGCTGTGCAAAAATGGATATCTTCCGGTTTTACATCAAATGTATATTGGAAGGTGATGTTTGTGTAAAGCAAATACCCGCCTGTTGTATGAAGAACACCTTTAGGTTTGCCTGTTGACCCTGAAGTATAGAGGATAAAGAGCGGGTCTTCAGCATCCATCCATTCGGGCTCGCAATATAAAGGAAGGTCTTTATCAGCCATTAATTCATGCCACCATAAATCCCTGCCAGCTTCAAATGCAATTTGTCCGCCTGTCCTTTTAACGATAATGGTATTTTTCACTGATGGGCATTCCTTGAGCGCCTCATCAACATTAGCTTTAAGTGGAACGGTCTTGCCGCCTCTGACACCCTGATCAGCCGTTATAACAACACATGACTGGGCATCCTGAATCCTGTCTCTTAAAGCCTGCGAACTAAAGCCGCCGAATACAACGCTAAAAATGGCGCCGATTCTGGAGCATGCAAGCATTGCTATAGGGAGTTCAAGTATCATTGGAAGGTATATCGAGACCCTGTCGCCTCTCTTAACGCCGAGTTTCTTGAGTACATTAGCGAATTTGTTTACCTCATAAGACAACTGCTGATATGTGAGAGTCTTATACTCGCCGCCGTCTGCTTCCCAAATCAAAGCTGCCTTGTTTCTCGTGGCGCTGTTAAGGTGCCTGTCGATGCAGTTGTATGATACGTTTAACTTGCCACCTTGGAACCATTTAATATAAGGCTTGTGGAAATCATACTCGAGCACCTTATCCCACATTTTGAACCAGGTCAATCTTTCTGCAGCCTCTTTTCCCCAGAAGCCTATGGGATCTTCAACAGACTTTTTATATATCGATTCATACTCAAACATCGTCTTGATATAAGACTTTTCAACATACTCTTTCGGGGCCGGAAAGACCCTCTTTTCCTCAAGCAATACCGAAATTTCCTTCTTTTCGGACATACTCAAACTCCTCCTTTTACTGTTTTATTTGATTGATATAGCTGAAATTAATTATTGTAAACCAAAGCATTCTAAAAAAGTCAAGTAGCTGAACCCAAAAATAGCGATAGAATATTGTCATTGCGATCAGGCGCGAAGGGAAAGCTCAAAAATCCCCCTGCGAACATCTTTGAAGCAATTCATTAATGATAAGATTGCACTAATCCCTTTGATTCTATATTCACTGATAAATCAATCATTTATTCACTAATCACTTCATTTCCCGATGGTGTTTATGACGATTCTTTTTCAGTTACTTTTGGTAACATTATGGTCCAATTTTTGAGGTGATTTGCTTATTTTTTTCAACTCGAGAATTTTTTAAAGCCCGTTCAGTTTTTCCCAAGTGTTCAAAATAACTTTGACAATACAACATTATTGCTGAAACTTTCTTGCTTTTAGAGTAATCTGGCATATTAATTGCTTTTCTTATCTTAGATTAGCTTTGAAGTTCACATTTTAAGAATTTAAGGATAGTAAATTCGGCATTTTTGGAAATGAAGCATTCCTTGTAGCGAAAGAGAGATTGTTTTCAATATAAGCCCAAAAACGAGATTGAGAAGACTGGTGGAGATGCTGGAAAGCCTATACTTAAAAATTGAGACTATTTTTAAAAGCAAAGAGAAAGGTTTAAAAGGGGTTCTGATATATGATACAGACTTTGTCGTTGTTGATACTGAGCTTACAGGACTTGACGAGAGCAGGGATGAGATAGTGTCTATCGCCGGAGTCAGGATGAGGGGCAAAAGAATAAAAATAGGAAACTCATTTTCTAAACTTATTAAGCCAACATGTCCTTTGAAAAAAGAAGGTGTTCTGGTGCACGGCATGGTTGCCTCCGACCTCCAATCATCTTCCCACATAAAGCCTGTCCTTGAAGAGTTTCTTGACTTTTTCAGGGATTCAATAATTGTCGGTCATTTCATTATCATCGATCTGGCATTTCTGAGAAGAGAGATTCGAAGACATCTCAAGAAGGATTTTAACCCCATCGCAATAGATACATTATTCTTATATAGATGGCTTATTAAAACAAAGGCTCTCCCACAGGACTTCTTGAATTTTACATCCCTCTGGGATATTGCGAAATCAATGGGTATAGAAGCAAAGGAAATGCACAACGCCTTGTGCGATGCCTATATAACTGCGCAGCTTTTCCAAAAACTGATTGTGTATCTTGCAGAATTGAAGGTTTCCACCGTTGACGCCTTACTTAAAATCGGCAAACCTAATGTATCCGGATACATTGGCTTGAAGCAGCAAAATTTATATCAAGGAGGAGGTTAAAGATTATGGATGTAAAAACGTATTATTGGTCAAAGGTCAGAAATTTAACAATTATCTGGCTGGTTTTCTGGTGTATCATTGCGATAGTCCTGCCTGTAATGGCTCCGCTCTGGAAAGGGGTTAGGGTATTGGGTCTTCCAGCGATGCACATGTATATTAATGCGATGATTGTGATTGTGATAGGGGTCATTCTAATATTCGTATACGCAGCCCTTATGAACAAGCTTGACCGCGACCTGAAGGCAAAGGTTGCAAAGGAGGAGCTAGAATGAATGTTAAACACCCTGTTAATGCAACTCTTATAGCTGCAATAGTATGGATAATCTTGTCTGTTATGTTAGTTTATACGGCAGGCGAGTTTATCGGCAGCATGGTGCTGGTCATCGGCTCGATATTGGTTTATCTTGTTCTTGCCTTATCGCTGCATTCCCATTCTTCACACGACTTCTATGTCGCAGGCCGTGATATCCCGGCGTTTGTCAACGGCGCTGCCACAGGAGCCGACTGGATGAGCGCTGCAAGCTATCTCTCAATGGCAGGAGCTATTGCGCTGTTAGGGTATGATGCTATGCCATTTATTATTGGCTGGACCTTAGGTTATACCTTAATGTCTTTTACCATCGCACCATTTGTCAGAAAATCCAAAACTTATACCGTCCCAGAACTGCTCGAAAAAAGAGCAGGCGGGTGGGGACCTGTCAGATCAGTGGCGGTTGTAATGATTTTCGTTATGTCTCTTACATATTTAACCGCTCAGCTTGTCGGTGTCGGTGTTGTTTTTTCAAGATTTCTTGGCTTGCCTGCAACCGTCTCCGTCTTTTTAGGCGTTTTCGGCGCCCTTGCCTATGCATGGACAAGCGGTTGGAAGAGCATCACATGGGTTCAGTTCTTGCAATATTTCGTTATGATTACTATGTATTGCACGCCCGTCTTTATAGCCTCTTATTATTTAGGCTTACTGCCATTACCACATCTGCTTTACGGTGACCTTATTGACCAGATTCAAGCTAAAGAGGCAGCCTTTAATCTACCTCTATGGACAGAGCCTTTTGTCCGAACTGTTGGAGGCGGAAAAGGTCCTATTAACTGGATATTCTTCGCTCTGGTTCTGATGCTCGGAACCATGGGTCTCCCGCACATTCTGGTTAGATTCTATACCGTCCGCACGGTGCAGGCAGCAAGGGTAAGCGTTGGATGGGCTCTCTTCTTCATCGGCCTGCTTTACACCACTGCAACCATTTATGCTGCAATAGCAAGAAACGCCTTTACAGAGTTGTGGGGCAAACCTATTACAGAGGTTATGGCTACATCGTGGATACAAAAGTGGCTCCCTACAGGTCTTGTAAAAGTGGGGGATAAGAATGCAGACGGCATTTTACAGCCTGCCGAGTTAGTCTTCCACGGTGATATAGTTGTCGTCGGCATGCCTGATATGTTTGGCATGTTCTGGCTGATAGCGCCTCTTGTCGCTGTTGGCGGATTGGCTGCAGCCCTCAGCACCGCTGACGGCTTGCTCCTTGCCATGTCAACTGGTATTACCCGTGATGTTTATAAGAGATTTATCAACCCAAGAGCGACTGAGCATACCGAGCTTACCCTCGTCAGAATTCTCCTCGTCGTAATCGGAATTGTAGGCGCTACAAAGGCTTATTTTGCACTTAAAGACCCAGCATTCGCCGTTTATGTCGTCTTACTGGTCGGGTGGGCTTTCGTGTTTGCACAAGCCACATTTACGCCTATTATAATGCTTGGCATCTTCTGGCACAGGCTTAACAGATACGGCATGCTTGCAGGAATGATAGTCGGACTTGCAATCTCGCTGCCTTATATCATCTGTGTTGGGATATTAAAATGGAAGCCTATAGTCTTTATGGGCGACCCAATGGGCACAATCTCGTGGGGTATCTTCGCCTTTTTGGGGAATGCTATCACAGCTGTAATTGTGTCGCTGATAACTAAGCCTGAAGGTCCTGAGGTTCAGGATTTTGTAAACAGGATGAGATTGCCTGACTAAAGGCAAGGCTTTGTCGTATAAAGATAGCCGCTGGGAACCGGGTTAAAGCCGTTTTCCAGCGGTTTTTTTATGATTTAGTCCTTTTTTTAGGCGGCCAGATTAGATCCACATCCTTTTTGAAGGCTGTCAGACTTATCATTCTTAGCCTATTCAGCCGGTAAATGAGGTTTATCCCAATCTTAACCCCTTTGTATTCATCATAACAATACACATCCTTTCTGCCAAAAAACTTTCCAACTAACCCCGTGTCTTCTTCAAAGCATTTAATATCCCTGTTAATTCCCTTCTCAGTTATCATAAAGATATGACAGCCGTGTTTATCCTCATGAAATTTCTTTTTTCCCTCCCCGATAAATAAATGCGAATACTCTATCAGGACATCTATTAAATCATCACAACTCATAAAAACTCTCCTCCTATTTTAATGTTTCGTATTGTCAAAGGTTATTTTCCCTGTCCCCGATATTTAGCAGGTGAGGGGCGCAAAACACACCAGAACAAAAAAGTGGATTCCTGCTTTCCCCCGAATCGATAAGAGCTAAAGCTCACAAAGGAGGATGAAAAAATCCCCCCTTTTACAAAAGGGGATTAAGAAGGATTTTTCAATATAAAGAAGTTCACAAAATCATCCCTAACCCCGTTAGAAATATTTACCAAATCAGAAAGACCTCTAACAGGGCTAACCCTCTTTGCTAAAAAGGGCTATTTTCGGGACAATGCCATTTAGTTGCTTGGCTCTAAGAAAGTTTAGAGGAATTCTTTTGATTAAATCAATAATTGGTTAATTTGTATCTGGACAGCTCAAGCAACAATCATAAGATAATGTTGTAATTCAGAATAATCACATCCTGAATTACACCGACAATCTTGAAAGCCTCTTTAATAGTCCTTTTTTCAAGATTGCTTAACCTGTCTGGGTAGATATAATTATCAGGGAGCAATCCTTCCTTAATCTGTCTGAACTGATGCCGCATCCTCAAAAGCATGATAAACTCAAAGGCATGTATAAGCTCATCCCCATGGTCTTTCATGACCCTGACCTTGTCCTTTAGCGCCTCTATCCTGTCATGGGTAGATGTTTCCCTTATACGATATTCCGTTGCGTATAATCTTCCTATATCCACTATAGGAGCTATTCCTCTTGTCTTAAGGTCAAGCTGATCTTTATGCTCTCCGCTTTTTTCGACGACAATTGTCTTAAGAAATCCAAGGGGCGGGGAATTTTTCACTGCCATAGTGGCAAGATAATAGAAAAAGTCTCTCTGCTCTCTAAGGTTGAAATAGATATGGTCTCTCAGAGATTCAGCAAGGCTTAAATCCCCATAAACGCCTCTGAAATCAAGAAATATAACTGAATTCATAATTGCTTGAGATGTGGGGAATGAAATCCAGTTCGAAAATCTTTTTTTCCAGACATCAAGAGGCTGACACCACTTTGGATTGCTTGCCATATAATCAGCAGGACAAAGGGGGAAGCCGCACCTCTGGAGGCTTTCCCTGACAAATAGGGTAAATTGCCCAAAATAACCCTTTATAACCTCATCATCTTTAGCCGAAGGAGGGTCTGCATAAATAATAGCGTTATCTTGATCAGTCCTGAAAGTCTGTTCCTTGCGCCCCTCGCTGCCATAGACGATCCAGCAATATGGCACAGGCGGCGGCCCGAATTTCTGCTCTGCAATCTCGAGTATTTTTCTTAATATCCTGTCGTTAATTTCAGATATAACCCTGCTTATGTTGGTTGCCTTAACGCCCTCATTCAAAAAAAGCCCGACTATATTGTCAACGCCTCTCGATAGGGGCATAAGCCCTTCGATTGTCTGCTGGTTCTCAATGTCTTTGACAAGCGTTATAGGCGAGGTGCCCTGCATTATCATAAAATCATGATTAGTTATAATGCCCGATAGTGTCCCATCATCTATAATCAAGACATGGTGAACATTGTGTTTGAGCATCTTAAGAAAGACTTCAAAACCGAATTCCTTGGAATCTGCTCTTATTAATGGCGGGCTCATTATATTTTTAATAGCTTCTCCGACATTTCTTCCCTTAGCAACGACCTTATCCCGCAAATCCCTGTCAGTTACAATCCCAACTGGCATATTATTTGAGTCAACAAGGACAAGGGCACTTATCCTGTTGCGGGACATGATGTTAGCTGCTTCCTGAATAGTTATATCCTCTATTGCTGTTACAACCTTTTTTGCGGCCAGTTCGCCAACAGGGGTTGTATAAAAGATATTTCCTCCGATGCTATACGGCATGGTTTTTCTGTAAATTTGATCATATGCCTTGTCGAGAAATATATTGAGAAATGACTCCTGAAAGAATTCCCTGATTTGAGGGTTCTTTTGGACCAGTTCTGTAATAACATCTATTTTCAGGAGATAGCAAATAGTATCTTCGATGGCTACAACATTAGCCCTCGATTTTTTTGCCCCAAAAAGGGAGAGATAACCAATTAAATCTCCATCGCTCCGATAATCAATTGTCACCTCTTCTTTGTTGGCAAATCCAAGAGAGATTTTGACGGCTCCTTTTTTAATTACATTCAGATGTTTCCCCATTGGGCCGCCGTAATAAAGGATGGTAGTTCCCTTTGGGTACAACTCCATTGAAACATCTTTGGTTATGCTTCTTAAGGTTTCTTCATCAAGAAACTGAAAAGGAGGGACCTTGCGGAGAAAATCCATGACTTCTTCAATAATATTATACATCGCTATACCCCAAATTAAATTTTCTTAAAGTATAAAGCAATTCGTATGCCTGAAAAACGGCAAGCTAATAGCTCAACCCAGAAAAAGGCTCTTGATTGCGCTGACCTATAAAGAAAAAATCCCTTTCTGGATTATGCTACTTTAGGTTGCATTAGCAAGAAAAAAGGTAACTCATTTTTTAAGTATTCCCCATCTCTTTCTTTTTTCCCACAGGGCTTTTCGTGTTATGCCGAGCATGGACGCGAGCTCTTGTTCACTATATTTCGATTGATATTTAATAATCGCCCTTTTAGTGAATTCTTCAATAGAAAGCACACCTTGGGACATGTCAAGGTGCAGGGGTTCTGCCTCTCTGAGTTCTTCTGGGAGATGCTCCAGGCGGATATACTCTGAATCACATAAGAGGACAGCTCTTTCAACAACATTTTGCAATTCCCTGATATTGCCGGGCCAATAATAATTGTTTAAAGCTGCCATGGATTCTTCATCGAAAGATTTTGCCTTGCCGCCCATCTCAGTAGAATACTTTTCTAAAAAATACTGCGCAAGTATTTGTATATCTTGACCACGAGCCCTTAAGGGGGGGAGTTTCAGGTTTATTACATTTAGACGGTAGTAAAGGTCTTCCCTGAACCTGCCCTGCTTGACTGCGTTGAAAAGGTCCATATTGGTCGCAGCAATAAACCTTATATCAACCTTTTTGCTTTGCAATGAACCAACAGGTCTGATTTCCCTGTCATCCAGCACCCTGAGGAGTTTCACCTGAAGATGGTGGCTTAGGTCTCCAATCTCATCAAGAAATACCGTCCCTTTATCCGCCTCTTCAAAAAGCCCCCTTTTTGAATATACAGCCCCTGTAAACGCCCCTTTTGAATGTCCGAAAAACTCTGATTCAAGCAAATTTTCGGGTATCGCACTGCAATTTATAGCTACAAACGGCTCGCCAGCTCTTTTGCTGTTATAATGGATTGCTCTGGCAATTAGCTCCTTGCCAGTTCCGGTTTCACCAAGAATCAGGACATTGCTTCTTGAGTTAGCAACCATCTTAACCTCTTCTATAACAGCCCTTATCGCTGGACTCTGACCAACTATGCTGCTGAAATCATATTTGTTTTCAAGGGATTGGGAGGATTCAATCGCAGGTTTTATAGGCAATGTTTTCATAAGGGCATTTCTGACAAGCATCTTTATTTCTTCATTTATTATAGGTTTGATTATGTAGTCATAGGAGCCAAGCCTGAATGCCTTTATGGCGGATTCAATAGTTGCATAAGAGGTCATAACTATAACTATTATTTCAGGATACTCCTTTTTAACCCTGGCAAGAAGTTCAATGCCGTCAATGCCGGGCAAAATGATATCTGTAATTATAAGATTATAGGGCTGGGATTCCAGCGCCCTTAAAGCTGATTCTGCGCTGGAAACAGCGGTAACCTCGTAAGACTCTTTTAAAAATAATTTTTTGAGGGAGTTGCAGAGAAACTCATTGTCTTCTACAATCAATAATCTCTCTGGCATTATTGCCTCCGTTAAAAATATATTTTTCTGTCATTATACCAAAAATATAAACATTATTCTTTTTTTCTGCTGGCGACTGCTAAGGCTACGATTGCGATAAATATGAGCCAAAAGACAAATAGATATGTGATGACATGTTGCCCCGCTATTTGCAATAGAGGCCAATTGAAAAAAAGAGAACCGATAATAAAAATAAAGATTAAAATCTCAGAAGTTCTCAATCTTCTATCGCCTTGTCGCCATTATCAAGCCTGCCAGCCTTGCTGATGCTCATAGCCTTGTCATCAGGATCGAGCTCCATAAGCTTGACACCCTGTGCATACCTACCCAAAAGAGGGATATCTTCCGTTTTGAGCCTGATCAGCTTGCCTGTGCTTGCTATTATAATAATCTCTTCCTGATTCTTGACTTGGATTAATCCTACCACATCTCCACCCTTTTTAAGCAATTTAATCGAAATAACCCCCTTGCCCCCCCTATTTCTTAGGGGATAGTCTTCAATTTTAGTTTTCTTGCCGATGCCTTTTTCGGTAATGGTAAGCAAATAAGTTCCTTTTTCAGCCACATCACCGGATACAACCATGTCTTTATGTGAAAGCCTTATTCCTATAACACCTCTTGCAGTTCTGCCCATAGCCCTTACCTGTTTTTCCTGAAACCTTATGGCAAGACCCTTTTTTGTTCCTATTATGAGTTCATCATTGCCAGTTGTTTTTTTAACTGAGATTAGCTCGTCGTCATCGGATATGGTTATGGCGATTATGCCTTTTTCTCTTGGATTGCTGAATTCTTCAAGGGATGTTTTCTTAACAATGCCTTTTTTTGTAAACATCACCAGATAACCATCTTTGAAATCCTTAGTATTAATAGCTGTTGAAATTCTCTCTCCTTCGGAAAGACGCAATAGGTTTACCAATGCCTTACCTTTTCTATTTCCGCCCAACTCGGGTATCTCATATACCTTCATCCAATATAACCTACCCTTATTGCTGAAAAAAAGCATATAGTCATGAGTAGAAGCCGTGAAAAGCTGTTCGACCAAATCTTCTTCCTTAGTCTCCATACCTTTTTTACCCTTGCCACCACGCTTCTGGCTCCTGCAAGTTGAAGACGGCATTCTCTTTATATAACCTTCATGAGACAGTGTTATAACCATCTCTTCTTCTGCAATAAGATCCTCAATCTTTATCTCGGCTATCTCAGATTCTATGCTAGTTCTTCTATCATCAGCGTATCTCTTTTTTATATCAAGGAGTTCATCCTTGATTATTGCTGAGACGAGGTCTTCATCTGCCAATATCTCTTTTAATCTCACTATCTCGCCAAGAACATCTTCAAGTTCCTTTATGATTTTTTCTCTTTCGAGACCCGTAAGCTTTTGGAGTCTCATTTCGAGTATAGCCTGAGCCTGGGCAGCAGTGAGTGGATAATTTGATATCAAGCCCTGCCTTGCTTCCTCTGGCGTTCTTGACGACCTGATTAGTTTGATAATATTATCAATATAATCCAGGGCTATTTTCAGCCCTTCTAATATATGAGCCCGTTCCTCCGCCTTTCTAAGCTCAAATCGACTTCTTCTAACAATGATATCCCTTCTATGGCGTAAAAAATGCTTCAATATATCCCGTAGATTGAGGATTTGTGGCTGGTTACCTACGAGGGCAAGCATGATAATTCCAAAAGTCGTCTCCATTTGGGTGTGCTTCAAGAGGTTGTTAAGCACAACCTGAGGCATCTCTCCGCGCTTTACTTCAATAACAACCCTTATACCTTCCCTGTCAGATTCATCCCTTATTTCCGAGATTCCCTCAATCTTTTTTTCTCGCATAAGTTCAGCGATTTTTTCAATTAAGCGGGCTTTATTTACCTGATAAGGGAGTTCATCAATAATAATGCTTTCGCCACCTTTCTGGTCTTTTTCGTATCGTGTCTTTGCCCTTACCTTAATCAAACCCTTGCCATTGGTATAAGCAGATATTATCCCATCCGTCCCATATATAGTGCCGCCTGTGGGAAAGTCGGGACCCTTAATTTTTTTCATCAGTTCATTGATGTTTGTATCGGGGTTTTTAAGAAGCATTATAAGTCCATCTATAACCTCCCCGAGATTATGGGGCGGTATATTTGTTGCCATGCCGACCGCAATGCCCGATGCCCCGTTAATCAAGAGATTGGGAATTCTTGTTGGCAGAACAACGGGCTCTTCGGTTGTTTCATCAAAGTTGGGCGTAAAATCTACTGTTTCTTTGTCTATGTCAGCGAGAAATTCTTCGGCTATCCTTGACATCCTTGCTTCAGTGTATCTATAAGCCGCAGCAGGATCACCGTCAACAGAACCAAAGTTGCCTTGCCCATCAATGAGTGGATATCTCATATTAAAATCCTGGGCGAGGCGAACAAGGGCGTCATAAACTGCGGTGTCTCCATGGGGATGGTATTTTTTAAGCACTTCCCCGACTACACCTGCACATTTTGAATGCTTTTTGCCGGGCAGCAAACCTTCCCTGAACATTGCATACAGAATTCTTCTCTGAACAGGTTTCATCCCGTCTCTAACATCTGGCAATGCCCTGCCTATGATTACGCTCATGGCATAATCCAGATAACTTACCTTCATTTCTTCTTCGATATTTATAGAAGACCTTATCACTTGAAATCACTCCGGAAGGATAAAATAGAAGTTATTACCAAGCGGAGTAGCCTCGTAGCCAACCTCTCCGCCGTGAATTTCGACAGCATTTTTTACAAAGGAAAGCCCATGACCAGTGCCTGGTTTGAAAGATATATTAGTCCCTCTGTAACCTTCAGTGAATATTTTATCTCTTTCTTCAGGCTCGATGTGTCTTCCGGTGCTGAAGACATTGTATTTAATCCCATTTCTGCCTTCCCCGAAATGGTTTTTTAAAATCTCCCGCCCGTAGGCAATATATTTCTTACGCTCACCATACTGGTTGACAACCTCTTCAGTATATTTAACGGCATTAGAGAAAAGATTTGCATACACCTGAGCTATAAGCCCTATATCAACAACACTAATTACATCCTCATCAGGTATGCCACTGAACCTATCGTCTATTACTATATTTCTGTCCCTGAAATCCTCAATGAATCTCTCTAACTGTGGCTGAACCACATCTCTCTTCATATTACATGGCATTTTGCGGAGAGTCAATTTGCCGTGGTCAAAATGGCCTCTTCTTAAAAGGGTCTCCAGAAACAGACTCGTATTGCGATAATGCTTCTCTATATTTTCATATTCCTCTTTTAAGCCTTTATTAACCTCTCTTAATTCATCAAAAAGGCGCTCCATGCATAATCCGTCACAGACATCTTCGGATGTATGCTGGATAAGAAACCTCTCTATCTCCCTGTTTTTATGTATCTTGCCTTTAAGCCTCCTCAAAAATAGTTTGAATACCATATTTGGGACTATGACATTATGTTCTATATCTGTCACGAGACTTCGTATGAATTTAAGATGTTCAACATTTTTCTCAAACAGAAAGCGGTTATGCAAATTGAAACCTATCCTGTTGGCATATTTCTGGAGGAAGAATTCCAGATTATTATTCAGTCTATGGGCGGGGAAAATCTCGAGGAACCCAAGTATCCCCTTTCTAACCCTTTCGGGAATCTGATCTATGAGCAGCCTATTGCCCTTCAAACCAAAAAGGATAGTCCCATAATCAGTATAAAAGGGACTATCAGTTGTTTCAATGTCCTCATCCATTGTAAAAATGTATTGAGCAGGCTCTCCAGTTGTAGTTGCAACCAAGACCATCTTATTAAGTTTTGAATCATTTATAAAAATCCCTGCATCGAGATTGAAAAAGACCTTTGGTATAGACACGCAAAGTCTGTAAAAGTCCTCAATGCTTTCAAGCTCCTGAGCCAAATCAAAAAAGGTCATTAAGGCAGAACTTTCAGTCTGTGTGAAATCATACTCCTGGTATGTTGTCCTTTTATCTTTGATACGCTGTATAATTTCTCTCATATGGTTTTGTCAGCATTTTTAGAAGTTTTTATATCCTCTATTAACTGCGTTATCCGCTGTCTGATTTCATCCCTCGCCCTTCTAAATTCCTTCATAATAGTCTCTTCTGTTCCCAATGTCCCAACGGGGTCCTTGATGGGCCAATGTAACTTCTTTACGCCCTGTGGCATTTGCGGGCATAAATTATCAGCATAGTCGCAAAGGGAAATAAGCATATCCATTTTTTCGAGCAAATCTGGGTTAATTAGCTTTGATCTCTGTCCTGAGATGTCAATGCCAATTTCTTTCATAACAGCAATAGCTCTCGGTTGGACAGCGGCAGTCATTATTCCTGCACTGTATGGTTCGATTAAACCTTTCCCTAGTTCCCTTGCTAACCCTTCAGCCATCTGGCTCCTGCAGGAATTAGCGGTACACAAAAACATTATCTTCAGCATTGTTCCGAAAATATCCCCTCTTTAGCAAAGAGGGGTCAGGGGAGGTTTTATTAATTTCTTTGTCCTTAAAATCACCCTTCATCCCCCTTGTACAATGGGGTAAAATATTTTCCATCCTCCTTCGTGAGTTTTAGCTTATTAAAATTTTTTATTTTCTACCACATGTGTCCGAAATAATATTCGATTCTTTGCCAAAGAACTACCTTCGTCCATGGGCAAGCCTTTGTGAGACTTTATGCTTAGTTTTAGAGTATCGGCAGTCGAGGCTTCCGCTTCGTCTTCAGCCTCCTTTGGGTTACCCATGTTTTGCCTCTAGAAATAGCGTCATATCCCTCGGATTCGAAGGTATATAAGAATTTATTTTGGAAGGGTATGATTTCATAATAATCATGAAATTTTATCGATATTTTAACATAGATTATACCTGACCAAAAAGATTTTCAAAGCCTTGACAATAGCCGATTAATCAAATGAATGGCGCAAAGCCGCAGCACATCTCCTGAAATGTATCAGGAGTTATCAATTTTAAAAACCCTGCAGACTTCTGCAGGGTTTTTAAGCCTTATACCCCGTCATAGCTCTATGGAAGACCTTTTTGACAAATATCATGAAAAGGTTAGCGCCTGTAATTTCCAGATTATAAAAGGGCTTCCTGTTTTAAATTCCCTCTCTCGGAGATGAGTTCCACGATGAAATTCCCATTTAGAAAAGGAGGCAAGGGGGTTGTTCAGCGAAAACCTTAATCCAGTTTTGTTTATCCCTCAACTATTGAGTGTTCATGCCACATAAACCAGTTTCCAGTATCTGACAAGAATGTATGAGTGTTTGCAAAGATCTTATAATGCTGCTGCTCCTCAGCGATCAGCTTCTCAAATAATGTTTTCTCCTTTTCAATCTTTAGTGAGGGCAGAAGGTTTTTATAAAACTCTATGCCCTCCCTTTCCATCTGCATTGCTATCTTGAATGCCTCCATCTCATCATTTGTAGCTGCGGCTCTAGTCATCATGTTATCCTTCATTGTTTCAAATATTGTCTTTATATTTTGCATCGGGCTAACATCTGAAACATTGATATCAAGCCCTTTAATTATTCTGGTTATTATATCGAGATGCCTCTTTTCATCCTCAGCTATCGTCAGAAACATTTTTTTGCCTACCGGATTTGATGTCTTATCAGCAGCTTCGGTATAAAACCTTACAGCATCAGATTCCATCCTCATTGCTATTTCGATTGAATTCATTATATTACCTCCTTAAATTGAAACTGTCATTATATTTTACTTCTTAAGAACTAAAAAGATAAATGCTCATGCAAAAGGCAGGGGGCAACTTTTGAATTGCATCCCGCTTTAATCGGTATTGAAGCTTAATAAATTACCTTTACATGGAGTATAATAATTATCATGATACGTCATACATTCTCGGTTCTTAACGGCATTGGTGAGAAATTTGAACGTCATCTCTGGCGGAAGGGGATCCTGACATGGGACGATTTTCTTAGCAGGGAAAATGTTACAGGTTTAAGTTTCCATAGAAAAGAATTATACAACAATGAACTGAAAAAATTATCAGGAGAGTTGTTAAAGGGTAACGCTGAATTTTTCTTTCATTTTATAAAAAGAAACCAGCACTGGAGACTTTTTGAAGAATTCAAGGGTGACGCAGTTTGTCTTGATATAGAAACAAACGGACTGCCTATAAGATATGGGGGGTATATTACACTCGTTGGTTTTTATGACGGATTTGAGTGGAGATATCTGATGAAGGATGAAAATCTCACTCCTCACAATCTTTATAGGGAGCTTAACGGCTATAAATATCTCATAACCTTTGCCGGCACAGCATTCGACATCCCATTTTTAAAAAATTCCTTCTCAAACCTGAAAATCAATATTCCACATTTTGATCTTTGCACGGCATCACGAAAATTAAGTATAAAAGGCGGCTTGAAAAAACTTGAAGCCCTATACGGCATTGAAAGAGATGAATCTGTGGCAGGGTTTGATGGATACGATGCCGTTAAATTGTGGCGTCATTACCAAAAAGGCAGTCTGGAAGCAAGGGAACTTTTGCTTACTTACAACAGGTATGACACGGTGAATCTCTTTAAACTTGCCGATATTCTTTATAGTGCCATGAGAACTCATTCAGGGATAGATTATTATGTCAGATAATCTAATAAAGAACTTTTTATCATACCTTGCCGTTGAAAGAGGTCTCTCTAAAAATACCATTGAATCATATCGCCTCGACCTCAAGGGATTTTCAGATTTTTTAGGCAAAAGGAAAATCCCTCTGGAGGCATTTAGAAAACAGGACATCATCGATTATATTGCCTTCAGGAGGGACAATGGAGTCTCAGCCTCAAGCATATGCAGGCTTCTGTCATCACTGAAGGGTTTTGTAAAATACCTTATAATTGAAAAAATAATGCTCGAAGATCCTGCTGAAACTATCAGGACTCCTGAAAGATGGCAGAGACTGCCCAAAGCCGTGAGTTTCGGCGAGATAGTTGATCTTCTAAATACTAACGGCAATAGCAGCTCATACATCAGGGACATAGCTATGCTTGAATTAATGTATTCCTCAGGACTCAGGGTGAGCGAGATTATCTCTCTAAAGATTAACAACATCAATTACGAAGGCGGTTTTTTGAGGGTTATGGGCAAGGGTTCTAAGGAGAGGGTTGTTCCTATTAATGAAAGGGCAAAGGCAAAAATACAAAATTATATGAACGGCTTAAGACATAAATACCTAAAGAATAAGCAATCTCCTTATCTTTTTCTTACTAATAGGGGACTACCCATGACCCGTCAAAGGTTTTGGCAGGCGCTAAAAAGGCTTGGTGAACAAGCAGGGCTTAGGATATCGCCTCATGTTATCAGACATTCTTTCGCAACCCACCTTCTTGATGGAGGCGCAGACCTGAGGTCTGTCCAGAAAATGCTTGGACATTCCGATATATCGACCACTCAGGTTTATACCAAGGTCTCAGGCGACAGGATTAAAAAGGCTTATTATCAATATCACCCAAGAGCGAAGTAGTGGATGGTGAATGGTTTTAAAAACTGAATAATATTTACTAACGACTATTCCCTAAAAAGTTGGCGTCAAGAGTTCTATGAAAAAGTGTTTTAAAACATATTGAAGTATATAAAAGACCCCACTCACCCCAAACCTCTCCCCCTTGGGGGAGAGGGGAAAGACTTTTGACAATACAAAATAAAAGTCAAGGAGATAAATTATGACGGTTCCACTTAAAACAGAAGATCTATACAAATGCTGTGACCCAAATATTTTTGCTTTTAACACAACTGAAGACATCGGCAAATTTGAAGAGACCATAGGACAACAGAGGGCGCTTAAAGCCATAGATTTCGGCTTAAACCTTAATCACGGGGGATTCAACATTTTTGCACTTGGAGAAAACGGCACAGGTAGAACAAGAACTGTAAAAGCCCTTTTGCTAGAAAAAGCTGCCAAAGAAAGAGTTCCGAATGATTGGTGCTATGTTTATAACTTTAAGAATCCTGATGCCCCAATGGCTATTTCACTTCCTCCAAGTAGGGGAAGGGAATTCAAAAAGGACATGGATGACCTAATAAAAACTATTAGAGAGGAAATTATTAAGGCTTTCGAATCAAAGGAATATGATAAGCAGAAAAGCAAGATTATAGATGAGTTCCAGCAAAAACAAAAGGCTTTATTTACAAGCCTTGAGGAAGAGGCTCAGGCAAAAGGTTTTGCCATAAGAAAAATCCCAACAGGACTTTTGATAGTGCCTATTAAGAAATCAGGAGAATCCCTCACTGAGGAGGAGTTTGCCTCTATTGATGAAAAAACGAGAAAGAAGATAGAGGAAATCGGAAAGTCTCTTCAAGAAAAACTTGATGACGTGGCAAGGGCAATCAGAGAGGCAGAAAAAATACTCAAGGAGATGCTGAGCAGACTTGAGAGAGAAATTGCCCTCGAAGCAATAGGGGTATTTATCGAAGATTTGATAAAAAAATATAGCGACATAGAGGCTATAGAAAACTATCTCCTTGCCGTCAAGGAAGATGTCCTGACAAATCTTGACGATTTCAAGGCTCAGGAAGAACAGCCTTCACCCCTGCCATTTCTAAAAATGCCTAAGCAGGAGATTTCCTTTGCCAGATATTCAGTCAACCTGATAGTTGACAATAGCGACTCTAAGGGTGCTCCTGTTGTCTTTGAGAGCAACCCTACATATCTTAATCTTTTCGGAAGGATAGAGCACAAGGTTCAGTTCGGAATGGCTGTGACTGACTTTACGATGATAAAGGCAGGCTCTCTTCATAGGGCTAATGGGGGGTATATAGTCATACAGGTTTTAGACCTTTTCAAAAATATGTTCTCATACGACGCCTTAAAAAGGGCTATTAAAAACAGAGAGATAAGGGTTGAGGATGTTTGGGAACAGTATCGGTTGCTTAGCACCGTAGCTATGAAGCCAGAGGCAATTCCCCTGGATGTCAAGGTTATTCTTATAGGAACTCCCTATGTATATTACACTCTTTACAATTTAGATGAGGAATACAGAGAGCTTTTCAAAGTCAAGGCAGACTTTGATAGCAGAATGGACAAAACCCCTGAAAATATAAATAACTATGCAGGTTTCATTGCCTCATGTGTCAAGGAAGAGGGCTTGAAGCCTTTTGACAAGACAGGGGTGGCAAAAATAATAGAATACAGCAGCCGCCTTGCTGGTCATCAGGATAAGCTCTCAACAAGATTCAGCGATATAGCGGACATGCTGAGGGAATCTCACTACTGGGCAACTAAAGACGGCAGTAATGTTGTAAGCGCCAGTCATGTGCTTAAGGCTGCAGAGGAGAAGATATTCAGGTCAAACAGGATAGAGGAGCGAATCAGGGAGGCGGTGCTCGAAGATACCCTGATTGTAAATACTGAAGGGAGCAAGGTTGGACAGGTCAACGGTCTTGCCGTATTGGATCTTGGCGACTATAGTTTTGGCAAACCTTCAAGAATCACTGCCAAGACATATACAGGGAAGGCTGGAGTGGTGAATATCGAGCGCGAGATTAAGATGAGCGGCAGGATTCATGCTAAGGCTATTATGATAATCTCGAGTTACTTAGGCAGCAAGTACGCACTGCAAAAACCCATAAGTCTATCAGCCTCTATTACCTTCGAACAACTATATGAGATGGTTGAGGGCGACAGCGCCACCTGTGCTGAGCTTTATGCCCTTCTGAGCAGTATTGCAAATATTCCGCTTAAACAGAATATTGCTGTAACAGGTTCAATGGATCAAAATGGCGATGTTCAGCCCATAGGCGGCGTTAACGAGAAGATCGAAGGATTTTTTGAGCTTTGTAAATACAGAGGACTTGACGGAAGCCATGGCGTGATAATCCCCAGAAGGAATGTCAAACATCTTATGCTGAAACAAGAGGTTGTTAATGCTGTCAGAGACGGAAAATTTTCTATTTATCCCATCGACAGGATGGAAGAGGGGCTGGAGCTTTTAACGGGTATGCCTGCTGGAGAACTCCAGGATGACAAGACATACCCCGAAAATACTATAAATCATCTTGTCATGAAAAGGTTGAACGAGATATCAGAGGCGCTGGAAAAAAAGCAGGAAAAAGAAGAGGAAAAGAAAAAGGAAACAAATAACTCTCTCAACAATGAAAAAGATAAAATGGATCCTTGAGGCAGCTTTTATAGTTATTTTTCTGCTTCCTTTTGCAATTCTACCGTTGAAAATCTCGCAGAAAGCTGGAGAGTCCTTCGGCTTTCTGCTCTTTCACCTTTGGAAAAAAAGGCGTGAAATAGCCACCGAAAATATCAGAAAGACTATTCTCACAGGCGCCCTTAAGATCTCGGAGCCGCCCGAAATCATTGCCAAAAAATGCTTTGGAAATCTCGGCATCTCTTTAAGCGAAGTAGCTAAAATTTATTATGGCTTGGGAGGCAGCATTATTGAGAAGGTCAAGATTTTGGGTATCGAGAATTATAAAAATTCACTTGCAAAAAACAAAGGGGTTCTTTTCTTTACAGGTCATTGCGGCAATTGGGAATTATTATCCCTCGCTTTCGGCTTAAAAGTATCTAATATATCTTTAGTTGCAAGAGCTCAGAATAACCCTTATCTTAACCAGTTAATAGAAAAGGTTCGTGCTAAATATGGCAACCGCGTCATATATAAAAAAGGTGCATTAAAGGCATTATTGTCTGAATTGAAAGGCAATAAAACAGTTGGCATTCTGATAGATCAGGCTGTCCTGCCAGAAGAAGGGGTTATTATTGATTTTATGGGGATGAAGGCATGGACAACTAAAGCGCCCTCACTTATTGCACGAAGAACAAGCAGCCCTGTTATGCCGGCATTCATTAGCAGGGCAATAGATGGCAGTCATACAATTAACCTCTATCCTGAAGTCGAGCTATCAAAAAAGGAGAGCCAACAAGAAGCCCTCCTCGAGGATACGAAAAATTTTTCATATTATATAGAGGAGTATATTAGGCAGCACCCTGCTGAATGGCTATGGATTCACAGAAGATGGAAAAGGGCTGAATAAAAAGGGCTGCGAAAATCCGCAGCCCTTAAATTTTTTACTCTAAGCAGTCTTAGAAGCTAAATGTAAGTCCATGGTGGAATACAATAGCGTTCTTTGGATCGCTTGTCGGACCAGTTGCAGTGTCTTTGTAGAAGTCGCCTGCAAAGAGGATACCGCTGTTGATGAAGTATGTGAGGTTCTTTGCGACTCTGTAAGTTGCCTTGAGGTCAACTTCTGTTCCAATGTTTTTGTCATTGCCAAGCTTATTAGGGATGTTGCTAAGGCTCTTTGACGCCCTTAAGATGAAGAGGTCGAGTGCGAGGCTAAGGTCTTTCATCGGGCT